>JBOHVN010000257.1:0-22577 GCA_050735675.1 Binatia bacterium | reverse complement strand
CAATCTATCCGACATCGCCGAGGCAGCCTCGACCACCGCTCGAGTCATGGGCGTTTTGCTCGGCAGCGTCGCTTCGATTTCCCTGCTCGTCGGCGGCATCGGCATCATGAACATCATGCTGGTTTCGGTCACTGAGCGCACGCGCGAGATCGGTATTCGCATGGCCGTCGGCGCGCGCAGCCGCGACATCATGCTGCAGTTTCTCGTCGAAGCCATGGTCATGGCCGCCACCGGCGGCGTGATCGGAATACTGCTCGGCATCGGCAGCTCCGAACTCCTCAAAAATTGGGCCCAGTGGCCGACCCTCATCGACCCGGCGGTCGTCGCGATCGCCTTCCTCTTCTCCGGCGCCGTCGGCGTCTTCTTCGGCTTTTACCCGGCGAAAAAGGCCGCCAGTCTAGATCCCATCGACGCGTTAAGGTACGAGTAGAATCCTGCCGATTCGATTTCATTCCGAAACGCGCCGATCATCGTCGCGGTGGCAGCTGCCAGCGATAGCGGCAATGGCCAAACGCGGGCTTTTGGGTGCGATTGGCCGCCGGGCTGAGATACCATCCGGCGGTTTCGAGGCTTCGATAGCATGAGGATTCACGATCACAGGCTTAGACTGACGATGATCGGACTTGTTCTGCTGTCCGTGCTTGTCTTTGTCGCCGCTCAAATCAACCAGCGAAAAAACAAGCAGCCAGTTGATGGCGCGTGGATTTTTATCGGGCTCTGGTTCGTGGTTTCCGTTATCAATTTCTCGGTCGGAGCTTCGTCGCCAACTACTTCGTTGCGCCAGAGCTCGCAGTGCATGTAATCGTTTTCGGCCTGCCCTCCATAGTTGTGTGGTATACATCGCGACGGCTACGTTCCAAGGCATGACGCGGCGTCGAGCGCCATCGTTGGTTTCGCCTTGAGGAGTCGTCAGCGTCCGGGACACGGGAATCTAGCGAAAGCGTTCGGGTCCAGAGGGCAATCGAATAGAGAAAGCGAGATCATGAGTATTTTTTGGATCGCTTTTCGCTAGGCGGGCTGCGGGTTAGCCGGCTCAAGCCATTCAGGCGACGCAACCCGTGCTCGTCCCTTAGAATCGTTATTATTCCTGCGGTTGAATAATTCTATCGAGGGAACAAGTTTGCGGGCCAGGTCGAAAATCTATTTCGACGCCGTGACCTTGGTCGCGCCCAACTGCCACAGGGCGCTGACGGGTAAGGCATGCAGCCGCGGGCCGAAAGGGATAGATTCACTGCCGGTATACAACACGACGCCGCGATGGAAGCGGCGGCTACTCAGCTCCGCCAGCGCGCGCAGTCCTTTGAAGTCTTGCGTGTAGATTGTGGACGCAGCCTTAACTTCAACTCCGACGAGTTGCCTGGTTGAATCTTCAAGAACAATGTCGACTTCTTGACCGGTCTGGGTTCGAAAGTGAAACATTTGAGGCTGGACCCGGCTCCAAGCAGCTTGTTTTTGCAGCTCCATAACGACGAAATTTTCCAACAGTGGGCCGACCAAGTTCGTATGTTCAGTGAGCCGTTGCTTGTTCAAGCCGAGCAGGTAAGACATCAATCCCGTATCCCCAAAAACTAGCCTGCGAGTTTTTACCAGGCGCTTGCTCAAGTTACTCGACCACGGCGGCAAAGTTTGAATCAGGAAAGTCGTTTCCAATAGGGCGACGTACCGCTTAAGCGTCGTGAGAGGCACGGCGAAGCTGCGGGAGAGTTCGGAAAGGTTTAGCAGCGAAGTAGCTCGCGCTGCCAGAAGCGAAAGCAAGCGGGGCAGCGCGGTGAGTCCTTCGATGTTGGCCAAGTCGCGTACGTCCCGTTGCAGGATCGTGGTGAGATACGATCCGAACCAGGCCTTCCGGCGTTCTTCGGAGAGCCGGTTCTGGACGACCGGGTATCCGCCGTGCAGTAGCCTATGGGAAATTTGTGATCGTGCCGCGGGAGCAGCCGTTAAGGAGGGTAAGGAGGGTAACGCGCTAGCAAAAAGCGCATCCACGAACCCCTCTTTCGAGCCTTCTATCTCTCCTTGAGACAACGGCCAAAGTTTTAAGATCTCCATTCTGCCCGCGAGCGATTCGGAGAGCCGAGGAAGGAGCATGACATTCGCCGAGCCGGTAAGCAGGAAGCGACCGGGCTTTCGGTTGCGGTCCACCGAAACTTTAATAGCCGGAAAAAGTTCCGGTGCTCTTTGAACTTCGTCGAGAACTACAGGACCTTCTAAGCCGTGGATAAATCCGCTCGGATCGCCGCGCGCCGCTGATAATATGCCCGCGTCGTCCAACGTCATGTATCGCGCCTTGTGTTTCTCCTCGGCAAGCCGCTGCGCCAGCGTGCTCTTCCCGGTCTGGCGGGCGCCGTGAAGGAGGACCACTGGCGTGTCTGCCAGAGCGTCGAGGACAAGACCCGTAATATGACGCTGGAACATGGTGTGATATTAACCAGTTAATGGCTAATTTTCAACCAGCGTCCGCTTGGGGGATTAGGTGTGGATTATTTCAAAAATCAGACGAGGTTTCTTAAAAATAGCAGACGTGCCAGATACCATTACATGGCGCCGAAGGTTCAACCGCCAGTGAGAAGCCGCGCTCTGCCGCCGCTGCGGCAACCCAGCGTCCGTCATACCGGTGGTAAGCGATGATCAGGCAGGCCCACGTGGTTGGAGACGGAACGATGTTCGCGAATTTTCGCCGGTGCATTAGCGCAAATGCCAATAAAACTCGTCTTGCAGTTTGACCTGCGCGACGTTATAGAATCGAGTTTCCGCTCGATTTGAGCTTCGCCGACTAGATCGAGACGAAGCTTACTCCGCGTCAGACCCCCCTATCGTGTGGTTTCCGAATGATCCGGACACGTGGTTCCGAGCGGATCTCCGGGCTAGGAGTCTTGAGTTAAATGCGAAATCGCATAAAGTCTTCAGCCGGGAGGCGTTGAGAAATGTCTAAACGGAAAAATTTGTCGTTAACGTTACTGTGGTTTTTATTTGTCAGTGTCGGGTATGCCGCCGAATCCAAGCCTGCTTGGCAGTCGGAATGGGAAAAAGTTCTGGCCGCGGCCAAAAAGGAAGGACAGGTCACGGTCTACATCAGCGGCTACGAGGTGGTGTTGCCGGAGTTTCAAAAAGACTACCCCGAGATCAAAATCATTTCGGTCCCTGGGCGCGGTTCACAGCTTGCGCAAAGATTACTCGCCGAGCGACGCGGCGATAAATTTCTCGCCGATGTGTTCAATTCCGGCGGCGTGACCACCCACGGGCAGCTCCATGCGGCGGCCAAGGTGCTGGACCCGATCAAGCCCGCTTTGATTCTACCCGAGGTAACCGACCCCTCGAAATGGTATCAGCAACAACATCATTACACGGATCCTGAAGGACAATATGTATTTAGCTACGTCGGCTCGGCGACCTACGGTTCGGTGCATTACAACACCAAGCTGGTCGACGCCAAGGACTTCAAATCCTACTGGGATTTGCTCAACCCCAAATGGAAGGGCAAAGTGGCCGCGCGCGACATTCGCGCTCCCGGACCGGGCTCGGGCAACGCGCGTTTGTTCTACCATCACCCTGATCTCGGACCGTCATTTGTTCGCAAACTCTTCGGCGACATGGATATCCAGCTTTTTCGCGATTACCGACAGGGTCCGGATTGGCTCGCGGTGGGGAAGTATTCCATCTGCTTTTTCTGCGACGTCGACGTGTTGAAGCAGCAGGGACTGCCGGTCGATACCTTCGGGCCAAAGGTGTTCAAAGAAGGCGGCGGCTTAGTACAGCAGTTCGGCACGATCACCTTGGTCAACAAGGCGCCGCATCCGAACGCGGCGCGCGTCTTTATCAACTGGCTGCTGTCGCGCAAAGGGCAGATCGCCTTGCAGAAGACGCTGGTCAAGTCCGAAAGCCCGCCGGATTCGCTGCGAATCGATATTCCCAAAGACGATGTGCCGCTCCTTAGCCGCCGCGTCGACGGCGTCAATTATATCGACACGAGCAAACCGGGGTGGCAGGACATGAAACCGGTGCTTAAAATCATGAACGAGGCGCTTAAGGCGGCGGGGAAAAGTTAGCGGACCGTATCGGACGTAAGGAGAGCAAATGAAACTCAAATTGAATATTTTTGTCGCGACACTTTTTTTAATCTCGGTTTGGACTTCGGCGGCGAACGCGGCGCAAGCCGACGCGGGGAAGGCGGACTGGGAGAAAACCTTACAAGCGGCCAAAAAGGAAGGCGAGCTGGTGCTTTACGGCAGCGCCGACTTCGAAAACCTGTTCGCCGAGTTTCACAAGAAATATCCCGAGATCAAAGTTATCGGCGTCTATGGCCGCGGCGCCGACGTCGCCAAGCGGCTGATGTCCGAGCGGCGCGCGGACCGATATTTAGCCGATCTCTACGTCAACGGCATGACCACCGGCTACAACGTTTTTTACAAAGCCAAGGCGCTCGATCCGATTCCGCCTATGCTGGTCTTGCCGGAGGTGACGGATCTCTCGAAATGGTGGCAGGGCAAGCATCACTACGTCGACCCGGAGAACCACTACTTGTTCAGTATCAACGGCGAAACTCGGATCGTTTTCGCCTACAACACCAAGTTGGTGAACCCGGCTGAAATTAAATCTTACTGGGACCTGCTCAATCCGAAGTGGAAAGGCAAAATCGTCGCCTACGATCCCACTCTTGGCGGCGCGGGCGACGCCATGCGATTTTTCTATCACAGCAAGAGCCTTGGGCCGGAGTTTATCAAGCGAGTTCTTACCGAGACCGATCTGGTCATCAGCACCGACACGCGGCAGATGGGCGACTGGTTGGCGGGCGGAAAATTCGCCATGTCGATTTTCGCGCCGATCTCGCGCATGGACCTGGATGTGATGCAGACCCAGGGATTGCCGGTGAGTTGGTTCGACCCCGAGCACCTAAAAGAGGGCGGCTATATTACCGCGGGCTCGGGCGGCGTGGCGTTGATTAACAAGGCGCCGCATCAAAACGCGGCGAAAGTCGCGCTCAACTGGTTGCTCTCGCGCGAGGGGCAAATCGCCTATCAAAGAATCTTCACCGAAGGGAACGATGGTCCGGATTCCCTCCGGATCGATATCCCCAAGGACAAAGTGCCGCGGGGCAATCGCCGGCCGCAGTCGGATCCGAACCGTTATCCGTCCGTCGATCGAGCCGAGTGGATGGATCAGGCGCCGATCCGCAAGTTCGTCAAGCAAGCTTTGGCACAGCGCAAGAAATGATTTGCGGCAAGTTGGAATCAATCCTGGTGTGAATCCGAGTTGACTTAGAACCGTCTTTCGGAAACTATTCAGAGCTAAGACTGATCGTTGTCCGGCCCTATTTTATAGACCAAGAGGTGAAGCCGTGAATACTGTCATCGGACGAAAGCTCGTTGCGCTGGTTGCGCTGCTCGGCTGGTTCGCGCCCGGTGGCGCAGCCAATGCGGCGCAAGCCGAGTGGACAAAAGACTGGGAGCAGACGCTTGCGGCTGCCAGAAAAGAAGGGCAGGTCACCGTCTATATTTACCGCTACGAAGCCTTGCTGCAAGATTTCAAGCGGGAATTTCCCGGCATCAACATCGTATCGGTCACCGGCCGCGGAAGCCAGCTGACGAGCCGGATCATGGCTGAGCGGCGCGCGGGCAAGTATATCGCGGACGTTTACAGCGGCGGAACAAACAGTCTTTACAACACGCTTTATAAAGGCAAGGCGCTCGATCCGTTAAAGCCGGTGCTGATCCTGCCCGAGGTCGTCGATCAGTCCAAGTGGTTCGGCAAGGAACACCGCTACGCCGACCCTGAAGGCAAATATATCTTCGCCTTCATCGCCAGCCCGAGCAATGCCCAGCTCTCGTACAACACGAAGCTGGTCGATCCCAAGGAATTCAAATCCTACTGGGACGTGGTCCATCCCAAATGGAAGGGGAAGATCGTGTCCCTCGATCCGCGTGACACCGGCCTGGGCGCGACCATGCAGTTCTACTATTACAGCGCGGATCTCGGTTCCGAGTTCATGAAGAAATTTTTCGGCGGCATGGACATTACCTATTCGAAAAATTTCCGCCAGATGACCGATTGGCTGGCGCAAGGAAGATTTGCTATTTGCATGGGCTGCAAGGATTCCATGCGCGCCAAGCATCAGGGATTGCCGGTGGACGATTTCGATACGAACCATTGGAAAGAGGGCTCCAGCTTCTCGGCCGGCGGCGGCTCGGTGAGTTTGATGAATCAGGCGCCTCATCCCAACGCGGCCAAGGTGTTTCTCAACTGGTTTCTGTCGCGCAAGGGACAGATGGCGCTGCAGAAACTCGGCGACGCCGACGATCCGGCCAATTCACGGCGCATCGATATCCCCAAGGACGGCATTCCGCCGGATAACCGGATGCAGCCCGGGGTCAAATATTTCGACGTGGTCAAGCCGGAGTACGGCGACATGAAGCCGATCTTCGATCTCGCGAAAGAGATCATGGCGGGAATCGAAAGAAAATAGCAATTGATGCTCACCCGCGAAGAAAACGACACGCTCACGCGCGTCGGCAAAGGCACGCCAGCCGGTGAACTCTTGCGCCGTTATTGGATGCCGGCGGCGGTCGCCGCCGAGTTCACCGACGAGAATCCGATCAAGGCCGTTCGCCTCTTAGGCGAGGATCTGGTTATTTATCGCGATAAGACCGGCCGCTATGGATTGGTCGGCGAACATTGCTCGCACCGCAAGGCATCACTTGCTTTCGGCCGCGTCGATGAGGAAGGTATTCGCTGTCCCTATCACGGGTGGAAATACGACTGCGCCGGAAGGTGCATCGAGCAGCCCGCCGAGCCGGAGGAAAGCGGCTTCAAAGACAAAATCAAACACATCGCGTACCCCGTTGAAAAATTAGGCGGATTGCTATGGGCCTATCTCGGACCGGAGCCGAGGCCGCTTCTGCCGCGTTGGGATGTGTTGGCTTGGGAAAACGGCAAGCGCTGGATCGAGAAGCACGAAATTTATCATTGCAACTGGCTTCAGCCGATGGAGAACTCGGTTGATCCATCGCACCTCTACTGGCTGCATGGCGACACGGCGCATCTGGCCAATACGGTGGAGCGCTACGAAGAAGAGCACGCTTTCATTCCGTTCAAGTACGGCATCATGAAGCAACGCCGCACGCCGGGCCGAAAAGGTGAAGCGGCGCGCCTCGACCAGCACCCGCTGGTTTTTCCGATCACGCTGCGCCATGTTTTCCGGGCTTTGAAAACCGACGGTTCTTTGCGTCACAACCTGCAGATTCGTGTTCCGGTCGATGACACTCACACGCAAGTTTTCGTGGTTTACTTCACGCCGGACGGCGCGATGCGGTCCCCCGCCGACGGCGATGCGCCGTGGGAATATTTTCCGATCAGAAACGAAAACGGCGAGTACCGGCTCGAGCACGTTCTGGTTCAGGATGCCATGGCGTGGGAGACGCAGGGCGGGCTTACCGACCGCACCCAGGAACATCTTGGCGTCGGTGACGAGGGCATCATCCTGCTGCGAAAAGTTCTGCGCGAGCAGATCGAGATCGTGCAGCGTGGCGGCGAGCCGCTGGGCATCTTGCGCGACCCGGTCGAGAATCGTCTGATCGAGTTCGACGTGGTCAACGAGCGGGTGGGGCTTTTCGGCAAGCAGCAGAAGGTGGCGTAGGGGTTTCGTTGGGTCGAGGCGGCAAATGATCGATACTATTCATCGAGCGTCGTCTTTGCCTTTCCCCGTGACGGGGAAAGGTTAGGATAGCGGTGAGCAGCCGAACTCGGACCCTCACCCTCGCCCTCTCCCGCACGCGGGCGAGGGGAAAGATCGGATCGCGAACCGAACGGCAATTCAATTTTTAGTTTGTTCCGCCGCGCAACTAGAACTTTTCGGAGGGAGACTTTCATGGCCGAAACCACGGCGCCGATCGATCCTAATCTCAAGCCCGAGCGGATCGATACTTATAAATACTGGCAGGCGGAGCAAAAGATTCCGGTGGTGCGCGGTTTCTTTGTCGAGGACGTCAACACGCTGCCGTTGGAACATTGGGAGTTGAAGGGCGTGCCCTGCTCAATGGTCGTGCTCGACGGCACCGGCGGCACCAACGACGCGTACGTCTGTGAAATTCCCGCCGGCGGCAAGACCAAGCCGCAAAAACACATCTACGAAGAGATGGTCTACGTGACCCAAGGCTACGGCGCCACCAGCGTGTGGCAACGGGACGGCAAAAAGCACACGTTTGAGTGGGGACCGGGGAGCATGTTCGCCGTGCCGCTCAACGCCGATTACCAGCACTTCAACGCCAGCGGCAGCGAAGCGGCGCGCTATTTCGCGGTGACGAACTGCTGCTTCATGATGAACCTGTTTCACAACGTCGATTATATTTTTAACAGCGACTATACGTTTAGCGACCGCTTCGATCCGCGCACCGAAGGCTACTTCAGCGGCCAGGGAGAGCTGACCGGCCGGTTTTTCCTCACGACCAACTTCGTGCCCGACACGCACACGCTCAAGCTCACCGACTACAGCGAGCGCGGCAAGGGCAGCACCAACATGAAATTCAACCTGGCGAAGAACACCATGGGCGCGCATATCTCCGAGTTTCCCGTCGGGACCTACAAAAAAGGACACAAGCATGGTCCGGGCGCGCATGTGATCATTCTCAGCGGCCAGGGCTATTCCATCCTCTGGCCGCCGGGCGAAAAGCCGCAGCGCGTGGATTGGAAACCGGGCAGCGTGGTGGTGCCGCCGGATCAATGGTTTCATCAACATTTTAATTCCGGCGCCGCACCGGCGCGCTATTTGGCGTTGCGCTGGAATAACTGGCGCTATCGCTTCATGCGCTCGCAGGACGGCGAAGGCGGCACGTTTACCAGCGTCAAACTCGGCGGCGGGCAGATCGAGTTCGAGGACGAGGACCCGCAGATTCACCGCGACTTCGAAGCGGCGATGAAAAAAGCCGGCGCGCGCTGCAACATGCCTTATCATCCGGGCTGCACGCAAAAATAGGACGAATCGCAACTGTTCGGTCGCTCTTTGCTTGAACTCCCGGGTTTCCCGCACTAACAATCGCTGGCGCTTCGAGCGCAAAAGGCAATGGCAAAAACCGAAAGCGTAAATGCCGCGGCGCCCGCGCGCAGTTGGCTGCCGCCGCTCGACGGCGGCACGGCGCTCATGGCTCTGCTGATCGGATTCATGGGCTTTTATGTGATCTACCCGCTGGCGCTGATCGTCATCAACAGTTTCAATACATCGACCATCGCCGAGCCTCCCGTTTATGGTTTCGGAGCATGGCGCGAAGCATTCAGCGAGCCGGGGATCTGGCGCTCGCTGTGGAACAGCATCAAGATCGGTCTCGTGCTGCAGGCGATCGCGCTGCCGCTGGGCATTTTCATTTCCTGGCTGCTGGCGCGGACCAACATCCTGTTCGCCAACGCGTTGGAATTCGGCTTTTGGGTTTCGTTTTTTCTGCCGGGTCTAGCGACGACCTTTGGCTGGATGCTGATGCTCGATCCGAGCACCGGCCTGATCAACTCGTGGCTGCGCGAAATACCGTTTCTGAGCGGGCTCAACTTCGACATCTATTCCTTCGCCGGCATTATATTCGTTCATCTGGTGAGCAACGGTATTTCCACTAAAGTCATGCTGCTCACGCCGGCGTTCCGGCGCATGGACGCCTCGATGGAAGAAGCGAGCCGCATGTCGGGCGCGAGCGCGCTGACGACGCTGCTGCGCATCACCGTGCCGGCCATGACGCCGGTGATCGTGGTGGTTTTCCTTCTCAGCGTGATCCGGATTTTCAGCAGTTTCGAAGTCGAACTCTTGCTCGGCGTGCCGTGGAGCTTTTACGTTTACTCGACCAAGGTCGTCGATCTGGCGCGCCAGGAACCGCCGCTGGTCAATCAAGCGGCCGCGTTGGGCAGCGTGATCCTGGTTTTTCTCGCCGCGTTCATTCCGTTGCAGCGCAAACTCATCACGCGCCGGCAATTCACCACGATCACGGGACAATTCAAGCCGAAGATTATCGACCTCGGCGTGTGGCGCTATCCGGCCACGGCGTTTGTCGCCCTGGTGGTTTTCATTCTCGATGTCGTGCCGTTCTTGAGCGTTCTAGGCGGCAGTTTCATGACTCGATTCGGCTTCTTCAATCTGCCGAAAACCTGGACCTTGGATTACTGGATTGCGGCAATCCATGACCCGCGCATCATCCAGGCCCTGCATAACACGCTGATCGTTGCCGTCAGCGCTGGACTCGTCGGCGCGCTTGCATTCTCTTTAATCGGCTATGTTCTGGTGCGAACCAAACTTCCCGGTCGCTCAGTGCTCGACTCGATTTGCTGGCTGCCTTCGGCGATCCCCGGCGTGTTGTCCGGGTTGGGCCTGTTGTGGATGTTTCTCGGCACGCCGTTTTTCCGGCCGTTCTACGGCACGATTGTTCTGCTGGTGATCGCCCAAGTGCTCGGCGGCGTCACGTTGTCCACGCAGATTCTCAAAGCGAACTTCGTGCAATTGGGCAAAGAGCTGGAAGAGGCGTCGCGCATGTCGGGCGCCGGGTTCTGGCGCACCTATTTTCGCGTCGTGTTTCCGCTCATGGCGCAGACGATGGTGCTGGTCGGCGTCATCAAGTTCATGTTCGCGGCGCAGCACAATTCGGCGATCATTCTCCTGGCGACGTCGGAAACGCGGACTTTGTCATTGCTTGCGCTCGATCAGGTCGCCGCGGGCTATCGCGAAGTCGCGAGTATTACGATTATCGCGATCACGCTGCTCACTTTGGGCATTGCCATCGTCGCCCGTTCTTTTGGTCTCAAGGTCGGGATTCGGGCGGAGTGACTCATTGGAGAATGGAAGATTGAAGATCGCGATCCTCTGTCATCGATCTTCCATCATCGGCTGCAAATAAGTCGTTTTCGCGACCTCGCTAAGGACAAATCACGTGAGTTTCCTGCGCATCGAAAAACTCTACAAGACCTTCGACCGCATCGTCGCGGTCAATCGCATCAATCTCGACATCGAAGAAGGCGAGTTCTTTACCTTGCTCGGTTCAAGCGGCTGCGGCAAGACGACCACCTTGCGCATGGTCGGCGGGCTGGAGAAGCCCGACGGCGGCGCCATTTATCTCGGCGAGCGCTGCCTCGCTGCGGGAGAAGGAAATATTTTCGTCAAACCCGAGAAGCGCGACATGGGCATGGTATTTCAGTCCTACGCGCTCTGGCCGCACATGACGGTTTTCGAAAACGTTTCCTATCCTTTGAAATTGCGCGGCGTAAGCCGGTCCGACATTCGCGCCAAAGTCGCCGAGGTCCTAGGCCTGGTCGGCCTGGCGGGCCTGGAAGATCGGCCGGCGCCGGCGCTGAGCGGCGGCCAGCAGCAGCGCGTCGCGCTGGCGCGGGCGCTGGTGTTCTCGCCCAAAGTATTGCTGCTCGACGAGCCGTTGAGTAACCTCGACGCTCAACTGCGCGAGGAAATGCGCCGCGAGCTGAAGGCTTTGCAGCAGCGCGTGCGCATCACCGTGCTGTTCGTGACCCATGACCAAATCGAAGCGCTCAGCCTGTCTGACCGCATCGCGATTATGAAGTTCGGCGTGCTCGAACAAATTGGCACGCCCGAGCAAGTCTACTACCACCCGGCGACGCCCTTCGTGCGCGACTTTTTGGGCAAAACGTTTCTTTTGCCGGGCACGGTGGCGGCCGTTTCGGATCAACAGGTGCAAATCGAAGTGCAGGGGGTCGGCGCTTCGGCGCTCAAGTTGCAACGCAACAACGTCATCTCATCGTCCAATGGTTTTCCCGCCATAGGCCAGGCGGCGATGGTTGCGATCCGCCCGGAGAAAATCGCGCTCACGGATACTGTGAGCGACGGCCAGAGCAATGTCGTCGAAGGAGTCCTGCAGTCGGTTCAGTTTCTCGGTGACCGTTACGAGTACACGGTCACCTTGGGAGCGCAAACCCGCGTGATCGTCTCCCCGGAGGCCAAGCAACTGAAGCAGGGCAACAAAGTCTTTGTCGAACTGAAACCCGACGGCATGACGCTCTGGCCGCGAACAAGTTAGTGTGGCGACCCGGAAGTTATTTGCATGAAGTGACCGTCATTGCGGGCAACCCCGGCGAAAGCCGGGGGCGACCCGGAATCCAGGGATTTCAAAATACATCTGGATGGCGGTTTTCACCGGCACGACAATCTTACTGCGTCAGTATCACCAACAAATCATCGCGATCATCTTAAACTGTTTTTTCCCTGTCATCCTGAGCCAAAGGCGAACGATCTGCTTTTATATTCAGCGCGAGCAAAGTACTCCGGGCCGCGATCGATGCCGCAACATATCAAGGCAGATTCTCGTCGCACGGCTCCCCAGATTAGACACATTGCGGGACACTACGCTATTCCATTTGCAGCCGTGCAGCCGTCTTAAAGCTTGGTTTGCGCCGCGGCTTGGTTTAGCTTGTCTGGCGTATCGTCTGCGGCGGCTTTCCCGCCGTCGGATTCGAGTTCTTTTCCGTCCCAGCGAAAACGGGTGATCGCCGGCACTTGCCAGACGGTCAGCAGCGTCATGACCGATATGATCGCGCCGCCCATGATGGTTGCTTCGCGGGCGCCGATCAGCGGAACCATAATTCCAGACTCGAGTTGTCCGAGCGGGTGAAGGCCGCGGTTGCTCAGTTGAAATACGCCCATGACGCGGCCGCGAAATTTTTCCGGCGCGAGCATCTGCAGGATCGTGCCGCGCGCAGCGCTCCAGATTATATCGGTTGCGCCGACGAAGGCGAGCAGCACCAGAGCCAGTGAAAACGACGGCGACAGTCCGAAGAGGGCGAAGCCGGCGCCGTAGAGAAGCGCCGAGACAAATAAAATCCGCCCTTGGTCGGGACGCTGGCCCATCGCGATAAACACGCTCGAGCCGATCACGGCGCCGAGACCGCGCGCCGATTGGAGAAAGCCGAAACCGTGCGCGCCGACGCGAAACACATCGCTGGCTAGAATAGTCAGCAGCGCGTGGTCCAGGCCAAAGATGGACACAAAGGCTTCCATGACGGTGAGGCCGAGAATAATCGGCTGGGAGATGATGTAGGAAAATCCGGCTTTGGTTTCGGCGAGGAAATCGCGCTGCCTCTCGCGCGCGGGTGACGACACGCGCATGAGCAATAAGGCGACGACGACCACGAGAAAACTCGCGGCGTTGGCGAAGAATGCGCCGGCCGTGCCCATGACGCTGATGGCGATGCCGCCGAGAGTGGGACCGACTAAAGCCGCGCCTTTCCAAAGCAGGGAATTGAGCGCCACGGCATTGGGCAGGACCGCTCGTGGAATTAACGACGGAAATAGTGCTTGGCGCACCGGCCCGTCGAAGGAGCCGACCGACGCGCTGATGAAAGTAAAGAGATAAATCTGCCAAGCTTGAATCTGCCCCCGGTAATCCAACATGCCCAGAGCGAAAGTGACGAGCGCCAAGATGACCTGGGTGAGGAGCAGCAGCCGCTTGCGGTCGTAGCGGTCGGCGAAGGTGCCGCTGATCAACCCCAAGGTGAGGGCGGGGACCGCGCGAAATACGCCATTCAAGCCAAGCTGGAGCGGCGAACTGGTCAGCTCGTACAACAGCCAATTGGTCGCCGTCATCTGCATCCAGGTGCCGATGTTGGAGACGAACAGGCTTAGCCAAAAGAGTCGAAAATCGCGATAGCGAAAGGCGGCAAGCCGCCCGACGATTTGCGGGTTCAGGTTGGCAGGTTGTTCGTTCATCGAAGCGGTGACCTGAGTATACAGCAACGAAAAAACGGAGTTCTTCGCCGTATCGCAACGCAGGGAGTATGGCGATGACACTGATCTGTCATTTCGAACGCAGTGAGAAATCTTGGATCTCTCACGTTGTTCGAGATGACGAACAAAAGATTTTGAGATGGTCCTGAACGGTAAATTACAAACGGTTCAGGTCAAATCCAGCACGCGAAACCCATAGCGCACCCGATGCCGGTCGTGGTTCGATAGAGCGGAATGTAATCGATCACTTGTCCGGGGCGATCGGCTGCCGCGGCGGCGACGATCCAGTTGCGGATCTCGGAAGTGCCTTCGACCAGATCCGCGGCGCGCATGGCGGCCATATAGCTTAAGTCGTTTCGCTTCAGCGCCTCAATGAATCCGTGATCGAGCTGCTCGTCGATCGTCGTGTGGCTGAGGCCGCCCGAGGCGATAATGGCGACGCGCTTGCCTTCCGGAAAGCGGCGGAGCACGTTTGCCAGCGCGCGGCCGAAGTCGACGCATCGTTTTGCCGACGGCGCCGGCGGGTAGTAAGTGTTCACCATGACGGGAACGATCAGGTGATTGGCTTGCGGACTCAAAAACTTGAGCACGCGCGCGAACGCATGGCCTAAACCGCCGGCGTAGCTGGTGCGCCTGGAATAGGACGGATCGAAGCCTTCGTCCATCAGGCCGGTGACGAGCGCTTCCGCCATCTTCGCGTCGACCCGGTATTGGGTGCGATTTTCCGACTTGGGTTGGTTCAAGTAGTGTAAGCTCGTGCTCGCTTCGACCTCGGCGCCGCCGAAGATGGTGAACGGCGGCATGTTGTCGTCGATGAGATTTTCATGCTGGTCGTCGCCGACGACGACGAGAACGTCGGGGCTGAGCGCGTCCACTTTGTCCCGCAGCCTGGCGATGGCTGCCATGCAGCCATGCCATTTCGCTCGTTTCACTTGGGCAGTTTCTTTCTCCCAGCCGGGCTTGTCGGGCAAGTGTTCGCTCTCGCGATTTCTCAAGAGTCCCCATTGATCCGGATCGAGCATTAACTGCGGCGCATGGGACATGGCCAGACAGCCGGTAAGATTTGCCATAAATCAGTTTCGAGTTTCCGGTTTCGGGTTTCGAGTTGGGAATGCAGGAACCCCGAAACTCGAAACGCCAACCCCGTAACGTTTTGCTTATGCGCGGGCCGCCTTCATGTCGGAGAGCTCCGGCACGCTGAGATTTAACTTGAACCAGTTGCCGCCGCTGTCCAGGCTGCCGAACAGGTCGCCATTTCGCTGCGCGGCGTAGAGCCGATCCGAGTCGCTCGGATCGAAAGTCAAAGCTTCGATGAAACTCTTGTTGGCTTTGGAGATCTCGCCGTTGAGCTTTTCCCAGCTCTTGCCGCCGTCGGTCGATTGAATCAGGCAGCCTTCGGCGCCCGAGGGACGGCGGCGCCACTGGGTCGGCTGGCCGTTGGCCAGGGCGGAATAAATGATGTCGGCGTTTTTCGGATGGAGCGCGAGCGGCACCGAATATTCTTCTTGAAATTGCGCCGCCATCGGCGACCAGGTTGCGCCGCCGTCAGCGCTCGAGTAAAGCGCGCGGCCCGGCGCGCGCCCCGCCCGGCAATCATGGCCGCCGGTGGCGACATAGATTTTTTGGCGGTTTTCCGGATGCATCACGATCGTGTGCACGTCGCAGTCCAGATTCTTATTCAAAAGCTCCCAGCTCTTGCCGCCGTCGCGAGTCTTGAGCATGTAGCCGACCTGGAGAGCGACATACATCGTGTCGGAGTCTTTCGCATCGATGATGATGTCGCGCGCGTGCGGTTCCACAGTGGCGACGGGGTAAGTGATGGTCTCGACAAAGGGAGTATTTCGTAGCGACTCTAAACGATCCCAACTCTTCGCCCCGTCGCGGCTGACGAAAACATCGATAGGCTCGGTGCCGGCGTAAAGCGTGTCGTCATCGGACGGATCGATGGTCAGGCAGCGCACTTTGCCTGGACCGCGCTTGCCGTAGCAGGGTTTTTTCCAGGTGGCGCCGAAATCTTCGCTCAACCAAACGCCGTCGCCTCGGGTGCCGGCAAACACGCGGTTCGGCGCCGACGGTGTGTAGGCCACTTCGGGAATCGCCCAGTTTTTGAGACCATGATGTTCGACTGTGTAGGAGCGCCCATCGTCGCTTTTGAGTGTCACGACGCCCTGACCGGTGCCCACGTAAAGGATCGATGCCATAGCGTTACCTCCTGTTTACAGTGGATCAATATCTACTACAGTACCGCATAGGCGACAAGGCAAGCTAAATCGGTTCGATTCCAGTCGTTTCAATCATTCAAGCCGTTCAAATCGTTGCATCGGAACCGCAAGCATATGCCTTCTGAAGTCATCAGCCGAGTTCTTTGGTAGTGACTCATTTTGATGGGTCGCTTCCGGTTAACGCGAAATCGCAGAAAGACTCTTCGCCGCTAGCTCTGAATGACATTCAGCGTGGGCTGTCATCCTGAGCGAAGTGAAGGATCTGTAGTTAAAGTGAGTCATTAGCCGAGGTTTTTGCGCGGTTGTGCTCTCGATCGATTTTTGCCTACGATGGCGGCCCATGCTCTTCCCGATCGTTGGCGCGGTTACCGATATGCGCGCAAAAATTGCAGGGGCGCAGCGCCCCCGTCGCCACGAGCCAGCCATCGACGAGAAAATTTGCTGCGTTACCTTCGAAAAGCTCTACGGAAAATAACGACAGGATAGCAGGACGGACTGACATTGAGCGAAGCGAAGCAACGCATCATCTTATACGAGCTTCCCGGCGGCTGGATGGTTTTCGCCGGCGCTACGGACGCGGACAACGATTATCTGAGCACCTCATTGGCGGAGCCTGACGATTGGTGGTTTCACGCCGACAAGGTTCCCGGCAGCCACGTGATTCTACGCGCCAAGGACGGCGAAGAGCCGAAGCGGGAGACGCTGCGCCAGGCCGCCGCGGTGGCGGCTTACCACAGCAAGGCGCGCAACGCGGGCAGCGTGCCGGTTCACTGCACGCAAGCGCGCTACGTAAAAAAACCGCGCGGGGCAAAAACCGGCACGGTCAGCGTGTCGCGCGGCAGCGTGTTGAAAGTCCGTCCCGATATTAGTTTTGCAAGCCGTCGGCTTGCTCGTGATAGGAATCCTGGATAAAGTTCGGCCGTTGCGACGATTTGATGACGATCCGTTAAAAGCGTTTTGGGGAGATAGACGATTATGATCTCCAAAGAAGACAATGATCTTTTAACCCAGACTAACGCGGGCATGCCGGCCGGCGAATTGATGCGCCGTTACTGGCAGCCGGTGGCGCTCAGCGAGGAACTGCCTCCAGGCGGGGTCCCCCGCAGGGCAGCGGTCATGGGCGAAGAGCTGGTGCTTTTTCGCGATGATCAGGGCCGGCCGGGCTTGCTCGGTTTGCATTGCTCGCATCGCGGCACCGACTTGAGCTACGGGCGGATCGAGAATGGCGGTTTGCGCTGTCTCTATCACGGCTGGCTTTACGATATTCGCGGGCGCGTGCTCGAGCAGCCCGGCGAGCCCGGCGGCGGGGCGCACCGAGATGCGATCTGCCATCTTGCGTACCCGTGCCAAGAAGCGGGCGGGGTTGTTTTCACCTACCTGGGCCCCGGCGGTCCGCCGCTGCTGCCCAATTACGAATTTCTCACCGTGCCGGAGCCGCAGAGGACGGTGACGAAAATTTTTTATCGCTGCAATTACCTCCAGGGTAACGAGGGAAATATCGATCCCGTCCACTTGTCTTTTCTGCATCAGTACCTCAACGAGTCCCAAGTCGCGCACAAGCGCATCGTGCCGGGGGCCAGCGCGACGGATAATGCTCTGCTCGGCGAGGACATCGCGCCGACCATCGAAGTCGAGGTGATGGATTACGGTTTGCGAATTTACACGATCCGCGGCGCCGGCTCGGACAAATCGTACTTGCGCATAACCAATTTCATCATGCCTAATCTGTCCGCCTTCGGCGGCTCGACAGTCGGCGAGGGTTACGCCGTTCATTGGCACGTGCCGATCAATGACACCTGTCATTGGAAATATGTCTT
Organism: Binatia bacterium; assembly: GCA_050735675.1. Lineage (GTDB taxonomy): Bacteria > Desulfobacterota > Binatia > UBA9968 > UBA9968 > DP-20. The sequence continues at coordinate 4,830 of JBOHVN010000257.1, read as the reverse complement.
CATGTTCAGCCGCGAAAAAGCTCTTTCAGAAGACCTGCGCAAGAAAAATCGGGCCGACATAACGGCGGACTATCGTTTGAGCCGGGAAGCGGCGAACCGGTACGAGCAGGATCGCGACTCCATGCAGACGAAGACTTTCACAGGCATGGGTTTGAACTTTCAAGCGCACGATGCGTTCGCGACGGAGAGCCAGGGACGTGTTCAGGACCGGACCGCGGAACATCTCGTTATCTCGGACAAGGCGATCGTCGCGGCGCGGAAACTCTTGCTGAGCGGCATCGAAGACGTGAAGCAGGGACGCGAGCCGCGGCATCGGTTAAGCGACCCAAAAACCAACCGCTTTCCGCATCTCATGGTCATTTCCGAGGTGATTCCCGGTACGACTCACTGGAAGGATTACGCCAAGAAGCTGGACGACGAAAGACAATCGGCACTTTAAGATTCAGCAAAGGATTAACTGTCTATGTTTAGCAGATTGCTGAAAAACACTGGAATGCGGGCTGCTCAAGAAGATCTCAGAGGCGAGTAGGGGACGGTCGCGACCGTCCCCTGCCCTGCAGGACGTTGTAGCGAGGCGATTGAGCGCACCCTTCGACGAAGCTCAGGGCAATCGGCGTTAGCCTATGAGGCTTTTTCAGCAGCCTGCTAGACTTAGGATCGCATCCATCTAGAATACCGCCCAGCAGCAAAATAACCTCAAAATGTCTGAGGATGGAGGGAAGAAGTTATGAAACGCCTAAACAAAGCCGTGCTTGTCGTCCTGCTGATTCTCGGCTTACCGCTCATCGCTGCCGCGCAGCAGCACTATATGATTGGGTACGCCGGGTTCGCCGGCTTTCAGGTATCCATGTGGGCGGTTAAAGACCTTGGCTTGCTCAAAAAGTATGGCCTCGAAGGCGAAACGGTGCTGGTTCCCGGAACAACCCGCCAGATACAGGCGCTGGTCGGCGATAGCATTCAATTCGGCCATGTCGACGCGGCGGGGCATGTTAGAGCCGTAATGCGCGGAGCGGATATCGTGATGGTCGCGGGATCGCTGAACAAGTTTCCGTTTAGTTTTGTAACCCAGAAGGAAATTCGCAAACCGGCGGACATCATTGGAAAGAAGATCGGTATCGTGAACTTCGGCGGCGCCAACGATCTGGCTGTAACTCTGTTGCTTAGAGAATGGAAGATTCCCCGCGAGAAGGTCACGGTTGTGCAGGCCGGGGGCGGGGCGAACCGGCTGGTTGCGCTGTCCACCAAGGCGCTTGACGCCACCGTGCTTTCGCACCCCGAGCTTGGCGAGGCGCTGCGGCTGGGCATGAACGAGCTGGGCAATCTGAACGAATTCAAATCGGCTGATTACCCTATGAGCGCGGTCGCCGTGCGCCGTTCTTTCTTGGGCCAAAATCGCAATGCAGTAAAGCGGTTCCTGATGGCCTATGCCGAAGCAACCTACCAATTCATGACCGACAAAGAAAAAGGGATTTCCATCTTCAAACAGAGACTGAAGCAAGATAACCCAAAAGCTCTCGAAGAAACGTACAAGTACTATGCCCCGCAGTTTTCCTTTCCGACGCGGGTTTCCCACAAGGGGTTGCAAAACGCGGTGGAATTGATTGCCAAGGAAAATCCCAAACTCGACACCAAGCTTGATAAGTACGTCGACGAGAGCATTATGGACGAATTGGAGAAAGAAGGGTTTTTCAAAAAGATCTCGGGGAGTTGATTGGAACGTTTGGAACCCAGTCGACCGAAGGGATGCCCATGCTAACGAGAATTCAACACGCGGCCATCGTTAGTGAAAACTTCGTCCGCGAAGCTAAGTTTTACGAATCCGTGTTCGGCATGAAGCGATCCAAGCCCGGCTCAGGCGAAGAAGAAAAAGCGATCCGCACCAACTACGCGGTGAGCATCGGCGACGGTTACGTCGGCGTGACCGTCATCGGCAGAAAGCCCGGCTACGTGCCCGGGTTGCACCACTTCGGCGTCGATGTCGACGACGTCGACGAAGCGATTGCCCGAATCAAGAAGAATTATCCCGAAGTTGCCGTGCTCAAGCGGCCGTCTAATCGGCCGTTCGCGACCTACGGCGCGCACGATCCCGAGGGCAATTACTTCGACCTTACACAGGAGGGGATGTCAAACCGCCGCGATGTCTATGCGGTTCGCCCTGGCTCACCGCAGGTCGAGCAGCAGCGCGAGCATCCTCGGCGCATCCATCACATCAAACTGCGCGTGATGAATCCCGCCCGCATCGCGAGCTTTTACCGCGACATGTTGGACTTGCAGGAAGCCGATAAGGCGCTCGAGGATCCTAACTTTTATCTCACCGACGGCAAAATGACCTTGATTGTCGCGCCGTGGAAAATGAGCGACTTCGAGGGCGCGGGCATCGACCGGCCCGGCTTGGAACATATCGGGTTTAAAGTTGAAAGCGTCGAGGCGGTGAAGCAGGAGTTAGCTGCCTTGCGCGAAACTAATCCAGAAATGCGCGAGCGCGTCATCAGCGAACCGAGCGAAGGCGAAAGACGCGTGTCGTTAATCGCGTCTTGCCGTCACGGAAAGCACCAGTGCTCGAGTCCGGATGGCGTGTTTGTTGATATCACAGAATGACGTCGCGGACCGGCTCGCTTGTATGCTGCGCAAAGATGACTTTGAGACCCGCATAGATACCATCGAAGCGCCTGCCATGAGTTCGGCGATCGAAAATTTAATGAATTTTGTAAACCGCCCGAAGGCTCACTCCAGTCCATAGTACCGGTTTCATTCACTCTCACCGCTACTCGTTCATGCTTGCGCCTGCGACCCATCGAGCGGGGTCCTAAATGACTTGAGGGCTTCGTTACAAGTCTTGTCATTTCCTGTTCACTAATAGGCTGATTGCTATAGCCAGGTTCACACTCCAGGGTCAAAATCCGCCGCAAAATGGCATGATTGTCGAGGCTAGGTCAATGCTGGCGAACCTGGCATCACTTATGCGTAGGCGATGATGGATACACCGAAAATCGACCCTCTAGGCGATAATGGTCGAGCCCCGGCAACCTTGGGCATTACTCGAAAGCATTTGGTGGGAGAAATAACAGCAATTGAGATGGCATGTGAAAAAAGGAGCATTCAATGAAATTCTTATGGAGGTTCACTTTGCTCGTTCTTGCGCTGATCATGGCGCCATGCCGGGCGGAGGCACAGAAACCTTATCGGGTTGGAGCCCTGGTGGCCGATGATCAATTTATCCCGGCTGTTAATGGTTTCAAACAACGAATGGCGGAGTTGGGATATGTCGAAGGCAAGAACATCACGTACGATTTCCAAAATTCCAAGGGAGATCAAGATCTCCTTAGGAAATTGGCGGAGGCTCTAGTTCAACGAAAGCCGGATCTCATCGTAACCTCATCGACAACGGCAAGCGTGCCGGTAGCCAAGTTAACGAAAGGCACCCATCTCCCCGTAGTTTTTCTTAGCGCCGGAGATCCGCTCCGGCTTGTTAAGAGCTATGCCAGTTCGGGCAACAACCTAACAGGGATATCCAGCTCATCGGTGGAGCTTACCGCAAAACGGATGGAACTGCTGAAGAACCTGGCTCCAAAGACCAAGCGGGTTATTTTATTAATCGATACCGCGGCCATTGGCATCAATCACGAGCGGCTTACCGCCGATGCCCGAGAAGCGGCCAAGAAGTTAGGCCTCGAGCCCGTAGAATTGGAGATTCAGACAAAGAACGCTGATGAAATGAGGCAAAAAATTCCCCTCATCAAACGCGGCTTGGGAGACGCGCTTTTTGTTCCGCCTGTAGCGACGATTGTCGCGTCTACGGAAGACATCGCTCGACAGGCGATTAACGAAAAACTTCCTCATGTCGGCCCTAATATCGAGACGGTTAAAAGGGGGTTATTGGCCGCCTACAGTTCTAATTATCACTCCCTGGGGCAACAAGGCGCCATCCTGGTTGATAAAGTCCTTAAGGGAGCTAGACCAACCGATCTTCCGATTGAGCAACCTTTTAAGCTGCACCTGAGGCTAAATTTGAAAACCGCGCGGGCGATCGGCCTGGATATACCCAAAGACATCCTTCTTCAGGCAGATGAAATAATTAAATAGGACGACGCCGATGTGGAGTTGGAAAGAAATAGGCGCGATTTCTTTCCATGCGGGAGGCATCCGTCGTCGCCTCCTAGTCTGGAATCTTTCACTTTTCGGATCGGTCCTTTTTGGAATCGTCCTCGCCAGTTATCTCTATACTCAGCGCCAGATCAAAGACGATTCATTCGAGCGGCAGGCGGAAATCGCGCCATTGGTAGCTGCTCGGATCGATGCGTTCGTCACTCAAAAAATCGAACGATTGAGCGACTCGGCGGTTTCCATGAGCCTCTACCCGGTTGCAAGTAAGGAGCAGCAACTTCTTGCAGTGTTGCTGCTAAAAAATGACCCGGCCTTTACCGATGCGGCGATATTGGATTCGAGAGGAATGGAGGTGATCAAGGTATCGGAGAAAAAAGTTTACACGCTCAACGAACGTTCCGATCAGAGCGCATCGAAAAAGTTTAAAAAGGCGATCCAAGGCCATACTTATGTAAGCTCGGTCTATACTTCGGATAGGGCCGAGCCTTATGTCACCATTGCGGTTCCGCTAAAAGCTACACATCGAGACGTTGTCGGCGTCCTATCGGCGGAGACCAACCTTAAGTTTCTCTGGGAAGTGATCGGAGATATCCATTTCGGCGTCGGTGGTTATGCTTATTTGGTCGATAGGCAGGGAAATCTCATTGCCCACAAAGATCCGTCGATGGTGTTGAGACGGACCGATCTCAGCCGGATCCATGAAGTTCAGGAGTTTATCGCCAACCC
>JBOHVN010000256.1:0-14358 GCA_050735675.1 Binatia bacterium | reverse complement strand
TGTCGCAGTCGCAAAAGCCAAATCAGATCAAACAGGTGTCTACGAGCGGGAAGACCTTTTAAACGGCTGCCAGGCCGTCGCGCAGGGCGTGCGTCTTGCCGACGTGGACGTGATCGCCGCCTATCCGATCCGTCCCTACACGGAGGTGATGGACGCCCTCTCGAAGCTGATCGCCGACGGTCAATTCGACGCCGAGTACATCATCGCCGACAGCGAGCACTCGCAGTTCGAGATCGTCAAGCACGCCAGCTCGGTAAACGCGCGCGCCTTCGGCGGATCGAGCGGCACGGGTTGGATGTACGGTATGGAAGCGCTGGTCGTTACCGCGACCGACCGTCTCCCGCCTCTTTTCGTCGTGGGCAACCGGGCGCTGGACGATCCGGGCGCCTTCGGCGTCGAGCACAACGACGCAATGGCGGTCCGGGACATGGGCTGGCTTCTCTGCTGGGTCACCACCCCGCAGGAGGCGCTCGAGCACGTGCTAATCGGCTACCGCATCGCGGAGGACAAAAAAGTCAGGATGCCGATGGGGCTGGCGATGGATGGCGCCTTCCTCACCCACTCGCAGCACATGGTCAAGATCCCATCGCCGGAAGCGGCGAAGAGATTCCTGCCGCAGTATGATCTCGCCGAGCGGCGGCTTCATCCCGACAACCCGATCTCGGTTGCCCCACAGGTCAACGAGGACTGGGTTATGGAGCTGAGACGCCAGAACTGGGAGGCCGCCAAACGGGCGCGCGGCGTGATCAAGGAAGCCTATAAAGAATTCAACGACGTCTTCGGCAATCGCTACGCCGCGCCTTACTACTTCGATGAATTCATGACCGAAGACGCGGAGGTGGTCCTGATCGGCGTCGGCACGGTGGCGGCTCCGGCGCGCACGGCGGTGCGCCGACTGCGCGAGAAGGGACAAAAAGTGGGTTACGTGAACCTGCGCTGGTTCCGGCCTTTCCCGACAGTTGAGCTACGCGAGAGCTTGAGCCGCTTCAAGGCTGTCGGAGTGGTCGACCGTGATTTCGCCCATGGTTCGCCGGACAACGGCGGCATCCTGATGCACGAGGTCCGCTCTTGTCTCTACCCGGCCAAAAATCGGCCGGCGGTGGTCAATTTCATGGGTGGCCTGGGCGGGCGCGATCTCTCCATCGCGGACGCGCAGAAGATGTATGATATAACGCAACAGGCGGCCAAGAAGGATTCAATGGACGAATTCGTAACCTGGATCGGTCTACGAGAGTAAAATAGAAGGGAACGATTATGTCAACTGCACCACAAATCGATTACGAAAAGATCAAAGGCGTTCACAAAATTCCACTGGAAGAGCTTTACACCTCCGGTCACCGGACCTGTCAGGGATGCGAGTCGGCGACGACGATGCGCGGCTTTATCAAGGTCGCGGGTTCGCGCTCGGTGGTCACCGGATCGACCGGCTGCATGTATGTGGCCAACACGTCTTACTTGACCACGCCCTGGATCGTGCCGTGGATGCACACGCAGCTCGGCGCCGGCGGCTCCTCCGCCGTGGGCATGGCCGCGGGCCTGCGGGCGCTCAAGCGCAAGGGGAAGATTAAGGACGAGAAGATCAACGTCATCAACTTCTCCGGCGATCTCGGCGCCGGCGATATGGGAATCGGCGGCATCTCCGCCGCCCTGCAGAGCGATTACGACTTGCTGATCATCATGTACGACAACGAGTCAGCCGCGAATACCGATATTCAAGCGACGGGTTTGAGCACCTACGGCGCGCAGACAACCTTCACGCCTCCGGGGACCAAGCATCCGATCATGCAGAGGCGCTGGAAGAAGAATGTTGCGGGCATGCTTGCCGTCGGCCATCCGACCTGCCGCTACGTTGCCACCGCCTGCGCCACTTTTCCGCCCACGGACTATCTGAACAAGGTCCAAAAGGCGCTTGCCATCGGTGGCCCGACCTTCATTCACACCTACGATCCCTGTCCTAAAGGTTGGGACTATCACCCTCGCTTCTCAAACGAGCTTGGCGAGTTGGGAATCAAATGCGGCATCTATCCGCTCTACGAAATCGTCGACGGGAACATCATTTACACCTGGGACGCGCGCAAGACGGGCAAGGGACGAATTCCGGTGAAAGAGTTTCTGACGAAGCAGGGGCGCTTCGATCATCTGAAAGAAGAACATTACGCGCATATTCAAAACATGGTCGATCAAATGTGGGAAGAATGGCAAATTCCCGGCGTGGCGCCGCTGCGGGGGATTCTCAAGGCGAGGATTTAGGGAACGTGCTGGAATAGACTTTCCGTTTCGGTCTGCCAAACTGATTTGGGCTGACATCCGAGGGCTTTGTCTGCGGATGTCAGCTTTGAAAAGATTATTTTCAAACCGAACAGCGCGATATTCTCTCGCGCCGCTTGTAGATGATCTGCCTCTCGACGGATCGATCCAAAGCTTGAGCACAAGCGCGAGATTCGGTATCCTAAGGAAAAGCTACGGAGACTCCAAGCATCGGCGAGTAAACTAACAGGTCGACCAAGCGTTTGAGACCCACTCTGACAGTTAATCCGCTCGATTTTTTGTCTCAGCTTTAAAAAAGGTTTATCACGCGCTGAGTTAGAGCGCTGACGTGCGAACGGGTCGGCAAAGCGGCGATTATCTGCTGTGCCGCCGTCGATCGTCTCGAAGTGCTCTATGGGCGTGGTTGCTTGAAGGCAGTCGGAACAGAAAAAGAGTTTTTTCAGGGCAGCCAACCAAAACGAGGTAGCCATGGCAACGAATAGCGAAATCAAGAAAGAACCGACCGGTCCGGTCATTTCCGGCGGCCATCTGGTCGCCAAGGCGCTTAAGAACGAAGGTGTCGAAGTGATCTGGACGCTTTGCGGCGGCCATATCATCGACATCTACGACGGCTGTCTCGATGAAGGCATCAAGATTATCGACGTGCGCCATGAACAGGTCGCGGCGCACGCGGCGGACGGCTACTCGCGCCAGAGCGGCAAGATCGGCTGCGTGGTGACGACCGCGGGACCAGGCACGACCAATGCGATGACCGGCATCGCCAATGCATATCGTGCCGAAAGCCCGCTCTTGATGATCGGCGGGCAAGGCGCGCTCAGCCAGCATAAGATGGGCTCGCTGCAAGATTTGCCGCACGTCGACATCATGTCGCCGATTACCAAGTTCGCCGCCACCGTGCCGCATACCGAACGGATCGCCGACATGGTGTCGATGGCGTTTCGCGAGTCAGTCAACGGCGCGCCGGGACCGAGTTATTTGGAAATCCCGCGCGATGTGCTCGATGCCAAGGTGCCGCTCGCGCGCGCGCGCATCCCCAAGCCAGGCGCCTATCGCGCTTCGACCAAATCGGTCGGCGATCCCGCCAACATCGAGCGGCTCGCCGATATTCTGGTGAAATCAGAGCGGCCGGCAGCGCTATTCGGCACGCAGGTGTGGACCAGCCGCGGTCACGATGCGGCGGTTGAGTTTTGCCGCGCGCTCAACATTCCCGGCTATATGAACGGCTCCGGCCGCGGCATTTTCGCGCCGGGCGATCCGCACGGTTTCAATCGTACGCGCAGTTTGGCGTTCGACAAAGCTGACGTGATTCTGATCGTTGGCTGCCCGTTCGATTTCCGATTGGGCTATGGGCGTCGCCTGCGTTCCGACGCGACCGTCGTGCAAATAGATCTCGATTACCGCAACGTGGGAAAGAACCGCGACGTATCGCTGGGCTTGGTCGGCGACTGCGGCGCGATTCTAAAAGCCGTGGAGCAAGCCGCCACCGGCCGCGCGTCGAAAGGTAACGGGCAGCGCGCCGAGTGGATGAAAGAGCTGCGTGCCGCTGAGGCAAAAGCTTACGAAAAACTACTGCCGTCGTTCAAATCCGAGGCGGTGCCGATCAATCCCTACCGGGTGGCCTACGAAATCAACGAGTTTCTGACCGATAATACCGTTTATATCGGCGACGGCGGCGATGTCGTGACAATCACCGCCACCGCTGTTGAGCCGCGCAAAGCCGGCAACTGGATGGACCCGGGACCGCTCGGCACGCTCGGCGTCGGCACTTCGTTCGCGATGGCGACGAAATTCGTTCATCCGAAGAAAGAAGTGCTTTGTTACTACGGCGATGGCTCTTTCGGTATGACGGCATGGGACATGGAAACCGCGCAGCGCTTCGGGCTGCCTTACATCGCCGTTATCGGCAACAACTCGGCGATGAATCAAATCCGTTGCGGCCAAATCGGTAAATACGGTCCGGAGCGCGGCTGTGTCGGCAATAAGCTCGGCGACGTCGATTTCGAGAAATTCGCCGAGTGCTTCGGCGGCTGGGGTATCGCGGTGCGCGAGCCAAGCCAGATTCGCCCGGCGCTGGAAAAAGCGCGCGAGCGGGTCGCCGGCGGCCAGTGCGCAATCGTCAATATTTGGGTCGACATCAATGAATACGCGCCCGGCACCAAAGCGCAGACGATGTACAAATAGGGCAGCGCCGCAGGCGGATAGGAAGAATTGACCACAAAGGGCAGAAAGAGAAATCGGCATCAGAATTAACCGCAGAGAACGCAAAGGACGTAAGTAAAGAACGATAATGGCGCAAATGGTGTTTCTGTCATTTCGACCGCAAGGGACTTTTTAATTTCGTAGTTCCTTCTGAAAATATTATCACAGAAAACTTCGTGACGTTCGCGTCTGACATCCTGTTCTCGCGAAGGTTTTAAAATGTACGGTGGAAAACGCCAATTCAAGGAGAAAACTAATCGATGGGGAGAGCGCTCGAAGGAATTCGGATACTCGATATGACTCATGTGCAGTCCGGCCCGACCTGCACTCAGCTATTGGCCTGGCTCGGCGCTGACGTCATCAAAGTCGAACTGCCTGGACGGGGCGACATCACGCGCGGGCAATTGCGCGACAAGCCGAATGTCGACAGCCTTTACTTCACGATGCTCAACTGCAACAAACGGAGCATCACCCTAAACACCAAGACGAAGAAGGGCAAGGAAATTTTTCGCGAGCTGATTCGCTGCTGCGACGTTCTGGTGGAAAACTTCGCGCCCGGTGCGTTGGACCGTCAAGGCTTTACCTGGGAAGTTATTCGGGGGCTCAACCCGCGGATCATTTACGCATCGGTGAAAGGCTTTGGTCCCGGACCCTTCGAAGACTGCAAGGTTTATGAAAATGTCGCGCAGTGCACCGGCGGTGCGGCCAGCACTACCGGTTTCGACGATGGTCCACCGGTGGTGACGGGCGCGCAGATCGGCGATTCCGGCACCGGTATTCATCTAGTCGCTGGAATTTTAGCCGCACTTTTCCAACGGGAAAAGACCGGCCAGGGACAACGCGTGACCTGCGCCATGCAGGATACCGTGCTCAATCTCTGCCGCGTGAAGCTGCGCGATCAACAAAGGCTTGCGGCCGGACCGCTGGAGGAATATCCGCAATATCCCAACGGCGAGTTCGGCGACGCCGTGCCGCGCTCGGGGAATGCATCGGGCGGCGGGCAGCCGGGCTGGGCGGTGCGGACCCAAGGAGGCGGACCGAACGATTATATTTACGTTATCATTCAGCCGCCGGGATGGGAGCCGTTGATGAAGCTTTGCGGCCGGCCGGAACTGATCACCGATCCTGAATGGGCGACGCCGGAAAAGCGTTTGCCGAAGCTCGGTAAATGTTTCGAGATCATCGAGCAGTGGGCGATGACCCTCGATAAGCTGGAAGTCATGCGCAAGCTCAACGAATTCGACGTGCCCTGCGGGCCGATCCTCGACATGCGCGAGATCGCCGAGGAACAATCGCTGCGCGAAACCGGCACAGTCGTCGAAGTCGATCATCCGAAACGCGGCAAGTTTCTCACCGTGGGAAATCCGATCAAATTATCCGATTCACCGACCGAGGTGAAACCGTCGCCGGCGTTGGGCGAGCACACGGACGAAATCTTGAAATCCATCGTCGGCTGGAGCGACACGGAAATCGCTGCCGCGCGCCAAGAAGGCGCGGTCTAAATCCTGCACCTTTGAGGCGACAACACTGCTAGCCCATCATCCATTCACAATCAGTGAAGCCAAAGAAAGACCCCCGACGTTCATTTGGGATGCGATGCGAATGGATCCGTCGCTCTTTGACATTCTTTTTTCGTGTCATTTCGAGGCGAAGCCGAGAAATCTTTCTTGGAGAAGGATCTCCCGCCCCGTTCGAGATGACAGACTGCGCCGCCACTCGAAGATTTTGCTAGGTCAGTTTTCGAGCACGGCGCGAAATCTTTTGCCGTTCACATTTCACCTGAATCCATCGGAACGAACGCCACAGCCGTCCACCCTCGACGGCCGATCATTCGTCATTTCACCAGTTATATGACTGAACTTCGCGGAGGTGTCGATGAACAAAAACGCTTTGCGCGCCACGATCAAGTCCGCTCTCGCCGCCGGACGCCGCGCCTTGAGCGCGCCCGAGGCGCAGCAGCTATGCGACGCTTACGGCATTCCCACGCCGAAGCAAGGCTTGGCGAAATCTGCTGCTGAAGCCGCAAAAATAGCCTCGCGGTTGCGGTTCCCCGTCGTCCTGAAAATCGTCTCTGACGATATTCTCCATAAAACCGAAGCGCGCGGCGTGATCGTCGGACTTAAAAATGCTTCCGATGTCCGGCGCGCTTTCGATCAGCTCGTCAGGAACGCCAAGGGCTATAAGAAAAATGCGAGCATTCAAGGCGTCCAGGTGCAGCAGATGCTAAAAGGCAGCCAGGAAGTCATGGTCGGCGCCGTGACCGATCCGAGCTTCGGCAAAATGATCGCCTTCGGGCTAGGCGGCGTGCTGGTGGAAGTGATGAAAGACATCACCTTTCGGATGACGCCGGTTGGCAAGAAAGACGCGCTGGGGATGCTCGACTCCATTGGCGCGGCGGAAGTGCTGCGCGGCGTGCGCGGCGCCAAAGGCGTTAACCGCGCGGCGCTCGCCGATATCATCACTAAAGCTTCAAAGCTGGTGAATGATTTCCCGGAGATTCGCGAAGTCGATCTGAATCCGGTCTTTGCGACGGAGAAGGGCGCGCGCGCCGTCGATGTGCGCATCGTACTCGGCGACGAACCGCCAACACGGCAGAGCTTCAGCCAGAGCGAGATTCTCGCCGCCATGCAGCGGATCATGAACCCGCATTCCGTGGCCGTGATCGGCGCCTCTGCAGAAGACGGCAAGATCGGCAACTCGGTGATGAAAAATCTGATCAACGGCGGCTATCGCGGCACAATTTATCCGATTCATCCGAAGGCCCAGGAAATTATGGGGCTCAAAGCATACCCAAGCGTGCTCGATGTTGCTGAAGACATCGACGTTGCGGTATTCGCGATACCGGCGCGTCTTTGCGCAGCCGCGATGGACGAAGTCGGGCGCAAAAATATTCCCGGCGCGGTTATGATTCCGTCCGGCTTCGCCGAGGTCGGCGAGCAGGCTCTGCAGGACGAATTGGTCGGCGTCGCGCGCAAACATAACGTACGCGTGATGGGGCCAAATATTTACGGATTCTACTACACGCCGCAAAATCTCTGCGCGACGTTTTGCACGCCCTATGACGTGAAGGGCAAAGTCGCGCTCAGCTCGCAGTCGGGCGGCGTTGGCATGTCGATCATCGGCTTTTCGCGCACGACGCGCATGGGCGTGTCGGCGATCGTTGGACTCGGCAACAAATCCGACCTCGATGAAGACGATCTTCTGACCTATTTTGAACAGGACGACAACACGCAAGTCATCGCCATGCACTGCGAGGACTTGAAAGACGGCCGTTCCTTCGCCGAGGTGGCGAGCCGGGTATCGAAAAAGAAACCGATAGTCGTGCTCAAAGCCGGGCGGACGGCGCTCGGCGCGCGCGCCGCGGCTTCCCACACCGGCGCGCTGGCGGGAAACGATAAGATCTACGATGACGTGTTGCGCCAGTGCGGCGTCGTTCGCGCGAAGAGCTTGAACGATCTGCTGCAATTTGCCCGCGGCCTGCAAGTGCTGCCGGATCCCAAAGGGGAGAACATCGTCATCATCACCGGCGCCGGCGGATCGGGTGTTTTATTGTCGGACGCCTGCGTCGATAACGGCTTGTCGCTGATGAAAATGCCGCCCGATCTCGATACGGCATTTCGTAAGTTCATTCCGCCGTTCGGCGCTGCGGGAAATCCGGTCGACATCACCGGCGGCGAGCCGCCGACGACTTACGCCAACACGATCCGCCTCGCGCTCAACGAACCGCGCATCCATTCGCTCATTCTCGGCTACTGGCACACGATCATCACGCCGCCGATGGTGTTTGCCAAACTGTGCGCGGAAGTCGTGCAAGAAGCGCGGGACAAGGGGATCGATAAACCCGTCGTGGCGTCGCTCGTGGGGGATGTGCAAGTCGAAGAAGCGAGCGACTACCTCTACGAGCGGGGCATTGTCGCTTATCCTTACACGACCGAGCTGCCGGTCGCGGTGCTCGGCGCCAAGTACCGGTGGGCGCGCGCGGCGGGATTGCTGTAAGTACTCGCCTGGATCAATTCGGCGGATTTGTTTACGCCGGCAAGAACATTTCGAGACTCTCGTCGTTGAAGCTTACGTCGATGATCATGGGTGAGTAGGGCGGATGTTCCCCTTCATCGGGCCAGGCGTCGTCGTCGAGATGAACTCTTAATTCATCGCATTCGATGCGCAAGTGCCGCCCTTGGTGGACGCTGAGCGCGGCAAAGCTTGTTTTGCCCGCTGTTCGGTCGGAGAGGTATTGATTCATCTGTGGCCGTTGGTCCTCTGCGACCAAGACGAGATCGAGGAGACCGTCGCCAGGGTCTGCGTTCGGCGCCAGGCACAGATTGGGGCCGATGGAGCAAATGTTCATCGCTTCGATCAGGACATAGTCGCCCGACAAATCTCGGCCGTCGAGCGCAAGCTTGAGTCGGCGCGGCGCTGAGCTCTCAAACCGGATCTTCATGATCTCCAAGACGGACAGAATTTTTTTGTCCGCGGCCCCGTGATGCGTGATATCGACGTTCTTCCTGGCGTCCAGCCGGGACATCGTGTCAGTGAATGCTCCCACGCCCACACCTTCGAGAAAATAGCTCGAACCCCACGGACCGTTGGCGACGCCGACGTCGAATGGCACACGACGCGCGCTTGCCCATCCTGCAATCAACTGATCGAGCGGGCGCTTCGTCAAACCAAGCGTGGCGGCGACATTGTTGGCGGTGCCCAGTGGTAAAATTGTGATGGGAATATACTGGCCGACCGCGCGTTTGGCTACCTGGCCGACGATACCGTCGCCGCCAGCCACCGCGAGGAGGTCGGTTGATTCTTTTAATACGCGCTGCCACTCAGCTACTGCGGACGACTGGTAAATCACCGAATGCCCAGCGCCACGAATGAGACTGAGCAACTCATCGCCGGATGGCGGGTCGGTGCCGGCGTTCGGATTGTGAATGAGCGTGACTTTCATTTTTTATTGCCGCCGGCTGAAGCACTCGATCAAATGTGAAATACTAATAATGTCGTGCTTTTCAGCTTGACAGCCGCAGCAGCTCGATTCAAGGAGGTCCAAGCCGATGCGTATTCTAATTACTAATGACGATGGCATTTATAGCCCCGGGATTTTAGCATTGGCCGAGGCCGCTTCGAAGCTCGGCGACGTGCGCATTGTGGCGCCCGACGTCGAACGCTCTTCGGCCGGACATTCGATTACCGCGCTGCGCCCGCTTTCCTACAAGCGTACCCCGATCGCCGCCTTCGAGGCTTACCGTGTCAACGGCACGCCGGCGGATTGCGTCGCTCTCGGCGCACACAACTGGGACAAGGTCGATGTGGTGCTCTCGGGTATCAATCTGGGCAGCAATCTGGGAAACTCGATGTGGCACTCCGGCACCGTGGCGGCGGCGAAGCAAGCGACGCTGTTGGGATTACGCGGCATCGCGCTCAGTGTCCCTGCAAGCGTCGACGAGCCGGACTTCGAAGTTTTAAAGCCGTCGGTCGCCAAGGTACTGGACATTTTGATCAATGACCGTGACTTGACTCTCGTCAACGTCAATTTTCCCGACGTCAAACCGAAAGGGCTGCGCTGGACGCGCCAGTCGGTGCGTCGCTACGACGGCAAGGTGGTGCCGGGCGAGGATCCGATGGGACGCAAGCATTATTGGTTCAGCGTCATTCCGATCGAAGGAACCGAGAAGGGCACCGACCGATGGGCCGTCGAGCAGGGCTACGTATCGATGACGCCGCTGCGCCTGGATTTGACCAACGAGAAGGAACTCGCCGCCGCGGCCACACGGCATCCGCTCGAGTGATGTTTTGCAAATGCAGCCGGCGCGTCGCTATTCGCTCTGTTCGCGGCTCCTTCCGGACGGTTGTGAAATAGCAGGTTGGGCGAAGGCCGGGATCCATGACCGTAGCTGAGTTGCGCCAACGCGGCTGGGAAAGTGTCTCGCCGGTGAGACGGTCCTGCGCTACGAACGCATTCCGGAAAAGCTATTGACCGTGGCGTGCAGGTTGCGCGCGAAGTCGGTGGCGCCTTGCGTGCTCATGCTGAAGGCGGTGCGCGCGTATTCTTTAACCGCGAGCGCGGCGGCCAACGGCATTTTCTTGAAATGCTCGACGAGAGCCGCGACGGCGCCGTCGAGCTGACTAGCCGGCACGACGTCGCTGGCCAGTCCGAACGTCAGCGCTTTGTGCGCGTCGATCTCCTGAGCGGAGTAGATCATGAAGGTCGCCGCTTTGCGCGGCAAGCGGTCGACCAACGCGGAAAAGGCGATGGTCGGCATGATGCGGTGCGCTGTCTCGGGAAATGAAAATCGCGCTTTCTCGCTGGCCATCGTAATATCGCAAAGCGCGGCGAGGGCGCAGCCGAGTCCGGCGGCGCGACCTTGCACCACGCCGATGATCGGCGCCTTGGCATTGCGAAATGCGCCGTACAGATTGAAAATCGTCTCGGCCCGGTCGCGCACGCTGTAAGCTTCCGGCGCAGGGACCGGAGGAGGCTGGGCCATGGCTTCCCGGCCCAAGCAAAAATCTTCGCCCGCGCCTTTGAACAGAATCAGCCGCGATCTCTTACCCGCGTCGTCAAACATTTGCGTGACCTCGGCCCACGTCGCGTCAGTCTGGCGGTTGCCGGCTTCCGGCCGGTTCAAAGTAATCGTCGTAATATCGCCGTCTTTTTGCATGAGTACTGGATCTGCCATGTACGATTCCTCCCGTTTGGATAGTCCGACTGTAAAAGAGCCGCTCGATAGTTGTCAACGGCGAGTGACGCAACGCTGAAAACCGAAACCAAAGAAAACAGTTCTCATCACGAAGGTCTAGCGGCGGCAAAGCCGCAACCAAAAGTCGGATTTCTCGCGCAAAGGCCGCATTCCGAACTCGGCGTTCTTGGTCTTGACGGGAGTCAATCCCGTTGGCAACGGCTACAGTCCTAGAAAATTCGCGCGGGCTACGAAAACTTTCAACTCACTGGGCAAACTCATAATCCTTCTTGCCATGGCAGCGGTTTCTAAATAGACTCGCGTAAACAAAATTGCCGCATTGCGACTCCATCTGTGATGCGGCAACTGAGGCAGGGAGGAAACCATGTCCGAGCAAACACTTCACGGAAGTTGTCTTTGCAAGTCGGTGCGCTACGAGGTGAGCACGCCCTTCATGAGATTCGGCCACTGCTACTGCTCGCGGTGCCGCAAAGCGACGGGCGGGGTGCGCGCGACGAATATCGCGGTACCGATCGGTCAGTTTCGCTGGACCCAGGGCGAGGAGTTGGTCAAGCGCTACGATCTTCCGGAAGCAAAAAGCTTCGCGCGACAGATTTGCGGTAACTGCAACTGTCCGGTGCCGCATGCTTCGCGCGACCGCCAGCGCGTGATCGTTCCCGCGGGTACGCTCGATGACGTGCCGCCGGGCAAACCGTCGGCGCACGGTCACTGGAGCAGCCGAGTGCCGTGGGTGGAGATCAACGAGTCCGAGCTGCCGTGCACCGACTAGCAGAAAGACGTGAGAGTCCTGTTAGCTTGATTTTTCATAGCGACATCCTCCTTTTAAAAAGGGGGAAACAGAGGGATGTAGTTTAGTGTGGGCTGGCAAAATCCCCCAACCCCCCTTTTTCTAAGGAGGCTTTCGGATTTTAGAGTCGAAAGTATGTACGCGAGCGGCTGATACATTAGCGGCGCGTTGTAAATCCGTCGCTTGACCTAATGCCGCAAGATGTGAGCGATCACTTCGAAGACGACGACTCCGAGCGTTACGACTGAAGCTGCAAGTACGAATGTTGTCCTGCGCTTTTCCAAGGTTGTCATCGTTTTGAGATGGTCCGGAACCTTGGCTTCTATTCTCAGCTTGCGGGCCCTCGACAGCGTGTAGAGATTCGCCAGCGCAGCCAGCGTTACGACAACCAGAATCGGAACGCGAACGATGCTTTGATCCAGAAAAGTGAGCGCTCCCGCCAGACCGAAGAGCCCGCCGACACCTAACACCACAGCGAGAGGACCGATCAGAGTCGCGATCGCGCATGGCGCGCCTAAAATTCCAAAAATGATTGCGCCCAAACTCGTTCTTTGGTTCCCAATCGATTCCGGCGCATCGTTAACGAGTGGCTTGGCGCCGTTGCCGTGAAGCCGATAAGCAGTCACGGGCTCCCGAAATCCTTTGAGCACGACCCGCTCAGATTTTGCATCGGGAAATTCCTCGGCGTGCTTCAAATAACTTTCTTTGTCTATGAGTATTTCTCCCGCGCCTGCTTTGGACTGAAGACGCGCGGCAAGATTTACGACGTCGCCAATTGCGGTGTAATCCTTGCTGTCGTCGGAGCCTAACCGGCCGACCCGAGCATACCCGGTGGCGATGCCGACGGAAGCTTGCAGCGGCAGCTCGAGACGCGCGCCGAGCGTCTTAAGTCCGCTTCCCAGTTCGGTCGCGGCAACAATTGCGCGACGAGCATGGCCGTCGTAGCGGATCGGCACGTTGAAGAGCGCCATGACGGCGTCGCCGACGTATTTATCGATGAACGCGCCGTGCTTGACCAACACGTCGGTGGCCATGCGCAGGAAAGCATCGACCACCTCGTGGGTTTTTTCCGCGCCGAGGTCGTGGGTCAGTTCGGTGAACGATGACAGATCGGCGAAAAGCACTGTAATCTCCACCAGCTTGCCTTCTTCGACGTGCGTGCTGCAGCGCGTGCAGATATTCGGATTGCGCGGGCTGCGCCTGATGCCAAAGCCACGGTAGATGACGCTCAGGGCGCCGGTCAGGATGGTGCCGCAGATGCCGCATTGCGCGGCCAGATGAGAGCCGGTCGGAGCATGCATAAAATTAGCAGTAACGTACGCCGAGCGGCGCTGTCAATGCGATTGCATTCCCGTATCAAATACAGGAATAATGCGGCGACATTTAGGAGGGCGGGTTGCTATGTCGGAACACTATCACGATGAGAACGATCTAAAACTGATGCGCGAGATGCGCAAACTGGCGCCGGAGGATTTCAACGCGTGGCTCGGGCTGAACAATACCATCGGCCGGGAGAATGGCGCGATTCCGAAAAAGTATCGTGAGCTGATCGCGATCGCGGTGTCAGCCACGACGCAATGCCCGTACTGCATGGAAGCGCACGCAACGGCCGCCCACGCCGCGGGTGCGACGCGCGAAGAAGTGGTCGAAGCGTCGTTGATTGCAGCGGCGCTTCGCGCCGGCTCGGCGGCCACGCACGGCACGATGGCGCTCAAGTTTTTCGACAAACAGGCCGAGCAAAAGAAAGAATAAGAGTCCGATTTCCAAGTCAGCGCTGTGGCTTATTCTAACGAGTCTGATCCTCATGCCGCTTTTTTCCTGCCCCGGAACGCGGCCAAGCCATCTCGGAGTCAAAGATTCGCGGCTAACGCCGTGCCCGTCGTCGCCGAACTGTGTGTCGAGCGATGACCCCGACGCCGCGCATTCAATTGCACCGTTTCAACTTATACAGCCGGCTGAAGATGCTTGGCGCGCCGTGCATTCGACGGTTGCCGGTCTGCCGCGGGCTAAAATCATCACTGCGACCGCCGATTATCTTCATGCCGAATCCAGCAGCGCCGTCTTCGGCTTTGTCGACGATGTCGAGCTTCACCTACGTCCGGCGCAGAACATCATCGCGGTGCGTTCGGCGGCGCGCCTCGGGCGCAGTGACTTGGGCGTCAATCGCAAGCGAGTGGAGAATCTGCGGTCGTTACTGCGGCGGCAGGGTGTGGTTCGGTGAAATCTTCTGAGCCGGGAGGGCGGTGCGTGATTTCCACCCCATAAGCAGCATTGCACCTAGGCTAGTTTCTGTCGCGAAACTCATGATTTCTTCGTTTCAAGCTTTATGGCATCGAAAAAAATGCTGAGTTATCAAGGGCGCCGCATCGTGACACCGGGTATAATAGGCAATTTCGCGACAGAAACTAG
>JBOHVN010000255.1:0-7511 GCA_050735675.1 Binatia bacterium | reverse complement strand
GTAGGAAATTGGAAGATAATAATTCCTCAACCCTTCGTGTCCTTCGTGCCTTCGTGGTGGACATCATATTTACGTATTGTTTCAGCAATTCGGAATCAGCGCAAAATTTGCGCAAGCGGCGAAAACTCCCAACAATAGTGGTACGAAGTACAAGAGTAGACATGTCCAAATCCTTCGTGTTATTCGTGCGTTTTCGTGGCGACGTGCTATTTGCGCTGATCTAACTCAAAATCGGCGCGCCAGAAAATTGCGTTGGGCGCGAAAAATCTCGACTATAGTAGTACGAAGCTCACGAAGTTCGATCATAGTAATAATTTTTGTCTTCGTGCTCTTCGCGTCCTTCGTGGTGAAATATCCGTGTTTTTTTGTGGCTTCGCGCGCTGGGCGCTTCGTGGTGAGATAAGCTCATGGACTTCAACCTGCCTGAAAAACTTCAAATCCTCCGCGACACCGTGCGCCGCTTCGTCGATAAAGAACTGATACCGCTCGAACGCGAGTACCGCCACGACAGCGAAGGACCGATGCCGGAACATTTGCTCAAACCGCTGCAGGAAAAAACCAAGTCAATGGGGCTCTGGATGCTCGACGTGCCCGCGGAATACGGCGGCGCCGGCCTCGGCCTCTTGCCACGCTGTATTATTCACGAGGAGATCGCCCGCGCCGCCTCCCTGCCCTTTCGCAGCCTCGAACTTTTCGGCCCCGAAGTGAGGCCCGTGCTGTTTCACTGCAACGAGGAGCAAAAAGAAAGATTCCTCTGGGTTTAATGAAGGAGCTGCTGCTCGAATGGTGGTATCGGCAGATCCGCAGCATGCGCATCACCGAAGGCGCGAACGAAGTCCTGCGCTGGCGTCTCGGTCAGAACATCATCCGCGCGCATCGCTAAAAATCGACGAAAATTTGATCGGGATTGTAGGGGCGACCGGCTGGTCGCCCCTACTGTCAAATTCGCTCGTGCAACTTTCAGATCATCCTCCGGCGCGGCTCAACCCTCCAAAATCTCCTTCAGCGTTCAATGACCTCCGGCGGTTGGCTGGTGACTTCTTTCGCCTATCATCGCTGATGACTACCAAAATTATTCTGGAGCCCGGCACCGAGGCGACTTTTTCAAGCTCTGATCCGTCGGAACACGCTGGCGGCAAGATGAAAATCCCTTCGGTTCTTGGCATCAATTGGCGGCAGATTGACCAAAGACTTCCTGAGTTAGTCCGCTGTCGGCCACGGACGCGATCGGCGCTCGAATATTTTTCCCGCCATCACGTAATTATTACTGGATGAGCAACGGCCGAAGACCGAAGGTTTCCGGCCAAATCAATCACTTAGCAATCCTGCTTGCCGTGGCATGGGCGTTGCTCTACTGCGCCTGCCATATGCAAGACGCAGGGGCCAATAGAATGGGAGGGTAAAATGAAGACACGAGGTTTCATATCGATTGCGGCTATCGGACTGACGGTGATGAGCGTAGCCGGCTGCGCCGGCGGACCTCTGACGACGCGGGAAAAGGGTGCGGGCATCGGTGTTCTTGGCGGCGCGGCAGCTGGCGGACTGATCGGCACCGCTTTCGGCCGTCCCGGCACAGGCGCGGCAATCGGCGCGGGCGTCGGACTCGGCGCGGGCGCGTTGGTCGGCGACTACATGCAGGGTCAGGAGCAGAACGATTACGAATACAACCGGCGATAGATTCAACAGAACCAACGAGTGGTCGAGTACAACCATCAAAGGATTCAAGGGCACGAGCTTTGGGGCATTAATGGTTTCGAAAGGAGAAGAGAATGGAAATTAGAAAAATTACCACCGTTTTCCTCGCCGGGTTATTCGCGGGCGCGCTGCTGGTGCCCACGCTACCCGCGACCGCGGACGCCCGCGACGGCGATAAAGAGCGCCGCGAGTGGCGGGAACACAAAGGCAAGAAATATGGTCACCACAAAAAGCACCATGTGCAGCGTGGCCGCTGGGACGATCACGGACGGCATGGGCGTCACGACTTCCGCCGCCACGGACGTTACGATCGCCGCGACTACCGTCGCCATGCGCGGTTCGATCGCCGGCATCATGGCCGCTTCGACAATCGCGGCCACCACAACAAACCCGAGATCCGCCAGGATTTCAAAGATGTCCGCAATGCGCGCAAGGAAGTCCAGCAGAGCCGCGTAGAGCTGCGCAAGGATTACGCCGAGCTGCGCAGAGATCGCGCCGAGATCAGACGCGACATTCGCAACGGCGCGAGCAAAGACGAGATTCGACAGGGTCGCCAGGAGATCCGCAGTGATTTGAAAGAAATCCGCGAGAGCCGCGCCGAGCTGCGCAACGACCAGGCCAGACTTGATGCCGCCCGCCGCGAGCTCAAGAGCGATCTGCGCAAGCGCTAACCCTCTCCACACCCATCCCGTCTCGCAGCCTGACCGTCCGCCAGCCGGCGGTCAGGCTGCGCCTTTTCTCCAGTTCCGTTTCGATCAATTCTCGGCAGCCGAGATTTGCCAGCATCTGCGACCGGTAGCTGACATCATCGACGGTTTGACAATCTTCTCCGCCGGGAACTAAATGGAAAACACAACAACAATTGTGAGTTTTGCTAAGGGAGGAGAAGAGCGACTGCTGAGTAATCGAATCCTCAAGTGGTGAATCACCATGTTATCCTGAGGAACATCGTGACGAAGGATCTGCTTTTGCACCGACGATCGCTCTCAATCTAACAAAAAAGTCCAGTGGACCTCGCTCCGCAAGGTTTCTGCAATCCGCTTTTTCGATTCCATCCCGAAGTCTCAGGTTAAGACCCACAGACTCACTCCATGAATGAGTTCGCCAATCTGCGCTCCCGGCTGCCTGGCATTTTAAGAGCGCTCCTGGTGGGAGTTCCGGCGGGCTACCTCTTTCACCTTCTGCAAACACCGACTCCATGGATGATTGGACCGATGGTCGCGGTTGCGGCGCTCAACCTGATCGGAGTGCGCATGCACTCACCGCCCCTGGCTCGCCAGATGGGTCAGGTCATTCTTGGCTCGGCGGTCTCACTTTATTTCACACCGCCGGTGGTGGCAGCATTGGCGGCCAACTTGCCCGCCATCTTGGCGGCAACGGTGGCGGTCTTTCTGGTCGGCGGTCTTGGCGCGCTGACCTTGAGCCGAGCGTCGGGCGTTGACGCAAAATCGACTTTTTTTGCTTCGATCCCCGGCGGCGCCATGGCGATGGCCGTGTTGGCGGGTCGCTACGGCGCGCAGATCGCGCCGGTCGCTGTCGCCCACAGCCTGCGCGTCTCGCTCGTCGTCATCATCATCCCCTTTCTGCTAACCTACGGCGGCTTTCCTCTCGTGGCCGCCGCCTACCGGCCGAATCTGCCGCTCGATTCTTCTATATTGGTCGTGTGGCTGGCGATCAGTTGGCTGCTCGGCGAGCTTTCCGAACGGCTGGGTTTCCACAACGGTTGTCTGTTGACGCCGATTCTCCTCGGCGCGGCGCTAACGATGAGCGGAGTCGAGTTATCCGCCGTACCGCATGGGTTGACCGACTTCGCCCAACTCATGTTCGGCGTTGTCCTCGGGGCGCGCTATGAGCGCGCGTTCTTCGCTCGTTACAAGCTTTTCATTCCTTTCGCGCTGCTGAACTCGTGCTTCATCCTGGTCGCCTCCGTCGCGGCCGGGGCGGCCCTCGCCTGGGCCTTCGGCTTGCCGGTTGCGACCATGATACTCGCCACCGCCCCCGGCGGCTTGGCGGAAATGACGATCACCGCCCAAGCGCTGCAAATCAGCGTGCCGCTGGTGGTCGCCTTCCATTTGTTCCGCGTCGTGGTCGTCAACATGGGCACTCAATACATTTACGCTTTGGCCGCGCGGCTCTTGGATCTCAAAGCGGAGCGCGACTGATGAGTAAATTTTTCACCGTGACAACCTATTGAGTTGGCGAAAATTTGCCCGGCGTTGTATCATCAGCGGGTTGGCAGAAAGCGGCGGCTCCTGTCATGCCGCGCTGAATCAAGCACCGATGACTGACGAACGATTGCTCACGAGGATTGCGGTTGACCCGAAGATTTGCGCGGGGAGGCCGTTTATTCGCGGCACGCGCATTTACATTGCCATCATCCTCGATGCCTTGGCACAGGGGTTCAGCCCGGCGGAAGTCATCGCGCACTACCCGTCTCTCGAGACTGAAGATCTCGACGCGGCGGTCGCCTACGCCAGCAGGCTGGCGGAAAACAACGGCGGCCTCGCCGTACTTGGACGGCAGTGCCTCAACGATCCTCTTCAGCCGCTATGACGTGAATCGCCGCTGCGCTGAACAGGGCGGTGATTTCGTCGCCCGGCGAAACCGCGCGACCGTCTTTTCGCTCCACCAGCGCAATGAGAGTTAGTCCGGCGCAATCGATAGCGATGCGATGACGCGAAACGCCGGGCGAAACTTCGACCACTTTTCCGCGGAACGAAACTCGATCGGACGTTTGGCATTGCACCGGAACCAGCGTAACGTCTTCCGCCCGAACGAAGACAACGACTTTCGTGCCGCGCGGAAATTGCGATTGCAAGCGGATTATCGTCCCGCCGATCGCAATGACTGACTCAAGACCGTCGTTTTGCCGCACCGTGCCGGATAAACGGTTTTCCACGCCGACGATCTCCGCGACGGATTGCGACACCGGCCGCCGAAACACCTCTTCGCGGGCACTCAATTGGATCATCCGGCCGTCGGCCAGGATGCCGACGCGATCGGCCAGCGCGAAAGCTTCGGTACGGTCGTGCGTCACAAACACCGTCGTCACGCCGGCTTCCTTGACGATCCGTTGAAAGTCGCGCAGCAACTGTTCGCGGCTGGAAGGGTCCATGGCCGCGAAGGGCTCGTCCAAAAGCAAAAGTTCAGGTTCGAGCACGAGCGCGCGGGCCAAACTCGTGCGCTGAGCTTCGCCGCCCGACAGCGTGCGCGCCGAGCGCGCCGCCAGTTGAGCGATGCCGAGCCGCTCCAGCCATGGACCGAGGCGGTCTGCAATCTCCCCTCTGCGCAGGCCGCGCAGTTTCAATCCCAGAGCCGCATTCTGATACACGGTGCTATTGAGCAACAGCGGCTCCTGAAACACCATGGCGGTGCGCCGGCGGATTGCCAGGGAGTTTGCTGGGCTCACGGGAACGCCGTCGAACTCAACCGAGCCTGTGCTCGGCGTTTGCAGCAGGCCCATGACCCTGAGCAACGTGGTCTTACCGGCGCCATTGGGACCGAGCAACCCCAGTACTTCGCCTGCATTGACTTTCAAATGGGGAATCTTCAGAGCGATCTTATCGCCGTGGCAAACGACAACATCGCTGAGATCTAGGAGACTTTCGGCCACCGGAGCTGCTCCCGCTGCTGCACGCGAGTCAATAAGAAGTTGATCGCGAAGGTGAGCGCCAGCAGGATCACACTCAGCGCGATGGCGATATCGAAATTGCCTTTGCCGGTCTCAAGAACGGTTGCCGTCGTAAGGACGCGCGTTTCGCCGCGAATATTGCCGCCCACCATCATCGAGGCGCCGACCTCCGAGATCACGCCACCGAAGCCGGCCATCACCGCCGCGAGGAGCGGGAGGCGCGCTTCTTTGCACAAAAGCCACAAGAGTTGCGGCTTGGACGCGCCGATACCGAGCAGTTGCAGGGTCAATTTTGGATCGAGGCTCTGAAAAGTTGCCATCGTGAGACCCGCCACAATCGGAAACGCGATGATCACCTGGGCGAGCACCATCGATGATGGCGAGTAAATCAATTCGAGAAATCCCAGCGGGCCGCTGCGCCAGAGAAAGATCGATACGAACAATCCGACCACCACCGGCGGCAGGCCCATGCCCGTGTTGACCAGCGCAACGATGAACGAGCGGCCGCGGAAACGCGCCAGCGCCAGTGCGATGCCCAAAGGAACGCCGACCAGCAGCGAAACCAATGTCGCGCAACCGGAAATCTTAAGCGACAGCCAGGTGATCGACCAGACTTCAGCGTCGAAGCCGAAAATCAGCGCGACCGCCTTGACGCTGCCCTGCCAGATCAGCTCCAAGCTACGCCCCGAGCTCGTCTTCTTTCTTGCCCGCGACCGGCACGAACAGCGGTTGGCCGAATTTTTCCACGCCGAAGGTCCGGATGACCTTCTGAGTCTCCGGCGCGACCATAAAATCCGCAAATGCCTTGCCGCCAGCCGAGTTCACGCGCGGCCCGTTGGCCGGATTCACTTCGAGGACCGAGTAAATGTTCAACAGCGCACGGTCGCCTTCGAGCAGAATCGGCAGGCTCACGCGCTTGCCGAACGCCAGATAAGTGCCGCGATCGCTGATCGCGTAGGCGTTGCGCTCGTTTGCGATGCCGAGGGTTGCGCCCATGCCCTGCCCCGCTTCGATGTACCAGGAGCCTTTGGGTTCGACGCCCGCCGTTTTCCATAACGCCTTTTCCAGCGTGTGCGTGCCCGAGTTGTCGCCGCGCGAAACAAAGTTCGCCTTTGCCCGGGCAATCGCCTGGAGCGCCGCGATCGCGCCCTTCACCGAGCCAATCTTGGCCGGATCGTTCTTCGGCCCGATGATGACGAAGTCGTTGTACATGACCAGCCGGCGGTTAGACAGTTTGCCATCGGCTGCGTATTTTTTCTCCAGGCTCGGCGCGTGAACCAGGACTACATCCGCGTCGCCTTTGGCCCCCAACGCCAAGGCTTGTCCGGTGCCGACGGAAATGGTTTTGACGGCGTAGCCGCTTTGTTTTTCGAAAAGCGGCACCAGCGCATCGAGCAAGCCGGAATCCTGAGTGCTGGTCGTGGTCGAAAGAATGACGTCTCGCTTGCCCGCGTCTGCGCCGTGGGCGACGGCGCCAAATGAGAAAGCGGCAAACAAAGTTAACAAGTACAACATCCATTTTAGTTTTCGCATAATGCTCTCCTTTCAACTTACTTAACTGGAACTGACAATTCTTCCTGACTCGGCCACATCGTAACCCCCTAGGGCGCCGACCCGATCGCGAAACTCGCGCGAGCCGACGATGCCGAGCACGTTTTGCATTGGTTTCGTGAAGAAACGGTCCTTGGGCACGAGCATATCGAATCGCTCGCGCGTGAGTGGAACAAAATCGAGGCCGAGCAATTGCGCCGTCGTGCGTGTAGCCAACCCGACATCGCACCGGCCGCTCAAGACGCGCAAACCGACTTCGAGATGCGTAGATACGGTTTCATCGTACCCCGGGATCCTTTTACCGCTCAGTCGGGCACGCCGCAGTTCCTGATCGAAATAGATTCGGGTTCCCGACCCCGCTTGGCGATTGATGAATCGTAGCTTCGGACGCGCCAGATCGCGCGCCGACTCGATCCCTTTGGGATTGCCCCGAGCCACGACCCAACCCAAGTCGCGGTAAAAAAGCTCGACCACGATGGTGGCGTCCGGCAGCGTGTCTCGCGCCGCGCGCCCGCCGGCGCCGGGCCGCGCCGGGTCGAGTAAATGGGCGGTGGCGAAATCGGCCACTCCGCTGCGAATCGATTCCAGACCCGCGCCACTGCCGACGGTCGCCATGAATAATGACGCCGCCGTT
>JBOHVN010000254.1:0-9626 GCA_050735675.1 Binatia bacterium | reverse complement strand
GTGCTACTAGGCGATTCTTGCCCTTCAAATGTTCAACAGAACCACTTCAAGAAAATTTATCGCGCCAAGACGCCAAGGCGCAAAGTTAAGAATATTCTCCGAATGCTCCGAACTTGGCGTGCTTTGCGCCTTTGCGCGAGTCATCTCTTTTTCGATTTGTATGGCAAAACTTAGCTGAGAGTTACAAATACCGTGGTTAGTTCTTTCATGACGAAAGGAATTTGACGGCATGCGAATCATCTTGATCGGACAAGCGGCGTTTGCCGAAAAGACCCTCGATAAACTCGTCAGCAAAGGGGAAGAGGTGCTGGCCGTGTTCTGTTTTCCCGATGCGCCTGGCGGGAGAATCGATCCGGTCAAGCAGAGAGCTCTTCAGCTGGGTATCCCGGTGCATCAACACAAAACACTCAAAACCCCGGAGGTAACCGAGCAATTTATTTCCCTCAAGGCAGACTTGGCGATCCTGGCGTTTGTGAGCCAGATCATTCCCCCGCCGGTATTCAATGCGCCGCGGTTTGGCAGTATTTGTTATCATCCTTCACTATTGCCAAAATACCGCGGCCGGACGGCGATCAATTGGGCCCTGATCAGGGGAGAAACCGTAACCGGTTTGACAATTTTTTGGTTGGATAAGGGCATCGATACGGGCCCCATTCTCTTGCAAAAAGAGGTGCAGGTGGAGCCGGACGACACCACCGGCACGTTGTATTTCAACAAACTGTTTCCCATGGGAATCGAAGCGATCGGCGAGGCAGTGGATTTGATCAAGGCAGGCAATCCGCCGCGGCTTGTGCAAGACGAATCGAAGGCGACCTACGACCCGCCCTGCGGCGACGAGCACGCCAAGATCGATTGGTCTAAGCCGGCGCAGGAAGTTTATAACCTGATCCGCGGCTGCGACCCGCAACCCGGCGCACATACGACGTACAACGGCAAAATGGTGCGCGTCTTCGACGCCCGCTTGCAGAAGGGCGCAAACAGCCCAGCAGCAGGCCAAGTTACCGGTATCGGCGGCGAGGATCTCACCATCGCGCTCAACGGCGGCACGCTCACTGTAAAGAGAATGCGCGGCGAAGGCGCCAAAATCAGCGGCGTGGAATTCACCAAGCAAGTTGATTTGAAAGTCGGCGACAGGCTTGGCTGACGTTTGACCTGATTTGCCAAGCGAAAACGGTGCGCGCAGAAACGACGAATCTCTCGCGCCAAGTACGCCAAGCACGCAAAGACCACCCAACCCCAAGCCCCCAGGAAATTGGTCTCTTAACTTGGCGGCCTTTGCGAGCTTTGCGCGAGATATTCCGGTGTTTGGTTGCTCTGCCGCGCTGGGTCCTTCGTGGTGAATACTATTCCCCAGTAAACCCAGAATCACCAGAATAGAAGAGTACTCTGAAAAGCACACACTCATGAGATTGTCAGTACTCGATCAATCGACGGCGTCCAAGGGTAGAGCGCAGGACGCTGCGATTCGTGAGACACTTGAACTCGCCCGGCGCTGCGACGCGTTGGGTTATCATCGCTACTGGGTCTCGGAGCACCACAACTCCGGCAGTATCGCCGGCACCGCGCCCGAGGTGCTCATGGCGGCGATCGCGGCGACCACGCCGCGTATCCGTGTCGGCAGCGCGGGGGTCATGCTGCCGCACTATTCGGCGCTGAAAGTTGCCGAGCAGTTCCGCGTCCTGGAGGCCATCGCCCCGGGTCGCATCGACCTGGGAATTGGCCGCGCCCCCGGATCGGACCAGATGACAGCGTACGCGCTCAATCCGAATCCCCAGAACGTTCTTGATCAATTTCCCAGGCAAGTACAGGAGCTGCAACACTGGGTGTCGGGGTCTCTGCTGCCTGACGGGCACCCGTTTCGCGGAGTCGTTGCCCAGCCGACCGGGCCGAGCACTCCGGAATTATGGATACTCGGCAGCTCTGACTACGGCGCTCAACTCGCCGCTTATTTTGGCTTGCCCTACGCGTTCGCATATTTTTTCAGCGAAGGAACCGGTGTCGAACAGGCGCTGGAACTTTACCGCAAAAACTTCCGCCCTAGCGAAATGAATCCCAAGCCCCTCGCGACGATTTGCGTCTGGGCGCTGGCGGCCGACACCGAGGAAGAGGCGCTGCGCCAATTCAAAACCCGCGAACGCGCGATCATCGATCGCCGACAAGGCATCCGCCTGCCGCTCATGCCGCCAGAGGAAGCCGAGCGCCCATATACGTCTGCGGAATTGGCGACTGCCGAGAAGTTGCGCCACAAGGCGATTGTCGGTTCTTCACAACAAGTAGCCGCGCGACTCAATGAATTGGCGAAAAGTTTAGACCTCGACGAGCTGGTCGTGGTCACATGGACTTACGATCCGGCGCCGCGCCATCGCTCCTACGAACTGCTGGCGCAAGCCTTTGGGATGGAAAGAACAGAGTCCCATCCTAAGTAATCGCTAGTGTGGTGACTCAGAAGTTCGATGATCGAGTGTTGTTCACGCGTTACCGTCATACCGGCGGAGGCCGGTATCCAGATTCCCTTTGAAATTCCTAGATTCCGGGTCGCCTAGCTACTTTCCGGGATAGAGAAGTTCAGTATCCAGGTTGACCATGTGCACTTGGTGAGCGTGATACCGCCAAAATACTCGGTGTCATCAGTGGTAGGTAAGATCAAGGCAAATACAAGTAGAGAGATACGCATTGAGTTTCCGTGGATCAAGAAGGTGTACTGGGGCAAGGAGTTCTGGTCACCCGGATTTTTCTCATCGACGGTCGGCATCAACGAAGAGATCATCAAGAGATATGTTGAGTTTCAGGAGAAGGTGGACACCGGCAAAATGCAGTTGGATTTCGGGTTTTGATCTGGGTTTCGCATTTCAAGTGCCACGGGCGTAAGCCCGTGGGTATCTACGTCGAAACAACGATCCCTAGTTTCTACCACGAGACTCGCACCGCTCCGGAAATCGTCGCACGCCGAGAATGGACTCGGCAGTGGTGGTTCGCTGCCGCAAATCGCTACGAGCTCGTCACGAGTCCGGCGGTCCTGGACGAATTGGGTGGCGGACCCCCGGAGCGCTCTGCGGATTGGCTGGCTCTTGTCGCAGCCTTGCCGGTCTTGACCGTCGAGTCAGCGATTGCAGAGATCGTGCAGGCGTACATACAACATAAAGTCATGCCGGGCAATCCGGCTGGCGATGCGCTGCACCTGGCGCTGGCGTCTTATCACAAATGTGACTTTCTGGTCACGTGGAATTGCGAGCATCTTGCCAATGCGAACAAGTTTGGACACATTCGCCGTGTAAACACCATGCTCGGTCTCTTTGTGCCCGCGCTCGTGACGCCCTTGGAATTACTCGGAGGTAGCCATGAAAGAGATTCGGAATGATCAACCCATCGACGAAATCCGCGAGTTGCGCCGTCACATCTCGGCGCGTTTTGATCACGATCCGGTGCGCCTGGTCGCTTATTACGTGAAGCTGCAAGAACAGTACCGCGACCGACTGATCGACACCGCGAAGACAAGCGATGGGAAAGACCAAAGCGCCGCATAACCATTGGGTCGAGAAGGACGCGGTGGACCGCACCTCTCACCCAATACGTTAGGTCGGCGCGGTAGTCACTCGATGATTGAGCACGTGGCAACAGACATCGCCGGGTGTACCCGCGCCGTCGTCGCGATAGCACGCGCATATGGAAACTCTCGGCCATGGTGGCGAGTAAACAGACTGCGCGTGGAGCTTGGTGCCGAGCCTCTACCGAAATCGGTTTGCGAACACGTCTGAACCAACAGTTTCTCCTCGGCGGGATCGTTTGGCCGTAATCCGAGCCGATCATCCAATGATCTTCGCCGATAAATTCCGCTAAATAGGGAAGTCTTCGTCCTCCGCGAAGAATCTTTTTTTTCCATGGTAGTGAAATTTATGGCCCATGCGGAATGAACCGCCACGTTGACAGTGACAGCGAGCGGGCGCTATAGGACAGAGAGCGGTAGGGTAAAACATTTTAAGACGTTAGGAGAGATTAGTGATTGCCGGTCATGCAGTGGCTCAGTGTCTTCGCAACGAAGGTGTACGGCATGTCTTCTGTGTGCCGGGTGAAAGTTACGTTGCCGTGCTCGACGGATTGTACGGGATACCGGAAATCCGGTTGATCACCAACCGCCAGGAAGGCGGCGCTTGTTTCATGGCCGAGGGCTATGCCAAGGCGACGCGCATGCCGGGCGTCTGTATCGTCACGCGCGGTCCGGGGGCGACCAATGCCAGCATCGCGGTGCACAGCGCCAGATACGATTCAGTGCCGCTGGTGCTGCTGGTGGGACAAGTCGCGCGCCCGGCGCGCGGCCGAGAAGCCGGCCAGGAGATCGACTACACACATTTTTTCGGCACGATGGCTAAGTGGGTCATCGAGGTCAACGATGCGCGGCAAGTGCCCCGCACCATTGCGCGGGCGTTTCACGTGGCGCGCAGCGGCCGTCCGGGCCCGGTGGTGGTGTCGTTGCCGCGCGACATGCTGGAAGAAGATGCAAAGATTTCCATGGTCGATCCGTATCCAAAGATGCAAAGCTATCCCGATGCAAAATCGATCGAGGAGATGATCGATCGGATCAATGCAGCCAAAAAGCCAGTGCTGATCGCCGGTTCGGGCACGCAATATTCGCGCGCTAGACAGGAGTTGATCGACTTTTCGGAGAAGTTTCAGATCCCCGTGCTCACTTCTTACAAACGCCAGGACGCGTTTCCGAACAGTCATCCGAATTACATCGGTAACTTGGCCAACGCCAACAAGTACACGCGGAGCTTGGCGGCCAATGAGGCGGATCTCATCATCGTCGTCGGCAGCCGGCTGAACCAGCAAACGACGGGTAGCTTTGCTTTCCCCAAGCCCGGCCAACCGTTCATTCAAATCTACCCCGACGAGCAAACGATCGGCCAGAACTTGCGCCCAGACGTCGGCCTAGTTGCCGATGCCAAAACGGCGCTGTCCGCCGCGCTGAAATTACCGGGCCCGCGACCGAACGAAAACCGCGCAGGTTGGGTCGCGGAGCATCACGCCGCGCAAAAGCGTTACGCTACGCCAACTGAGCGCCCAACCCGGCGCGTGTCGATGGAGCGGGTGATGGCGGATCTCAAAGCTGCGCTGCCGCCGGATGCGATCACCACGACCGATGCGGGCAGTTTCGGACAGTGGCAGCAACGGTACTTGGAATTCGATCACGCGGACTCCTACATCTCGCCGACTCTCGGCTGCATGGGCCCGGGCGTTCCATCGGCGGTAGCGGCGAAACTGGCGCATCCGGAGCGGTTGGTCGTCGCTCACGCCGGCGATGGCGGATTTCTCATGACCGGTCAGGAAATGGCGACGGCAAAACAGTACGGCGCCGGCATCATTGTGATCGTCTACAACAACGAAGGATATAACTCGATCCGCATGCATCAGGAGGCGCAGTACCCCAGGCGCCAGTATGGCAACGATCTCATGAACCCGGATTTCGCGGCACTCGGTTCGGCTTACGGCGCATTGGGATTAAAGGTGAATCGCGATGAAGAGTTTTTACCGGCTTTCAAGCAGGCGATGGCCGCAAAAAACTCGGCGCTGATCGAAGTCATGATGGATTTCGAATATGTTACGCCCAACGCGACGCTGTCGGAACTCTCGGGGAAGCCGCTGCAGGGAGGCGATTAGTCGCAGCAGTGAGCCGCAACTACTCTGCGGCGTTTGTGCGCACACGGATGATGGGCACGGCAGGGTGTGGCCATACGGTCGGTCTTTTAATGTCTCTCTCGGGGATGGTTGAAATCCCTCGCCCCTTCGACCTTGCTCAGGGTAGGCTTGAGGCGAAGTGAAAGTTGGTCATGCCGGGAACGCCGGCATCCAGGTGACGGACAGCGTCCGTCATACCGTTGCAAAACGGTATCCAGGTTAAGGGGATGGGGATGGACCCCGGTTTTCACCGGGGCGACGATAACGCGGGAATGACGGAAATAAGAGTCGACCACTAGTCGACAAATTCAGAGCACTTCGGGTTAGATCCGACGGTCGTTTAGTTTTCCCCTTGGTTTGTCCGCAGTGGTAGGGGCAGGTTTCAAACTTGCCCCAAACGAAGATCCCCTCACCTCGATGCAGTTTTGCCTCGCACATAGTTGACATCCCGATACGGGATCGTGATACTCCTGTGCGACAACGGAAAGAAGCGGAGATTTAAGTATGAAATCCGGCTTTAAAATTCTGGATTCCGATATGCATCTGCGCGAGCCAGCGGATCTCTGGGACAAATATATGGCCCCCGAATGGCGCGACAGGGCGCCGAAAATCCTAAGCTCCACGGCGCGCAGCTCGGCGATGGTGCTCATCGAAGGCAAAATTCTCCAGGGCTACAAACCAAGTTATCGTGGCGGCATATTCGACGCGACGCGCATCGACGAAGAGATCGCCGATTACCGGGCGAGCGGCTTCGACGCTACGACGCAATTGCAGGCGATGGACCGGGAAGGATTGGACGTCGCCGCGCTTTACCCGTCGATCGGTCTCGGCATCATGATGCGCGACGATATGGATCCGAAGCTCGCCGCGGCCATCGCGCGCGCTTATAATGATTGGCTTTACGATTTCTGCCAGACCGATCCGAAAAGATTGAAAGGTATAGCGATGCTCCCGCTCCATGATCCCAATGAAGCGGTCAAGGAAGCGCAGCGCGCCGTCGGCAAGTTGGGATTTATCGGGGCGTTCGCCCGGCCCGAGCCGCTGCGTAATTTACCCTGGCACTCGCGCTACTTCGATAGCCTCTGGTCGGCGCTGGAAGAGCTGGGCGTGCCACTCGGCTTTCATTCCGCGACGGCAGCCGGTGAAGTGCCGCAGATCGGCGATCGCTTCGGTGATAACTTGCTGCTACGCCACGTCGTCTCCCATCCGATGGAAAATATGATGGCGATGGCTGATACCATCGGCGGCGGCGTGTGTGAGCGCCATCCGAAATTAAAACTGGCGTTTTTGGAATGCTACTGCGGCTGGGCGTCGTTTCTTTTGCATCGCATGGACAACGCCATGGCGAAAGGCCGCTTTCCGACGGCCGGTAAGTTGAAACCGAGCGAGTATTTCAAACGTCAGTGCTGGATTTCCACCGAGCATGAAAAAGAGTTGCCGATGATCATCGATCTGATCGGCGATGACAATATAGTGTTCTCGACGGACTATCCGCACGGCGACTCGGATTTTCCGGTGGGAGTGGAGGAGTTTCTGGAGATGGACGGCGTCTCCAACGAGAGCCGGAAAAAGATTCTCTGGGATAACTGCGCGCGATTGTATAACCTGAGTTAGTTTGAATTTGCCAGGAAAGTACATGAAAGCGCACCTGCCTCACTATCGTCATTCCCGCGCAGGCGGGAATCCAGACCCATCTTTTCCTGGATTCCGGCTCGCGCCAGCTATCGCCAGCTTGGCCGGAATGACGGTAAAGGTAGACCACGAATCAATGAACCGTCCGAAATATTTTTCTCCCCCTCGACGGGAGAGAATGAAAGAGGGGGTGCATCATTCAACATCTTTTCCCTCTCCCTCTGGGAGAGTCTGCCCTGAGCTTGTCGAAGGGGCTAGGGTGAGGGTCGTTACGCTAAAATTCTGAACCCTCACCTCTGTCCTCTCCCAGAGGGCGAGGAAGAAGAACTGAAACTTATGAAAAGAAAAATCACCGTCCTTGCGCTTAGCGCCATGCTCTTTGCACTTTGCGGTTCCGTCGAGGCGCAGCCTACAGGAAAAATCCCCCGCATCGGTATCCTGGATAATAGCACTGCATCCGGTAGTGCGCTCCTCGTGGAGGCGTTTCGGCAAGAGCTCAGCAAAATGGGATGGATTGAGGAAAAGCATATCACCATGGAGTACCGGTTTGCAGAGCAAAATCCTGAGCGGTTACGTGAGCTCGCGGCGGACTTGGTTCGTCTTAAGGTTGATCTGATCGTGGTCACAGGGCAAGTGCCGGCGTTAGCGGCCAAGAGCGCCACCACGACCATCCCCATCGTGTTTACGACGGCTACGGACCCCGTGGGCGCAGGTTTGGTCGCCGGTCTGGCGCGGCGCGGAGGCAATATCACCGGTCTTTCGCGTTTAGCGGTCGAGCTAAATACCAAAAGGCTAGAGATACTCAAGGAGGCCGTCCCCAAGCTCGCCCGAGTTGGAGTTCTGCAGCCGCCGGGAGCCAGCATAGGGAGAGAGATCCAACTGAAAGATCTCAGGCTTGCGGCTGTGGCACTAAAGCTAAAATTGGAGGAGATCGAGACTCAACTTGACGCCCAAGGGTTAGAGAGCGCCTTTCAAACCGCAAAGTAAAAACAGGTCAATGCGATTATGACGACCAGCGCCTTCAAGTTGATCACAAACTCAAACTTTGTCGCTTGCTGTACCGGCAAATCAGCCGGTTTGGCACCTTTCAAGATTTTGTCTACGTAAACAGCCGCGCGGCGGTACAGATGGCCGTGGTCCGCCCCGTAGAACATGAGACCGCCTTCGTCAACAAACTCCTTCTGAAAGTAAACAGCAGGGAACCGGTATTTGCCGGCAAGCCTGACGATCCGATTTCTCTCGGCTAGAAAGCTGGTAGCGGCAAAACAGATTGGTCTGACACTTTCACCCGACCTGCTCGCGCGGGCGAATCAAGTCATCAAATTTCCGATTGCCGATCCTTCGGCAATGCTCAGTACAGGTTTTCGATTGGGGAAAAAACTCATGAAGGAAAAATCTCCGCTCCGTATTCTGCAGTCTTGCTCTGACAATCCAAAATCGAAAATCGAAAATGGCTGGGACTTTCGGAATCGCGTTCGTGCTCGTGGTGGCCGGGGCTGTGGCTCAGGCGCAGCAGCCGAAAAAAGCCCCTCGGATAGGATATCTATCCGTGAGCGATGCAGCTACTGAGTCCGTCCGTGCCGATGCGATTCGACTTGCTCTGCGCGAGCTCGGTTACATAGAAGGACAAAACATCGCCACCGAGTACCGATATGCGGAGGGGAAGCGCGATCGGCTCCTTCAGCTCGCGGCCGAGCTAGTACGGCTCAAGGTTGATATCATCCTCGTAGGAGGAGGGACCCCATGGGTCCGGGCGGCCAAGAATGCGACCAAGACGATTCCCATCGTTGTGGCGGGCCTTGGGTCCGATCCTGTCGAGGCAGGCCTAATTGAAAGCCTTGCCCGTCCCGGCGGCAATATCACCGGCCTTACAAACCTTGGCCCAGAACTAGGCGGTAAGCGGCTGGAGCTGATCAAAGAAGCGGTTCCGAAACTTGCCCGTGTCGCGGTTCTCTCCCAGTGTACTCGAGGCGAAAGAGATTCTCCCAGTTCCAGCGCGTGCGCTGGGGTTGACTGTTCGGTCTTGGCAGGTACGAGGCACGGACGATTTCGATGGGGTTTTTGCTGCGCTGAGTAAGGAGCGCCCGGATGGACTCTATGTTTCTGGGGGTCAGCAAATGACTGCTAACCAAAAACGGACCATCGGATTTGCGTTAAAGAGTTGTTTGGTGTCATTGACACCATGGTGACTCCATGCCAACCTGGCCGCAAGAGGTAAGATGATATGGCAAAACAGATGGAATCTTCAGCAAAGCGGCCACGAATTAGTATTGATGTCCGGCCCGAACTGCGCCGGCGTCTGCGGCTGGCAGCGGCCAAGC
>JBOHVN010000253.1:0-13029 GCA_050735675.1 Binatia bacterium | reverse complement strand
GCCTTGACTCGTTCGTCCACGCCTTCGTAGCGGCCGCAGATCAACACGATTTCCGGCTCGTTGGCAAGGCGCCGTGCGGTCTCTTGGTTGAATACCTGTCCTTGCGGCGTCAGCAGAATCACGCGAGCGTGGGGAGCTTTACTCCTCGCGTCTTCGATCGCCGCGACCAACGGCTCTGGTTTCATGACCATGCCTTGGCCGCCTCCGTAGGGCGTGTCATCGGTGGTGCGGTGGCGGTCGGTCGTGTAGTTGCGCGGGTCAACGACGGCGATTTGAATCAGACCCTTCTCTTGCGCCTTCTTCAAGATGCTATGACCGAGGGGGGAGTCGAACATCGGCGGGAAAAGGGTGATGATGGTGAAGTTGGGCATCGGCTTTTGACCGCGATTTCGGCCGGCTGGATCAGAGGTCCAATAGGCCTTCGGGGGGATTAATGATCAGTCTGCCGGCGGTGAAATCGACTTTGTCGATAAATTCCTTAATCGCTGGAATCAAATGTTCTTTGGCCGCGCCTTGCACTACGTAGAGCTCGCCGCCCGGCGTCGACATGATCGCAGAGATCATACCGACGCGCGCGCCGCTCACGGAGAAAACTTCAAAGCCCACGACTTGGTAATGATAATATTGACCCGGAGGCAAACTCTCCAGCGCGACTTCGCCGACCGAGAGAGTCGAGCCGACGTATTTCACCGCATGGTCGATGTTGTCGACTTCTTGAAATTTAACCAGCAACTGATTGCGGTGCGGATGGCTCGCCTCGATCCGGCGCAGCGTTCGTGCTCCGGACTTTTCCAGAACGACTTCGACCCCGGCCGACAGCGCCGCGGTGTTCAAGTTGAAGGGATTGAGCTTCAACCAACCGTTGAGCCCATGAGTAGTGACGATTTTACCGAGTGGAACTAACGGCTCAGCCATCGGCGCACACGGCGAGGGGCGCTACTTCTCTTCGAAGAATTCCAGGACGACCTTGCGGTTCCCTATGGCTGCTGCGGCGTTCACTAGCGTACGGATCGACTTTGCGGTGCGACCTTGCTTGCCGATAATCCGCCCGAAATCTTCCTTGGCGACCTTGAGTTGTACAACCGACATGCCGTCGCTGGTCGTTTCATTGATTTCGACGGCGCCGGGATTGTTCACCAAAGATTTTGCCAAGTACTCAACCAAATCCTTCATGAAAAGATTTACCCGGCCTTGCGCTCTCTCTTGATCAACTCGGAGACGGTCTGAGAGGGCTTGGCGCCTTTCTTGATCCACGCTTCGATCTTGTCGCGATTCAATTTAACTCCGCCCGTCTTCGCCCTCGGATCGTAGGTACCGACCTGCTCGATGTAGCGGCCGTCGCGCGGATAACGCTGGTCGCTTACGACGATGCGGTAAAAGGGTTTTTTCTTTGCCCCGTGCCGGCTCATTCGAATAGACACGCTCATGCTTGTTGTTCCTTCTCCTTTTAGTGGAAAGGGTTGGGCATTCGGCCGAGCAGCGAGCGCATGCCCCCTTTGCTGACCCTTTGCATCATTTTTTTCATTTCTAAAAATTGTTTCATCAACCGGTTGATGTCGGTCACGGTGGTGCCGCTTCCCTGAGCGATCCGCCGCCGGCGGCTGCCGTTTAAAATCGCCGGATGGCGCCGTTCCTGCAGCGTCATCGAGTTGATGATGGCTTCGACGCGCTTCAATTCTTGCTCGGCCTTATCCGCGTCGACTTGCGTCGCAAGCTTTTTTCCACCCGGAATCATCTCCAGCAAGTTGCCGACCGGCCCCATCCGCTTGATTTGCTGGAGTTGGAGTTGAAACTCTTCCAGGGTGAATTGCTGCTTCTGAAAGGCCTGCTGCAGACGCGTGGCTTCCTTCTGTTCGACGTTCTGCTGGACTTTGTCGATCAGCGAGAGCACGTCGCCCATGCCGAGAATGCGCGACGCCAGGCGATCCGGATAAAAAGGCTCCAGAGCGTCGAGCTTCTCGCCGATGCCGGAAAACAGAATCGGCTTGCCGACCATCTGGCGGATCGACAGCGCGGCGCCGCCGCGAGCGTCGCCGTCGAGCTTGGTGAGGATAATGCCCGATAGCCCGAGCTTGCCATCGAATCCCATGGCTTGGTTGACGGCATCTTGGCCGGTCATCGAATCGGCGACGAACAGGATCTGATGCGGCTGCACCGCGTCTTTAATCGACGCCAGCTCTTGCATCAGTTCGTCATCGATGTGCAACCGCCCGGCGGTATCGATGAGCATGACGTCGCAAAATTTTTGCTTGGCTTCCTGAAAGGCGTGTTGACAGATCGCCACCGGCGACGTTTCGGGATTGGCGTCATAGACCGGCAACTCAAGCTCTCGGCCGAGGATTTTTAACTGTTCGATGGCGGCCGGGCGATAGATATCCGCAGGGACGAGGTATGGAGCGCGTTTCTTGTCTTTCTTGAGATGGCGGGCAAGTTTGGCCAAGGTCGTCGTCTTGCCGGAGCCCTGGAGGCCGACCAGCATGATCACCACCGGCGGCGCGGTTTTAAGATCGAGATCCTGATGTTCGCCGCCAAGAAGATTGACCATCTCGTCGCGGACGATCTTGATGAACTGCTGCTCGGGCGTAAGGCTTTGTAAGACCTCCTGCCCCATCGACTTCGCTTTGATTGACTCTAGAAAAGTCTTGACCACCTGGACGTGGACGTCGGCCTCAAGGAGGGCGAGGCGGACTTCGCGTAGTGCGTCGTCGATATTCTTGTCGGTGATCTTGCCCTGACCTCTGAGGCGCTTAAAGGTCAGTTCGAGTTTGTCGGTTAAAGATTCAAACATGCATGCAGTCGCTAAATTGCTATATTTTCAGGGAAAAGTGTCATAACAGCGTAATATGAAAAGATTTCTTAGTCAAGGTAGGAACAAACAGAAAAGCCCGTTACACGCGTCAATCGCAGCGCGCAACGGGCCGATTCTGACTAACCGCGGCGGAAACTTACATCATGCCGCCCATGCCGCCCATTCCACCCATGCCGCCCATGCCCCCTCCGGGAGGCATTCCCGGCATCGCCGGTTTATCATCCGGCTTTTCCGCGACCATCGCTTCGGTGGTCAGCAAGATGCTGGCGACGGAAGCGGCGTTTTGCAACGCGGTGCGCACGACCTTGGTGGCATCGATGATGCCCGCTTTCAGCA
Organism: Binatia bacterium; assembly: GCA_050735675.1. Lineage (GTDB taxonomy): Bacteria > Desulfobacterota > Binatia > UBA9968 > UBA9968 > DP-20. The sequence continues at coordinate 9,884 of JBOHVN010000253.1, read as the reverse complement.
GGTCCTCATACTCTTCGGTTGCGGCATTAAATCCGAAGGCACCCTTGGCTTCTTTGACCTTCTGCAGCGCGATCGAGCCCTCGACACCGGCGTTGATGGCGATGCGTCGAAGCGGCTCTTCGGAAGCGCGCTTAATAATATTGACGCCCCATCTTTCTTCTTCAGGCACGCGAATTTTTTCGAGCGCCACAGCCGAACGAAGCAGGGCGACGCCGCCGCCGGGCACAATGCCTTCTTCGACCGCCGCGCGGGTGGCGTGCAGCGCATCTTCGACCCGGGCTTTTTTCTCTTTCATTTCAACTTCGGTTGCGGCGCCGACGTTAATTACCGCAACGCCGCCGATCAGCTTGGCCAGGCGCTCCTGAAGCTTCTCGCGATCGTAATCGGACGTGGTTTCGTCGATTTGGGCGCGAATCTGCTTGATGCGTGCCTCGAGATCGGATTTTTTACCGGCGCCATCGACGATCGTGGTGTTGTCCTTGTCGACGACGATTCGCTTGGCCCGGCCGAGATCCTGTAGGCTGATATTGTCGAGCTTGATGCCCAACTCTTCGGCGATGAGCTTGCCGCCGGTAAGGATCGCGATATCTTCGAGCATGGCTTTGCGCCGATCGCCAAAGCCCGGCGCCTTAACCGCAACGCAACGCAAGGTGCCGCGAATTTTGTTGACGACGAGTGTGGCGAGCGCTTCGCCTTCGACATCTTCGGCGATAATGATGAACGGCTTGCCGGACTTGGCAATCTGTTCGAGGATCGGCAAGACTTCTTTCATGTTGCTGATCTTTTTCTCATGGATCAGCAAGTAGACGTCCTCGAGAACGCACTCCATTCTCTCGGGATCCGTGACAAAGTAGGGGGACAGATAGCCACGGTCGAATTGCATGCCCTCAACGACGTCGAGGGTGGTCTCGAGGCCTTTCGCCTCTTCGACGGTAATGACGCCTTCTTTGCCGACCTTGTTCATCGCTTCGGCGATTACGTCGCCGATCGTCGAGTCGTTGTTCGCGGCGATGGTGCCGACTTGGGCAATCTCTTTCGGATCCTTGGTCGGTTTGGAAATGCCTTTGAGCTCGCCGATGATTGCGTTGACGGCTTTGTCGATGCCCCGTTTCAGGGTCATCGGGTCATGGCCGGCAGCCACGAGCTTGATGCCTTCGGCGTAGATTTGGCGTGCTAGAACCGTCGCGGTCGTAGTACCGTCGCCGGCGACATCGGAAGTCTTGCTGGCGACCTCCTTGACCATTTGCGCGCCCATGTTTTCGAACTTATCTTCGAGCTCGACTTCTTTAGCGACGGTGACGCCGTCTTTGGTGACGTTGGGGGCGCCGAAGGATTTGTCGAGTACGACGTTCCTGCCTTTGGGCCCGAGCGTGACGGTCACGGCGTCGGCGAGGATGTTGACGCCCCTGAGTATGGCGTCTCTCGCATCGCGGTTAAATTTAACTATTTTGGCTGCCATCGTTCCCTCCTAGAATTCTTTAAAATAGTTTATTTCTCAATGACGCCGAGGATGTCGTCCTCGCGCATAATTAAATGCTCTTCGCCGTCGAAATTGATTTCCGTGCCGGAATACTTTCCGAATAAAACCCGGTCGTTCACTTTGACGTCAAGCGGAGTGATCTTGCCATCGTCATGGATTTTCCCTTTGCCGACTGCGACGACCTTCCCTTCCTGCGGTTTTTCCTTGGCGGTATCGGGAATGATGATCCCCCCCTTGCTCTTCTCCTCCTCGGCGATGCGTTTGACAATGATCCGGTCTTGCAAAGGCCTAATCTTCACCTTATCTGCCTCCTTTCAATTTTTTAATTTAACTTACGAATTTTTAAGGATTCTGCGATGGGCTAAGCATGGCGAAAAGGCCTGTTTCACCCAGGGCGGGATGAATCTAAGCATCAAATGGACGATGTCAAGGTTTTTATGCACGAAATTTCATTTGCAATCGCGTTGTTGTGCTTCGATGACGAGGACGGCTGTGCACTATTTGCGTTGCTTGCGCGATTCTTCCTCAAAGTACTTGCGGTAAAGAACGTCCCACTCGCGGCTTCCCGGCGGGACGTGACGCGATAGCGAAGCGATTTTGCGGCGCACAAGCTCATCGATCGGGTCCTCGCTCTGAAAAAAATTGCGCAACACTTGCTTGGTCTCCGCAAGCGACCGGCCTTCGTTGGGAAATTCGCCCAGTTTCGCCTTGCGCAGGCCATTGATGACTAGATGAGCCAGATGCGAGATGCGATCGTCGGATAACCGGGTCACAGGATGAAGCCCTTCTTGGCAGCGAGCTTTTGTTTGGCCAATTGAAACATTTTAGATGAGTCCATATCGCGCGCCGCTCGAGCATGGGAGGTAAGCATTTGGCGCGCTTCCTCTTCGATGGCCTCTTCCTCGGCGAAATTCTTGGCGATCACTTCGGCGATTTTGCCTTTGATCGCCGCGTCGTCCGCGGCGGCAACCATGAGCTCTTTGCCGCGATAGCTCGCTATCAGCATAGAAGCGATTTTGTCGAGCTGTTCCGGTTTGATTTTCATGGCTTGTCGAAAACTTGGGGATAAGTTCCTGAAAACTGGTGCGGCAACCGGCAAAAACTGTGGGTGCTAATTTTTATCTATCCGGGGTCAACCGCGAAGTCAATCATCGTCTGGCCGCGCTGGGGTAATTTTTGCCGCGGACGCCCGCGGGAAAAACTTGTACAAATAACGGTTTTTTGCGAAAATGAGGGCTCTTGATAAAACCTCATGCGGAATTCAACGGCAGTTATCCACAGGGCTCCGATGCCCTGCGGCGCGGCTGGCTCATAAGCACTGTGGAGAAATTGCGTGGCTGTGCATAAGCCCGGGCGGCTGAAAAAGGGCGCGCGCATCGGGATAGTAGCGCCGGCCGGATGTGTCGAGCCGAATTCGCTTCAGGCCGGCATTGAAACGATCCGCGCGGAAGGCTTTGAAGTCGAGCTAAGCGCGAACCTGTTTGCCCACGACGGCTATCTTGCCGGCAAAGCGGAAGAGCGCGCTCGGGACTTGCGAGATTTCTTTCGACGCGGCGATATCGACGCGATCTTCTGCGCGCGCGGCGGCTTCGGCTCGGTGCAATTGCTGCCTTATCTGAGCTCGGAGCTAAGCAGCCATACCAAGATCTTCGTCGGCTACAGCGACATTACGATTTTGCTCAACTGGTTGCGCCAATTTTGCCAAATGGTGACCTTTCACGCGCCGATGGTGGCGATGGATATGGCGCGGGGGTTGAGCGAGCCGGACAGAGCGCATTTTTGGCCCGTTCTCACCGGCACAACGGATGCCTGGAAACTTAATCTCGGTGAAGTGATTCGGCCGGGAAAGATTGAGTCCGAGATCATGGGCGGCTGCCTTTCAATTTTAGTGACGACCCTTGGGACGCCCTACGAAATTGACACGCGGGGTAAACTGCTATTCTTGGAGGACGTGGGAGAGCAGCCTTATCGGGTCGAACGGATGTTGACGCATCTTAAGATGGCGGGAAAGTTGGACGAAGTGGCGGGCGTGCTCTTCGGTGATTTTACCAACTGCGATGGCACGAATTCCCGGGGTATCCGGGAGATCGTCGGCGATATTTTTGACAAAGCGCCTTATCCCGTAGTGATGGGCATGAGAGCCGGCCATGGAGGGGAAAATTTAGCACTGCCGTTTGGCGTAAAAATGAAGTTGGACGGAGACGCGGCAATTTTGCAAATGCTCGAAGCCCCGGTAGCCTGATCCGGAGGCAGCGGCAGAGGGTGTGTGTTTGTCCGCTCGCTGTTGATTCTTATCATCCGCCGAGCGACAAAGCCGACCAGCATTGAACTCCGCAAAACGCTTTCACGTCCGTGGTTTTTGAAAATGGATTTTCATTCCGTTGACAATGCCTTTCAACAGGCCGTCGCAGAGGGAGTTTTCCCAGGCGCGGTGGTGCTGGTGAGCCAGGACGAGAAAATCGTCTACGAGCAGGCGTTCGGCTATCGGTCGCTGGCCCCGCGCCAAACGCCGATGGAGCTCGGTACGATTTTCGATCTCGCTTCGCTCACCAAACCGCTGGCGACGACGCTCGCCATCATGCTCCTGATCAAGGAAAAAAAGTTGCGTTTGGATGATCTTGTCACGCGCGTGATTCCCATGTACGGCGTGTTCGGCAAACATCTTACTACTTTTCGCCATCTGCTCAATCATTCGTCCGGGCTGCCGGCCTGGAAAGCGTTTTTTGAAGAAATCATAAAAGGTGAAAAAACCGGCCGAATCAATTTCGTCGCGAGCCGGGCGGCGAAGAATTTCGTGTATGAGCAGATTCATCGCGAGAAGCCGGTCAACGCGCCGGGAAGCCAGTGTCTTTACAGCGACCTGGGTTTCATGATTTTAGGCGAGGCCATCGAGGTTCTCAGCGCCAACACACTCGACCGTTTTTGCCAGGAGAAAATTTTTAAGCCCCTGGGACTGCGCGCCACGGGGTTCGTCGATCTGACGCAGCTCAGAACGCACCGCCTACAGCCGGTCGAAGAAATGATCGCACCGACCGAAAATTGCCCGTGGCGAAAAAAAATTCTGTGCGGTGAAGTACACGACGACAACGCCTATGCGATGGGCGGAGTGGCGGGCCATGCCGGGCTCTTCTCCTCGGCGCGCGACGTGCATGCGTTGCTGGCGCGCGTCGGCCGATGTCTGCAGGGCAAGGACGGCTTTTTGCCGCAGGGCCTGGTGCAGGATTTCTTCAAGAAGAACGCGGCGCCTGGCAATGCCCACTTTGCCCTCGGCTGGGACACGCCATCGTCGGAGCACTCGTCCAGCGGTCATCGATTCTCAGCCAATTCCGTCGGTCACCTCGGTTACACCGGGTGCTCTGTGTGGTGCGATCTTGAGAAAAATTGCCATATCATTCTGCTGACGAATCGAGTCCATCCCTCGCGCAATAACGACAAGGTCAAAGAGTTTCGACCGGCTATCCACGATCAAATCATGAAGGCGCTTTTTCCGTGAACCATCTTCCGCCTACATGCAGCCACATTCATTTGATCGCTATCTGCGGAGCCGGCATGGCCTCGCTGGCCGGACTGCTGCAATCGCGAGGCTATCGGGTGACCGGGTCGGATCAGAATGTTTATCCGCCGATGAGCACTTATCTGGCGCAAATCGGCATCGAGGTTCAGGCGGGATTTGCCGCGGAACATCTGTCGCCGCGGCCCGATCTAGTCGTCATCGGCAACGCCGTGCCGCGCAGTAACGCCGAGGCGCAAGCGGTGCTTGAACAAAACATCCCATATATCTCGTTTCCGCAGGCGCTGGGTCAATTTCTCATCGGGGCGAGAACGTCGCTGGTTATCGCCGGCACGCATGGTAAGACGACCACTACGGCGCTGGCGGCCTGGGTATTGACGAGCGCGGGACTGGATCCGGGCTTTTTCGTCGGCGGCGTGCCGATCAATTTCGGCAGCGGCTGGAAGGTCGGCGCGGGCGAACACGTGGTCATCGAAGGCGACGAATACGACACTGCGTTTTTCGACAAAGCCCCAAAGTTTCTCCATTACCGTCCGCATCACGTGATTCTCACCGGGATCGAATTCGACCACGCCGACATCTACCGCGATCTCGATCACGTCAAGAGCGCGTTTGCCAGGCTCATGGAGATCATCCCGCGCAACGGATCGCTAATCCTGTGCCGCGACTATCCGGCTGCGAGGGAAATTGCCGCCGCCGCGCGCTGTCAACTCGTCACCTACGGTGATGGCGATGCCGACTGGCAAGCGGTCAAACCAGAGTTTCACGAGGGCCGGACTTTTTTCGAGCCGTGTTACCGCGGTCAATCCGAGGGGAGTATCGAGGTTGGCGTTATTGGCCGGCATAATGTCAAGAACGCCCTGGCGGTTTACGCGCTTGGGCGGGCCGTGGGCCTGGATCGCGCTAGGCTGCGCGATGGCTTTCGGAGTTTCACGGGAGTCAAGCGGCGCCAGGAGATTCGCGGGCAGCAGCGCGGCGTCTTAGTGATGGACGATTTCGCTCATCACCCGACGGCGGTGCGTGAGACCATCGACGCAGTTCGCGCAGCCTACCGCGGCCGCCGCTTGTGGGCGGTATTCGAGCCGCGCAGCAATACTAGCAAGCGAAGTATTTTCGAGCAGGAGTTCGCCGCAGCTTTGGGAGTAGCTGATCGAATTCTGGTAGCGGCGGTCTACCAGCCGGAAAAGATTCCCGACGGCGAGCGCCTCTCCATTGATAATGTCGTGAGCCGGATCAATCGCTTGTACGGGGATGATCGCGCCGGCAAAGCGGCGAGCGCGTCGGACATCGCGGCCGTCATTGCGCGCGATGGACAACCTGACGATGTAGTGCTGGTGATGTCCAACGGCGGCTTCGACAATGTCCACGAAAGAATTCTGCGGGCGCTAGCGAGTTAAGTAAAGCCGCGCGCATTCCTGGCTGCAGAAATAACGGCCCGACTGGACTACCGCGTCCGACTTGGGAACATAGCTGTGGCATTGCGGATCGAGCACCATCTCTTCGCCATCCGGATTGGATTTGATCCTGCTCGAAACATCGCCTTTGCCGCGGCCGATGAGCGATCGGAGCACGGTAATAAGAACGTAACAAATTAGGAAAAGTAGGATGAGGCGGAGCAGCAACATTTCGCTCCCTGCCGGGTGATTGGGTTACGCGTGATAGAGATGAATCTTTTTGTCATCTTTCACGTTGATGAGCAACTCGGAGATAGTCACGCCCAGCTCGGGATGAATGACCTGCGGGGCAATCTCACTGAGCGGAATCAGCACAAATTTTCGGGTCGGCATTTCGGGATGGGGGATTCTTAAAGTTTTCTTTTTGACGACCGCCGAGTCGTAGAGAAGGATATCCAAATCGATGATGCGCGCACCCCAGCGTTTCTTGACTTTCTTCCGGCCCATGGCGCGCTCGATGTTCTTGAACTTCTTGAGCAGCATGTCGGGCTTGAATTTGGTCTCGATCTCGATGGCGCCGTTGACGTACCAGTCCTTGGCGTCGCCCAAGGGCTCGCTTTCGTAGAGCGACGATTCTTTGATCACCTTGGTTTCGGGCAACTTGGCGAGCCTGTCGACGGCTTCGAAAAAATTTTCCTTCTTGTTCCCCACATTGGAACCGATCCCGACATAAACCTGATGAGCTACCGCGTTTGCCATGCCGACGTTTTGAAGAAAGAATTTTACAGCTTGACCCTGCGAATCCTTTCCGCAACCTCCCGTAGTCGTTCTTTGTCGACGCAGACTGTAAAACGCACATATCCTTCACCGGCGTCGCCGAAACCGTTGCCGGGAGTCGTCACGACGCCGGCTTCGTCGAGCAGCTGGGCGGCGAAATCGGCCGAGGTGAGCCCTTTCGGGCAGGCAACCCAGACGTAAAATGTCGCGCGCGGTTTTTCGCAGTCGAGACCGACCGCGCGCAAACCGTCGACCAGAATATCGCGCCGCTCCTGGTAGATCTTGCGCGATGGCTCGACAATTTGATCGCCTAAACGCAACGCTTCGATGCCCGCCTCCTGGATCGCTTGAAATATTCCCGAATCCAAATTGGACTTGGCTTGCGCCAGTCCCGCGACAATTTCCGGGTTTCCCACCGCCATGCCGATACGCCAGCCGGTCATGTTGAAGGTTTTCGACAGCGAATGGAATTCGATGCCGACCTCGCGGGCGCCGTCGATTTCGAGAAAGCTCATGGGCCGGTAACCGTCGTAACCCATCTCAGTGTAGGCGGCGTCGTGGCAAACGATGACGTTGTGCCGATTGGCGAAGTCGACCACACGGCGGTAAAAATCTTTGTCGGCGACAGCGGCCGTGGGATTGTTGGGGTAGTTAATCCACAGCAGCTTGGCCTGCCGGGCAACGTGGTTTGGAACGGAGTCCAGATCGGGCAAAAAATGATTTTCTTTCTTCAACGGCAGAAAATAGTTCTTGCCGCCGCTAAAGGCTGTACCGATATGGTAGACGGGGTAGCAGGGGCTCGATACTAAAACTACGTCTCCGGGATCGACGAAGGCGACGGCCATATTGCCGATGCCTTCCTTTGAGCCGATCAGAGAAACCACTTCCTTTGCCGGATCCAATTTGACATTGAAGCGAGTCTTGTACCAACTGGCGACGGCTTCGCGGAATTCCGCCATTCCGGAGCTGCTCGGATAGCGGTGATTAACCGGTTTGCTGACGCTTTCCGCCAGCTTTTCGACGACGGGGGCCGGGGTCGGAATATCCGGATCCCCGATGCCTAGGTCGATAAGGTCCACGCCGCGTCCTAGTGCCTCGCGCTTTCGGCGGTCGATCTCGGCGAACAAGTAGGGTGGTAATTCCTTGATTCTTCGAGCTTTGTTTACATTTAGCGGCAACTTGACAGGTCCTCCAGTGAAAATCGCAACGGTTTTACCTGTTTTTTTTATTTTTGACAACCAGTGACTATCAACTCATTGTGATGGCTGGCAAAATGACCAGGGTAAACAATGGATCTCATTATTGATGGCTATAATTTAATCGGTAACGAACAGGGGCTGCGCGAACCTCTCGAGCCCAAGCGCAACTGGTTAGTTCAACGGCTCTCCTCATATCAAAAAATCAAGCAGTTTGATGTCACCGTCGTCTTTGATGGTTGGCGCACCGGTCGCGGCAATGAAGTCTTAGCGAAAAAGGACGGTATTTCCGTTGTTTATTCGCGGCTGAACGAAAAGGCCGATGCGGTGATTGTCCGGCTGGCGCGCGCGAAAGGAGCGGGTTCGGTGGTGGTGACATCGGACCGCGAAATTCGCCGCGCAGTTGAACGCTTCGGCGCGGTCGCTATTTCGGCGGGCGAATTCAATCCGATCCTTCGAGCGCTGGATGGCGGCGCGACGAGCGATGATGTTGACGCTGAATATGTGGAGACCCGGAAAGGTGGTAATCCGAATCGAGCTTCCAAGTCCGAACGTAGGCGCAATGACAAGCTCAGGAAGTTACGCTTGTGAGTCAAACGGGTTTTGGCGACGCGCCGATCGGCGGCGCTCGGTTGGGAATCCGGCAAAGCGCTTAAGTCGCTTATTTCTCGATCTTGTCGACTTTGCTCAGAAGACCATTGTGAAAAATCAATACCCGGCCGTCCGGATAAAACCAATGTTCTTCGGCGACCTTTATTGGCCCGCGCAGCTCGGTGATGCGCTGCGGATCGCCTAACACCCGCTTTACTTCGCCAGTGTTGAGTCCGGGCGTCGGTTGTTTTTTGATCGCCGCTTGTTTGACGATCGGCGACCAGGGTTGAGCCTGGATCCATGCAACCCGCTCTTTTTCGTCGCGTTCTCGTTGCTCTGATTTTTCTTTTTCGTTGGCGCGCGGATCGGCCGATACAATCGTCAAGTTGAGCGCCTCGTGAAACGTTTCAGGGCGAATGTACGCCACCTTACCAGACTCGAACCTGACGGTGTAATATGGATTTTTGCTAGATCTTCCGGTGAGCTCGGTAATGACAAAAGATCCGTTGCCGCTGGGGCGAATACTTGGCGCCGTGGCGCTGGGAGCACTAACAAACGCTGGTAGTTTTTCGTCTGGTGCGTTTAGCCAAAAGGTTTTTCCGACTCGGCCCGCCAGCGCGTCCATCTGTCTGTCCGTGTAATGATGCGATGCGAGAGAGCTTTCGTTGAGCAACGAAAAGACCAAGAGCACAAGCGTAATCAGAACCAATGTAGAATTGCCAGCGTTTCGGTCGTGTATTTTTCCGTAATCGTTCACTGGCTCTATTTCACATCCAATCGCAAAGTCACTGTCTCATCTATACCACACTACCGGTTGCGAGTATGGGCACGATGAGATTAAACTCCCACCAAGTCGATGTCCAGCGGAGCGTCTTTCGCGGCTAAAATAGCCGCGCTCGTGGTTGGTAAGATCGGATGTGGCGATCGATTCGTTG
>JBOHVN010000252.1:0-65746 GCA_050735675.1 Binatia bacterium | reverse complement strand
GACCAAAAATATTATGCAAGGATATTACTCGCGATTCTTTCTTTGTTGTAGATGAGACCGGTGTGCTCGTACCGCGGCACTCCGTGTATTACATCGTGCCTAGGCGCCCCGAGCACATCTATGAAATTGATGATTATCTAAACTCACCCAGAGTCAGGTTTTGGCTAATTTCTCACTGCCAGAGAGCAACTAACAATTTTCTCCGGCTCCAGAGTCATGTCCTCAAGCAACTGCCTATTCCGGACGAGTTCCTACCGGGAAATGCATCGTCCGTCACAGCGCCTGCCGAGAAAATCCCGGCTTAGTCTTCTTCCGGATGAGCACTCCCTTTGACGAATTCATCGACGACATTAGGAAGACCCGGTATCACAACCACCGATTAGAATTGCACTCCGACGTTGTAAGTCGTGGCATTCTCAAAGATCTAACAAATTCCTGCGAACGCTTCAGGGGAGATCTCGCGTCCGGAAAAATCCGCTGCTGGATGAACGTGAACGCGCCGGGCGACAGAGGCCGGAAAATAGATTTATTTGTAGGAGAACCCGGCGCGGATGGCTCCAGTCCAGATTTAGAGAAGGTGCGCGTCGTCATTGAAAATAAATCGGTCATCACGGCTCATCGGAATAGAACCAACAGATTTGATGATCTCAAAAAAGCGCTCGAGTCCGTCCATGGAGTAAAGAAGGAGGCGATAATCGTAGCTACTATCCTGGTGGGACTTGCCGATCGCGTTCTGAACATTCCCGATCAGGTTAAGAAAAGGTACAAAGATCAGATGCGAAGGTTCGAAAACAGGATTCTGCCGCGCCTATCCTCCGGTGACCAATCCCTTTGGAAGGAGTTCAATTGGGCCATCAGCATGAATCGGCCGGACGATCCAAAAACAACTTTGGAATATTTTAAAAAGCTTCCCCAGGCGAAATCCGGCGTACACGCATGAAGCCGGATACGATTACATCTTGCTCGTGCCCGTAGATGTTGACAACGTAAATCCTCCCGAGCTACCACGCCCCAACTCGGTTAACATAGATGTCGACAGGGAATACCAGGCGATGCTGGAAGTAATCTGCAAGGCTTACACCGCACGATGGTACTTATAGTCACCCCGGGAGAGACGATAGGTTGACTATTTAAACCTAAAACCGCCAAACTGGTTTGTACCCTTAACTTTCCGAAATCTGTTGGAATCGGGATTGCTGTTGTCTCGTTGCCGACTCATGGTATGGTCCGGCCAATTATTGATGGTCGAATTAGTAAGGGGTTGGCGTGGGAGGCCTTTGGTCCTTCCGTCCGAATTCTTTCGCAACCAAAGGGGTTAACATGCCCGGCGCGCTTGCAGATATTCGCGTGATCGACTTTACCCATGCGCTCAACGGTCCTTTTTGCACGATGCTGCTCGGCCATATGGGTGCGGAGATCATCAAGATCGAGCCGCCTGGCGGCGACGGCTTTCGCCGCTCGTGGATGCCGCCGAACAGTGAAATAGACGGCTACGAATTTTTGTGGATCAACGCCAGCAAGAAGAGCGTCGTGCTCAATCTCAAAACCGCACGGGGCGTGGAGCTGGCGCGGGAACTCATTGCCCATGCCGACGTGGTGGTGGAAAACTACCACACGGGCACGATGGAGAAATTCGGCTTAGGCTACGACGCGCTCAAGACGATCAACCCGCGGGTGATTTACGCGTGCTCGCGCGGTTTCGGAGAGTCCGGGCCTTACAAGGATTACGGCAGCACCGCGCACACCAATAACAGCATGACCGGCTGGACGCACACCGGATGGAAATACAGCGGCGCTCCGGGAACCAAAGCGATCGGTATCGGCGACGAAGCCGCCGGGGTGAGCATGGTTTGCGGTATTCTCGCCGCCCTGCACGCGCGCGAGCGCACCGGCGAGGGCCAAAGAATTGTCGTGTCGATGCAGGAAGCGTTGCTCGGTTTCATGATCAGCGAATTCCACGAGCACTTTGTCGGCATCGAAATCGGCAACAAGCCGGTTGCGGCGGCGGACGGCTATTTCACCTTGCGCATTCCCGACCTCAGCGACAGCGGCTGGGTAAAGCTCGCCAAGTTCATGGCCCGCGAGGATCTGCTCGACGACGCGCGGTTCGCGAGCGCACCGGCGCGTAAACAACATCGCGCGGAGTTGTACGAGCTGATAAAAACATGGATGCGCGGCAAAACCCGCCAGGAGCTGTGGGATGGCTTGCGGCACATCGACTATTTCGGCGCCCCGGTGTTGTCCATGGGCGAAGTGCTCGAAGATCCGCACATCAAGGAACGAAACGCATTCATCGAGCGCAATCATCCGACTGCCGGACCGACTAAGCTCCTCGCGCCGTGGATTCACATGTCGAAAACCCCGGCGAGCATACGCGATGACGCGCCCGCTCTCGGCCAGCATACGGACGAGGTCCTCGGCGGTATTCTCGGTCTCAGCGCCGCCGAATTGAGTGACTTACGAACCCGCGCAATTGTGAAATAGATAATTTAACAGCCGCGAACGAGTTTCCGAAGGTATCAGGAGAACAATTTCACAGTGATCGATTGCTAGAACACGTCGCCAATTTTGCTATTTGCTGCGCGCTATGTGGACATTTATGGCCGCATGTCGTATGGGATTTGAGATTGCGCGAACGGAAGTAAACACCTTATGGATCTCGACCCCATCAAGCAAGATATCGTCACCGCCAGTCATATTTTACACCGGCAAGGCGTCGCCGCGGCGTTCGGCCACGTGAGCGCGCGCATTCCCGGCACCGATACTTTTATCTTTCCGCCGCGCATGAGCCCGGCGCTCGTGCGTTTAGATAATCTGCTCGTGCTCGACGTCGAAGGAAATCAGCTGTCCGGCGACGGCAGGCCGAATACGGAATTTTGGATACACGCGCGCATTTATAAGGCCCGGCCTGACGTTCAATCGGTTTGCCATGTCCATCCTCCGAGCTGCGTCGTGCTCGGCTCGCTCGGGGAGACCCTTCGTCCGCTGCACGCCTCGGGAGCGATCTTTAAAAACAATGTCCAGGTCTTCGACCCGATTACGCTCATTCGCACGCGCGAGCTCGGCGATGCCGTAGCGAAAACGTTAGGTCAACATGGCGCCATGTTGCTGCGCGGCCACGGCGTCAACGTCGCCGATAAAGACGTGCGGCGCGTCTGCGTCATGACGCTGTGGATGGAGGAAGCGGCCAACTATCAGCTGCGCGCCATGTCCGCGGGCAAGCCGCGCTATTTTACGGCCGAAGAGTTGGACGTGATTTACGCTCAGGTCTCCGGTGAAGAAGTGTCCAATCGAGCGTGGGAATATTTTAGCAGCCAAGCCGAACATCGATGACCACGATCGCGCGTCCCTGCGCGCGTCCGGGGAGGAACCATGTCAATGAAGCATCCGGATCTCCGTCAAGCCGTGATCGACAGCGCGAGCTTTCTCGTCCGCACCGGCGCGATTTCCATGAGTCACCACGGCAACTTCAGCGTGCGAGTGCCCGGTACCGACACGATTCTCCTGACCGCGACCAGCTCGTTCGACAACTTGAAGCCGGAGAACCTTGCCCTGCTCGATCTCGACGGACATCTGCTCGAAGGCGAAATCAACCCGACCAATGCCGAGATCGTGCACATGCACGCGATCGTTTACAAGCAACGGCCCGAGACCGGCGCAGTCGTGCATACCCACTCCACCTACGCGACCAGCTTTGCGTTGGCGAGCCGCTCGCTCGGCTGTTCCTATGAAGCTTTGGTGCGCCAAGACATGACCGATGGCATCCCGCTCGCCAAGTACGGGCCGCGCGGCTCTGCCGAATCGGTGGCGAATATCGCGGATGCATTGAGGTCCACGAAAAACACCAAGGCCGTATTGCTCGAAAATCATGGCGTGCTCGCCTTCGGCAGCGATCCGGCCGCGGCGGCGCGGGCCAATTTGATCGTCGAAGAAGCCGCGCAAATGGCGATCTTCGCCGAAATGCTTGGCGGCGCGAAGGTCATACCGCCCGAGCTGCTCAAAACGACCGTGGGCCGAAGAGATGAATTCGCCCGCGCCGGCAAACAGAGAGCATAAAGTCGCAGTCGTAACGCGCGATCAAATGGTGGGCGACCGGCCGGTCGCCCCTAAGCACGAAAAATCGTCACTAAGCTGAAAGGACGAAAAGAATATGGAGCTGACCGCAGCCGAAAAACGTAAAGCTCTGCGAAAGATGCTCAATGAGCCGGTGTGTCATATCGCGCCGAGTTGCAACGATGGGATTCAAGCCCGTCTGGTCGAGTGGCTCGGCTTTCCTCTCGTGCATATTTCCGGCAGCGGTCAGCATCGCGCGCTTGGCTTCGCCGATGCGGGACTGCTGACGTTGACGGAAATGATCAACCGCGCTCGCGAGATCGCCGACGCCGTAAATATTCCGATTGTCAGCGACGCCGAGACCGGTTACGGCAATGCGGTAAACGTTACGCGCGCGGTGCGAGAATTCGACAAGACCGGCGTTGCGGCGATCCACATTGAAGACCAGATGACGCCCAAGCGCGCCGGCCACGAAGGCTTCGATGTCGGCTTGGTATCAAGGGAGGAATTCGTCAACAAGATCAAAGCGGCCGTCGATACCCGGCGTGACGAAAATTTAGTGATCATCGCGCGCTCGGAAGCAAAGGATTGCTTGCAGGAACGCCTCGATCGCACGCAGGCCTGTATCGAAGCCGGCGCCGATGCAGCGTGGTTAAGCGCGCGCTCCGAGGACGACATCAAAGCTTACGCCAAGCTCGGCAAACCGCTGGTCGGCGTGCCGCCGCGCCAGATCATGACCCTTGAGCGCTACGGTGAGCTCGGCGGGCGCGTCGGCTGCATTCCCACGGTCTTGCAAGTCGCGGCCTTGCACGGCATGCGCCAGTGTTTGGAGGAATTGAAAAGGAGCGGCACCGAAGCGCGCTACTTCAAGGAAACGCCAGGCATCGAAGACACGCGCAAATGGTACGCTGGCATGGGCAACGAAGAACTTAAGGCGATCGAGAAGAAATACGGTTACTGAGCGTTGCCTGACGTAATAGAGAAAACCTGGAGAATAGGCTTGGCGAATCAGTGTTGCCCAAGAATTATCCTTATCGCCGGCGCCGCAACTGGAATGAGACAAGTCTATGGCTAATTACGTTGAGAAACTATTGCCCCGCTTTCGCTATGGAAAC
The DNA here is from genome assembly GCA_050735675.1 of Binatia bacterium. GTDB lineage: Bacteria > Desulfobacterota > Binatia > UBA9968 > UBA9968 > DP-20. The sequence goes on along the minus strand of JBOHVN010000252.1, from coordinate 60,578 downwards.
ATCCACCCGCGCGCCCACGAAAACTTGCAACGCGGGCCCAACTACCAGCTCTATCGCCTCCTGCCGCTGGACGTCATGGAGATCGCCACCGGCCTGGGACTGGAAAACTACACCGAGGAAGGCGTTGAAAAGGCAGTGGGCAATTATTGGACCTGCGTTGAGCGGCTGGCCAAAGAAAAGGCCGACGTTATCATTTTTGGCGGCGCGCCGATTTCGGCGGTGTTGGGACGCGAGCGCGTGCTCGATTTGCTGAAGAGAACCCAGCAAAAAACCGGCATCCCCGCCGACGCTCCGCTCGAAGCGCTGATTGCAGCCATGAAGCACCTGGGGCTTAACTCCTTGACCATCGGCAGCCGTTGGGCGAATCAAGTCAACGACGCGATCACGCGCTATCTCGAAGCCGGCGGCATCAAAGTCCTGTGTATAACGAAGCGCAACCAGTGGGCCGGTGAAGCGTTTGCCATGACCCTCGAAGAAGGATTGAATTTAGCTCTCGAAGTTGGGCGCGAGGCAGCCAGACTCGCGCCGCAAGCCGATGGCGTTTCAGTGCCTGGTGGCGCCGCCATGAGTCTCCACGTCATTCCTGCCATCGAGGAAGAATTCGGCAAGACCGCGTTTACGAACATGAGCGCCGAAGTGTGGAACGATCTCGTACGTCCGGGCATTATCCCGCCTGTGGAAGGCTGGGGTTGTCTGCTCGCCAACCGCCGACATCCATAGACATTTGTCAGTCACGGTAAATCTGCGACTCGGGCGGGATCTCCATCAGCTCAATGCTGTTGCCATCGGGATCAGAAATGAAAGCGATGCGTTGCTGGGCGCGACCGATAAACTTCCGCTCCGGCGTCACGTTCATTTTCGCGAGGTGTTCGAGCGCTTGCTCCAGATTATCCACCACGACGCAGAAATGGATATAACCGATCGGATCAGCGGGCGACTTCGGCATGTTCTTGCCGCCGGTAAATAGCTCGATGCATTGTCCCTTGCTGAATTCCAGAAACATCAGTTCCGGCCGCTCGCCCTGCGCCTCGGCGTGGTAGATCTTCTTCGCGCCGAAGGCGTCGCCGTACCACCGCACGCTGCGCTCCGCGTCGGCCACTTTGAATGCCACATGTCCGAAGCGAAGTCCGGCGATCGTCATAAATGTTCCTCCCTTGCGTTACCCGGGATATTAGAATGATGCGAGGCGAACGCGAATAGCAACACTCTGTTATTGAATAGTAGCGGGGGCACGCCCATCCCGGGATCGCAGGCGTTCTTCTTGCGTGAAAATGGCGGCAGCGCCTGCCTGACTAGCGATCGTTGATTTCGGCCAGGAGCTGCTCGGCGCTTTTTTTGTGCTTGGCGTCGTCGGAGAAACGAATGGGTAAGCTGGGAATCGTCTTAAGCAAGACCCGCGCGGGCTCCCATTCTTCTTTGGCCACATGGCTGCGCGCCAGCTCCAAACGCGAAACGATGACTGTCGGATTGATCTCGACCGCCCTCTTCAAATATTCGATTGATTTCTCCAAGCTTCCCGTCGGTACCGACTGTCCGTATAACACCGAAGCGAACACGCGGCTGAGGGCGCCGACCTCGATGATCTTGCGATGCCACACGCCGTAGGCGTGATAAGCGAACCCGTTCTTGGGGTCCAGCGCGAGCGCTCGCTCGATCTCGGCGCGAATCTCGCCGGCCAGCTCCAGTTGCCGCGCAATGGGCGATACCATCGCCGCATTGCCGAGCGCCGCAGCCAGCCAAAAATGGCCCCAGGTGGAGCGCGGATCGACCTTGATGGCGTTGCGGGCATAGCCTTCGGCGATAACGTATTCTTTTAGCTTTCGTTCTTTCCAATTGTCGCCGTTCTCCGCAATCGTGTCGCCGATATCGATGTAGGCGCGCGCTATTTTTATCAGCGCCTCGAAATCGCGTCCGTCGACCTCAAGAATTTTTTGCAGCTCTTTGATCGCTTCTGCCGGTTTGAACTGAGCATAAAGTCGGTCGGCAAGCTTGTGCCAGCGGGCGATGTCGGCGTCACGCCGGCAACAGCCGGGTCCCGTCTCCGGGGTCGCAGGCATCTCGGCGGCGCCCACGCCCAGTGCCGTGGTTAGACACAGCGTCGCGGCCAACCCAAACTGCAAGATCATTCGATTTGCCATCGGTTATTTCAATGGTAGCGCTTTCCCCGCCTCGTCGACAGCCACGTAAATGACTTCCGCCTCGGTCACCTTGACGCGATGGCGCGGCTCCCTGCCGCGCTCCGCTTCAACGCTCACTTTCACCGTGATTGAAGTCGTGCCCTGGCGCAGCACCGCCGTATAGAAACTCACCACGTCGCCGACATAGACCGGCGCAATGAACTCAACTTCGCGCATCGCCCGCGTGACAAAGTTTCGCGATGCTTGCCGCGACGCCGCGATGCCTCCGGCCAAGTCGATGTGGCTAAGAATGACACCGCCGAAAATCGTGCCGCGCGCGTTGGTGTCGCGCGGCAACATGGTGATACGTAAAGTTGCGTCGAAGGTGTCTGACATCGGCAATCTATTGGATGATCGGCCGGCTCGCGGGCGAACGAACAATCGCGCGACGCGCGGCTAAACGTAAGTGAGCCATTTCTGGTATTTGTGATTTTTTCCTTTGATCACATCGAAAAATGTTTCTTGAATATCTTCGGTCACGGGACCGCGCCGGCCGGCGCCGATCTGGCGGTCGTCGACTTCGCGGATCGGCGTCAGCTCCGCCGCCGTGCCGGTGAAGAACGCTTCATCCGCGATGTAGAGCTCGTCGCGGGTAAAACGCTCTTCGACCACTTCGTAACCTTTGTCCAGGGCCAGGGTAATGATCGAATCTCGCGTTATGCCCGGCAGGATCGACGTGAGCGGCGTAGTTTTGATCTTGCCGTTGCGCACGATGAAAATATTTTCGCCGCTGGCTTCGGACACATAACCCTCGCTGTCGAGCATGACCGCTTCGTCGTATCCGCCCTTTTTGACTTCCGCTTTGGCGAGAACCGAATTGACGTAGTTACCCGTCGTCTTGCTTTTCGTCATCATCACGTTGACATGGTGGCGCGTGTAGGAGGACACCTTGGCGCGAATGCCGTTTTTGAGTCCCTCGTCGCCGAGATAGGCCCCCCAGGGCCACACCGCGATGCACACGTTCACGGGATTGTGCGGCACGTAGATTCCAAGGTCGCCGAGTCCGAGAAAGGCGAGAGGCCGGATGTAACAGGCTTTTAGATTGTTCGCCCGAATGACTTCTGCCGTGGCCTTGCACATTTGTTCGACCGTATACGGCAAAGGAAAGCCCAGAATTTTGCCCGAATCAGCGAGCCGGCGCATATGCTCCGGCAGGCGAAAAACGGCCGACCGGCCATCCGCAACCTCGTAGCAACGGATCCCTTCGAAATATCCTGTGCCGTAGTGCAGTCCGTGCGCCAACACGTGCACCTTGGCGTCCTCCCAACGAATCAATTCTCCGTCCAACCAGATTTTTTCCGTTTTCAATGACATGACGAAACTCTGCCGATCCATGCCGGTTTATATTACGTGCCTGAACCCCGCTCATCAAGTCGGCCAAAAAAAAGGCCACCCGGTTTTCCGCGTGACCTCCGACCGTTGACCGAATGGTCTAGAGCCCCTTTTTGAGCACTGGGGCGGCCTTGAATCCTACCGTGCGACTGGCACCGATGTTCATCATCGCGCCGGTCTGAGGATTTCTGCCTTTGCGAGCCTTGCGCGAGCGTACGGTGAAAGTCCCAAAACCAGGTACCTGGAACCGCCTGCTTTTTTTGATCGCTTTGGCAATGCTGCTGAACGTTGCATCCACTGCCTCGTTGGCGGTGAGCTTGCTGATGTTAGCGCTCTTGGCAACGGCGTCGACTAACTCTGCTTTGGTCATTGCTCTCGCCTCCCCCAGTGACAAGCCCGGCGTTCATTGAAAGGTACCCGGAATATTTTTTGATTGTCAAAAACAAAGGCCGATCATTTCCAATTCGCTAACAAAAGTCAACAGTTTCTACAGCGCTTGCGCGGCTTTGTGGAGCAAACCGTAACGCACACCCTGATCGCTGACGATGACGTGCTCGGCGCGATAGAATTTCATGATCCGCTCGATCAAGCAAGCACCGGCAAAAATCACATCGGCTCTTTTTGGATCCATCCCGACCATGCCTTTTCGTTCGGCGACGGATTTCTGCTGAAACAGACTGACCTGCCGCCTGAGTTCGTCGAGAGTGAGCCGACTGCCGTGAACATCGCTGTGGGAATAATGTTGCAACTTCTTTTGCACTGCGGCCAGCGTCGTAAACGTGCCGGCGATGCCGACGAGCGTGAGGCTCGAATCGGCTTGAATGCCGAGTCGGGGCAACTGTGCGATTTCGTGGTCAACGGCCGCGATCATCGCCGTAACTTCATCGCTGCGCACCGGATCGTTATGCAGAAACCGCTCGGTCAGCCGTACCGAACCGACATCGATGCTGACGGCCCGGGACACGCCCGACTGGTTACCGCGAATAAACTCGGTGCTGCCGCCGCCGATATCAATGACCATGAACTCCGTGGCATCGAGAGAGAGACCGCGCTGCACGGCTAGAAAGGAATAGGCGGCTTCTTCCTTACCCGATATCACCCGGATGTCAAAGCCGAGCTCGTCGCGATAGCGCGCCCGGACTTCGCCGCTGTTCTCGGCATCGCGCAAAGCGCTCGTGCCGACAGCGATGATCTCCTCGACCCCCAAGTTCCTGCAGTGGTCGCGATAGCGTTGGAGCACTGCGAGCGCGCGCTGCTCGCCTTCGGGACTGATTCGGCGGGTGCGGTCGACACCTTGGCCCAGGCGCGCGATGTCGGCCAGATCGTCCAGGACTCTGAAGCGACCCGTGTCTCTGACGTCTGCGATCAGGCAGAGAATGGAGTTCGTGCCGATGTCGATGAAAGCAACGCGGCGTGGAGTCATCGCGCCAAGACGGTTTCCGAGCCGGAGTTTGATTGCGCATCAGCAGGCGCAATCGCATTGTCGGTCTCGCGCAGCCATGCGGCCATGTCGGCCAGCGCGCGCCGTGACATCATTTCCTTTTTCACTCTGCCGCGCACACGCTCGGCCAAAGACGGGATCAAGCCGAAGTTCACGTTCATCGGTTGAAACCTCGTGCGCTCAGGATCGGTGATGTAACCTAACAGCGCTCCGAGCGCCGTCGTCGCCGGCGGCACCACCGGCGGCTTGCCGGCGAGCAAATTGGCGGCATTGATGCCGGCGAGCAGGCCGGTCGCAGCCGATTCAATGTAGCCTTCGACACCGGTCATTTGCCCGGCGAAAAATAGCGACGCGCGTTGACGCCACTGGAGCGTCGGCAGAAGGTGTTTGGGCGCATTAATAAAGGTGTTGCGGTGCAGGCTGCCGAGGCGAACGAACTCGGCATTGGCCAAGCCGGGGACCAGCGCGAACACGCGCCGCTGCTCCGGATAGGTCATCTTGGTTTGAAAGCCGACCAGATTGTATAGCGTTTTTTCTCTGTTCTCCTGGCGCAGCTGCACGACCGCGTAGGGAGGCCGGCCGGTGCGCGGATCGCTCAGCCCGACGGCGCGCATGGGACCGAACGCCAGTGTTTCCCGGCCGCGGTTGGCTATTTCTTCGATCGGCATGCAACCCTCGAACGGCACGAAGCGCTCGAAGTTGTGAGTCGGCACCCGCTCGGCACTCAACAGCGCGGTAACGAAACGATCGTACTCTTGGCGGGTCATCGGCAAATTGAGATAGTCATCGCCGCCTTTGTTGTACCGCGCGGCGCGAAACGCCCCGTTGATGTCGATCGACTCGGCGGTGACGATGGGAGAAATCGCGTCGTAAAAATAAAGATGTTCTTCGCCCAGGCGCGCCGCCAGATCGCGCGATAAAACCGGCGAAGTGAGCGGCCCGGTGGCAAGTATCACGATGCCGTCGTCGGGGATGGCCTGAATCTCCCGCCGGGTGATCCGCACTGACGCCAGCGCTTCGACGGCCTCAGTCAGCGCCGCACTGAACCGTTCGCGATCCACCGCCAAAGCCGAGCCGGCCGGCACCCGGGTGGCTTCGGCGCAGCGAATCACGAGCGAAGCGAGCTGGCGCATCTCCGCTTTCAACAGGCCGGCCGGCGCCGTCATCAGATCCGAGCGCAGCGAGTTGCTGCACACCAGTTCACCGAGATTGGCGCCAGCGTGAGCCTCGGTCATGCGCTGCGGGCGCATCTCGAAAAGTTCCACGGCGACACGGCGGCGAGCCAGCTGCCAGGCGGCCTCCGCGCCCGCCAGCCCGCCGCCGATGATGCGAACGATATTTTCCATGAGCGAATGAAAAATGCATTGTGATCGCCGCGGCGGCGATCGCCGCGGCGCGGCGCGTAATCGAATGACTGATCTTACAAATCTATAAATCGCGCCGACAGGTTCGTCGTGTCGCCGACTGATTACTGTTCGGCGACCTGGATCGAGTAGCCGCACTCCTTCTTATAACAACGATGGCTGCGGCCGTTGCGCTTGGTCACTTTCTCGACCAGGATCGGGCTGTCGCATTCAGGACAAGGCGTCGGCATGGGTTTGTCCCAAGACGCGAATTTGCATTCGGGATACTTATCGCAGCCATAAAAAACTTTACCCCAGCGCGATTTGCGCTCCTTGATATTACCCTTCTTGCACTCCGGACATTTGACGCCGAGATCGACCGGCTTTTGCAGCGGTTGAATGTTTTTGCACTCGGGATAGCCGCTGCAGCCGAGGAATTTACCGAATTTTCCCCAGCGTAGAAGCATCGGCCGGCCGCACTCCTCGCAGGTTTCATCGACCTCTTCTTCGGCGGCGATTTCAATCTCGCCCGTATCGCTGCGTTTAAGATTTTTCGTGTTTTTGCACTCGGGATATTGCGGGCAAGCGAGGAACTCGCCGTTGCGCCCCCATTTGATCACCATCTTCGCGCCGCACTTGTCACAGTCGATATCCGTCGGCACTTCCTGCCGTTTGACGTCGCGCATCTCTTTCTCGGCCTTCTTGAGATCGCGCTCAAACGGCGTATAGAACCGCTTCATCGCCTTGGTCCACTTTTCTTTGCCGCCTTCGATCTTGTCGAGCTCGTCCTCCATGCTGGCGGTGAACTCCACGTTAAGAATGTCGGGAAAGCTCTCGACCAAAAGATCGGTAACGAGAAAACCCAAATCGGTGGGCAACAGTTGGCGGCTTTCGTTCTGCGCCACGTACTCGCGGTCTAGAATATTGGAAATAATCGCCGCGTAAGTAGACGGCCTGCCGATGCCTTTTTCGTCGAGTTCCTTAATCAAGGAGGCCTGGGTGTAGCGCGGCGGCGGCTGGGTAAAATGCTGGCGCGGATCCAGCGAAAGCAGCTTTAAGGCGTCGCCCCTTTGCAAATCCGGCAGCATGCCGTCCGCGTCCTGCGCCTCGTCGTCATCCTCGCCGTTGGCCTGCGCCGCGCGCTCGTCGCGCCCTTCTATATAGACCTTCATGAAGCCGTCGAACTTGATCTGCTGGCCGGTGGCGCGAAACAGCGCTTCTTTGACCGGAATCTCGAAAGCGGTTTGATCGTACACCGCCGGCACCATCTGGCTTGCCACGAAGCGGTCCCAAATCAGCGAGTAAAGTTGAAACATATCGCGCCGCAAGTAACGGCGCACGCGCTCCGGGGTGTACTCCAGCGAAGTCGGACGAATCGCTTCGTGGGCGTCCTGCGCGCTCTTTTTCGAGCGAAACGTATTGGGCTTGCCTGGCACGTAATTCTTGCCGTATTGCGCTTGAATATGCCGGCGCGCGGCGGCAAGCGCATCGTTAGAAATCCGCGTCGAATCGGTGCGCATGTAGGTAATCAAACCGACTGAACCTTCGTTGCCGAGCTCGACGCCTTCATAAAGATGCTGCGCCAGCTGCATGGTGCGCCGAGGCTGAAAGCCGAGCTTGCGCGCCGCTTCCTGCTGCAGTTTGCTGGTGACAAACGGCGGCGTCGGATAACGGCGGCGCTCTTTCTTCTCGACCTCGCCGATCGCCCAATCTGCGCCATCGAGCGACTGGATGATGCCTTGGACAATGGCATCGTTTTCCAGGCGAAACTTCTTGTTGTCGACCTTCTGCTCTTTCCACTGGACGAGCTTGGCTTTGAACGACGGCGTCAGACGCCCTTCCAGAAGCGCGGTCAGCGACCAGTATTCCACCGGCTCGAAAGCGCGAATGTCGGTCTCGCGCTCGCATACCAACCGCACCGCCACCGACTGCACGCGCCCGGCGCTGAGGCCGCGCCGCACCTTGTTCCATAGTAGCGGGCTGATCTTGTAACCGACCAAGCGGTCAAGCACACGGCGGGCGACCTGCGCGTCGAATTTGTTGCGGTCGAGCGCCAGCGGTTTGGCGATCGCGTCCTGCACCGCCTTCTTGGTAATTTCGTTGATCAGCACGCGGTGCACGCGCTTGTGATTCTTGACGACTTGGCCGGCGATATGCCACGCAATCGCTTCGCCTTCGCGATCCGGGTCGGAAGCCAAATAGATGTTTTCCTTGCCCTTGGCCGCTTTTTTTAAATCGTCGATGATCTTTTTCTTACCCTGAATGACGGTAAAGTCGGGGGCGAAGTCTTTTTTGACATCGACACCGAGTTTGCTTTTGGGCAAGTCGACGACATGGCCAATCGACGCTTTGACTTGAAAATCCCGGCCTAGATATTTCTCCAAGGTTTTGGCCTTGGCGGGAGACTCAACGATAACCAGATTCTTTGCTGCCATAGGGATGGACTCTTTTCTGAGCGTGCTCAACTAGGTTGTGTGAATTTATCTTTCCGCCGCGTAAATCTTGCCCGGCGCCTGCCGAATAAATCCTTGCAATTCCAGGTCCAACAGAATTTCCAACACCTGGGCGGCCGGCAGTCCGCTCCGTTCGATGACCTGATCCACTTGCAGGGAATTGTCTTGCAGCATTTCGAAAATTTTTCGCGCACTCGCACTGGCGCTTGGCGCCAACACCCGCGCCGTCTCGGCCGCACCGCCGCGGCGCACGAGCTGGGGCGCGATCTCCTCGATGATATCGTCAACGGTCTCGACCAGTTTCGCCCCCTGGCGAATCAATCGATGCGAGCCGCGGCTGCGACTTGCGCCGACCTCGCCGGGCACGGCGAATACTTCGCGCGCCTGCTCCAGCGCCAAAGCCGCGGTGATCAACGAGCCGCTCTTCTCAGTTGCCTCGACCACCACGACGCCCAACGACAAACCGCTGATAAGCCGATTGCGCGCCGGAAAATTAAACGCCAGAGGCCGCGTGCCGACCGGCAGTTCCGAGATCACTGCGCCGCTTTCATTGATGCGCCGGTATAGTCGTTCATGCTCCGGCGGATAGGCCCGTTCGACGCCGGAGCCCAATACCGCGATCGTGCGGCCGCCCGCCTGCAAAGCGCACTCATGCGCCGTGCCGTCGATGCCCCGCGCCATGCCGCTCACTACCGTGAATCCCAACGCAGCTAAGCCGCGCGCCAGATCGCGCGCGACGCGCCGGCCGTAATCGCTGGCGCTGCGCGATCCAACGATCGCCACCGCGCGATCGTCTTCGGCGCGCACCGCCCCTTTCATGTAAAGCACCGGCGGCGGGTCGGCGATCATGCGCAAACGCCCCGGATAGCTTGGATCGTTGAACGGCACGATCGTTACGCCGGCTTCACGAGTGCGACGCAACTCATCGTCGACCTCGAGCCAAGCGGAAAAATTCGCGAGCGCGTCGATGACGTCCCGATGCAACCCCTCGACTTGCTCCAATTCCGCTCTGGAGGCGAAAAACGCTTGGGTCGGATCACTGAAACGCCCCGCCAGCCGCTTGAAGCCCACGCCGCCGAGTCCCTTGACCCGACTCAGCGCAAGCCAAGGCGCATACGGATCGCGCGTCGGCACGCCGGCTGAATTTCCTTTCGTAAAAGATAACGATGGCTCAACCATACTCGTTTACAGATTGTCAAACTGGCGCGCGAGTCGATGGTTCAATGCGAAGCCAGGGAGACGAGATGAAAATGATAAGGTAATTTCCTGCCGAAGGCCAGAACAGGCCTATAAGCGGGCCCGGGAGCACACCGGGTTATCCCTGCAAAGGTTTTGTTTTTACGAATCTTTCTTCCAATCGCAGCAATCTTTTTTTTCACGCGGGACCGAGCACGAAGGAACCGAAAATGCCGTCGCAGCGCGCCACTCAAGGTCACGGGATGATGATCGGAAGCGCATTTCCCGCCAGCAAACTCGGTGATGCCCGCTCATCGGCAACGACTGCCACCGCGGTGTCATGACCGATTGGCTTTTCATTCTTTGCGGCGGGCCCGCAAATGGAGTCGAAGCGGCGCGTTTTCGAAACCGAGGTTTTCACGCAGCTGATGAACCAGATATCTTTGATAACTTTCGTGCACCGCTCCGGGCCGGTTGACGAACAAGGTAAACGTCGGCGGCCGCGTGCCGGTCTGGGTACCATAGTAAAACTTCACCGCCCGACCCTGCGACAGCGGCGCGGAGTGCGCGCGCACGATTTTCTGCAGCGCCTGATTGAGCGCCGACGTGGATACCTTACGCCCGTAAGCTTGCATTACCCGCATTGCGGTCTGTAACATCTTGCGCACGCCGTGGCCCGTCGCAGCCGAGACAAAAGCGATCGGAGCAAACTCCAGGAACGAAAGCCGGTAGTTCACTTCGTCGCGATACTTCGCCGTGTCGCCGTCGTCCTTTGATACCAAGTCCCACTTGTTCACGGCCAGCAGCAGCGCCTTGCCGCGCTGGATCGCGTAACTCAGAATCTGCGCATCCTGATCGGTGACACCTTCCGGACCATCGATGACATGGATGATCAAATCGCCGCGGTCCACGGCGCGGAGCGAGCGATGGACGCTAAAGCGTTCGATGCGGTCGTCGATGCGCGCCTTGCGGCGAATGCCCGCGGTATCGATCAGTATGCAGGGTTGGCCCATGAGCTCGAACGGCGTGTCGAGCGAATCGCGCGTCGTACCCGGCTTGGAGTCTACAACCGAGCGCTCGAAACCGAGCAGACGATTGATCAGTGTCGACTTCCCGACGTTGGGACGGCCAACCACGGCAACCCGCAGCGGCTCGAGAATTTCTTCCGGCTGCTCCGGGACTGAGCCGGCGCCGCTCGGCAATTCGTGTGGCAACCGGCCGACGATGTTATCCATTAAATTAGCAATACCCAAGCCGTGTTCGGCCGAGATCGAATAAAGCTGATCGAGCCCGAGAGCGAAAAACTCGTACAGATTATCGGCGCGCCGCTGTGAATCGAGCTTATTAACGGCAAAAAACACCGGCTTATTCGTCCGGCGCAACTCATCGACCGCTTCGCGGTCCAGCGGATTGAGACCGCCTTTGCCGTCGAGCAGAAAAACGACGATGTCCGCTTCCGCCACCGCGAGGCGGCTCTGCGCTTGAACACTCTGTTCGAGCTTGCCGCCGCTATCCGACTCCATACCGCCGGTATCGACAAGCAGATAGCTGCGCCCCGCCCACTCAGCCTCGGCGTAGTTGCGATCACGGGTCACGCCGGGTAAATCGTCGACGATCGCTTTGCGCTCGCCGACGAGACGGTTGAACAACGTCGATTTCCCGACGTTGGGCCGGCCAACGATGGCTACGAGCGGCAGCTTTCGCGCCGGCTTATGCCCTGCGGTAAAACGCGCCGTGGAAGTTGCCTGCATCTACAAACCCATCTCGGTTAACAAATGTGGATTTTGCGTCCAGCCTGGATCGACGCGCACGAAAAGCTCGATAAAAATTCGCCAACCCAGTAATTTTTCCAATTCCTCGCGCGCCTGTTTGCCGATCTCTTTGAGCATGGCGCCGCGCTTGCCGATCAAGATTCCTTTGTGAGAATCGCGCTCGGTATGGATCGTCGCCGAGATGACGAGCAAGTTCTTTTCTTGCTTTTCGGTGAATTCGTCGATCGTCACCGCGACGCCGTAAGGAATTTCGTCGCGAGTGAGCAAAAATACTTTCTCGCGGACGATTTCCGAAGCGAGAAAACGCTCGGACTGATCGGTGTACTCTCCTTCGGTGAAAAACGGCGTTCCTTCCGGCAACCACTTTTCGACGATATCCAAAACCAGTTGCACGCCGTCGCCCGTGAGCGCGCTCACCGGCACGATCTCCTTGCCCGGTGCCAACTGCGCGCAGCGTTCCATCAATGGCAGCAACTTTCCCTTGGAGATCAAATCAATCTTGTTCAGAAGCATCAACACCGGCGTATCCACGCCGCGCACCATCTCGGCGATTCGTTCTTCTTCCTGTTTGATCTTAGCGTGGGCGTCGAGCAGCCAGACGACCCCGTCCACTTCGTCGAGCGTCTGCATGGCGGTATCCACCATGCGCCGATTCATCATTGAATGACCCTGATGAATCCCCGGCGTGTCGAGAAAAACGATCTGTGAGGCTGGCGTCGTGCGTATGCCGGTGATGCGATTGCGCGTGGTCTGCGGCTTGGGCGAAACGATGGCGACCTTCTCGCCGAGAATTTGGTTGAGCAGCGTCGACTTGCCGACGTTGGGCCGCCCGATGATGGCAATCGTGCCGGCGCGAAAAGGCGCCGCGTTTTTTTTCTTGTTCTTGTTTTCCGCCTCTGCCATAAATAAAAACCAAGCGAAGAATGATTATGACACCGCCGACCCGCCGTTCAAGGTCAAGTTTCGCCGCCCGATCCGAGTCATGCCGATCCGACTGACTGCGCCGATGAAACAGCGGCTCACCCGCCGCGCCTTTGCGATGATCGAGCGCTCGCTGCAACTCTTTCCGGAACTGCGGGACACGACCATCACGGTCGGCTACACGCGCAAACACTTGGGCAGCGCGACGATAGTTTATCGCAAGGGTATCATCACGCGGCTGATCATCCGCCTCAAGGTTCGCAAAGTGACTTATCAGACCATCGGCCACGAATTAACCCATTTGATTCAGGGCCTGGCGCATGGCGGCCGATCACGGTCGCGCTCGGCCGATCCGGCCAAGGTCCCGTCCGGCGAACAACAGTGTGATATCTGGACTTTGGCCCGCGATTCCCTATTCTGCGACGATCCGCCGACTTACATCAAGATGCCCCGGTCAATCCGGGAACGCTGGCCAGAGTACGCCTACCAAGTGCGTCATCTCTGCATTGCGGCCATCGACAAACGCCATACCTATCGGCATTACATCCGTTGGCTAGAGCAGGAAATTCGCCAGTTAGCGAAAGCACCGAAGCGCGAGAAATCAACCGGCCCAGCACAATTGTTCTTGCCGTTCGTGATTTGAAGCGCGTAGGGGCGCGATTCATCGCGAATCGGACCTCGGTTCGACGGGTATCGGCGCAACGCCTCCACCCATCCGACATCGCTGGGTCCTTAAACGCGCGATAAAAAGCGCTTCTCAGCGTCTCACCAACGTAACTAGAGTCCGCGGATCGGTCAGAATCAGATCGGCGGAGAGCGCCGTTACTCCGTTGCCCAGCGAATAATTTTGACGTCCCGAGTGGACCAGGTAGCCACGAGCGAGTTTCAAGTCGCGCATACAGTATACCAGCGACGCGGCGTCTTGGGCCGTCGGCGCCGAGTGCAGCTTGACCTCAAACGGAATTCTCCTGGTTCCCAAATCGATCACAAGATCGATTTCATGTCCCTGCGACGTGCGCCAAAAATAGGGTTGGCTGTTCGGCTCCGCTCGCTGAAAGATCGAAATCAATTGATCGATAATAAAAGCTTCCCAACTCATGCCACGGGCGGGATGGGTGTCAAGAACCGCAGCCGACGGGATGCCGAGAAAAAAATGCAGTAGGCCGGTATCGCGAAAATATATCTTGGGACTTTTTATCAGCCGCTTGCCAATATTGGCAAAGTAGGGTGGCAACTTACGGATCAAAAAAGTCTGCTCTAGAATATCGACGTACCGATTCACGGTGTGGTAACTTACTCCGAGCGAAGCGGCCAGTTGCGAAGCATTCCACACGCCACCGTTACAGTGCGCGAGCATCGCCCAGAGTTTTCGCATCTGCGAAGCGGTGACGTCTATGCCGAGTGCTGGAAGGTCGCGCTCGATAAAAGACCGGGTGTAGGACTCCAGCCATTCAAAGCGGTCGCGGTCAATTCGATTCAGGAACGCTTCAGGAAAACCGCCGCGCAGCCATAGAGTATTGACTGCCGTAGCCTGGCGATCGTTTTTAACCTCACTCCAACGAAACGGCGGCAAATCTATAAAAGCAGTACGGCCGGCAAGCGATTCCGAGATATGGCGGACGAGGGCTGGAGAAGCGGAGCCAAGAATGACGACCTGGCCTGTTTTAGCCCGTTGGCGGTCGATAAAGCCGCGCAGCACCGGAAAAAGTTCCGGGACGCGTTGAGCTTCGTCGAAGATAACCTGAGCCTTGAGCTGATCGAGACGCGCCTCCGGATCAGCAGCCAACGCGGCTGCATCGGAGGGTCGTTCCAGATCCAAGTAGGTCCACCCGGGCAATTCTGCGCGGATGAAGGTCGTCTTGCCACATTGGCGCGGTCCCAACAGAGTCACGCACGGGAAGCGGCGCAGAAGACGGCGAAGAATTGGGCCATAGTCGCGTTTGATCACCCCTGCATTGTAGAAGTCTCACTTCTAATTTGCAAATTCTCTTCGGACAGGACTCCAGGCCAAATTTCGTTTTCGTATTTTTACGCGCTCTTTGGGCTAAATATCCAATTCCGAAACTTCCACCTTTGTGTCCTAGTCGCCCTTTGTAGCTAAACTCCGAAATCGGATTTGCTTAAGCCGTCAAAATCCCGTCGATCTCCTTCATCTGATCGGCGGTTAGATTCCAATCCGCCGCTTTCACATTACTAGTTACATGGTCGACCGTCCGTGCACCGCTGATCACCGAGCACACCGCCGGCTGCGCCAGCAGCCACGCCTGCGCCAATTCGTTGACGCCGCGGCCGTGGTTCTTCGCCCAGGCCGACAGCTGGGTGACGGCTTGATAGTTTTTTTCAGTCATCAGCTCTTGAACGTTTCTCACCGACTCACCGCGCGAGCCGGGCGGCGGCGCTTTTCCCATCTCGTATTTGCCGGTGAGAAAGCCCCCCGCGAGCGGATAATACGGCACGAAGCCGACCTTGTGCGCGCGGCAGTACGGCAGAACCTCGCGTTCGACGTCGCGTTTTAACATGTTGTACTCGGATTGCAGCACGACGAAACGGCTCCAGCCCTTGAGCTCCGCCAACAGGTTGGCGTGGGCCAGTTGCCATGACGCGTATGCCGAGGCGCCGATGTAGCATATCTTTCCCAAGCGAATCAGATCGTCCAGGCCGCGCAGCGTTTCGTCGATCGGAGCGGTATCGTCCCAACGATGGCAGTAGTAAAGCCCGATCCGATCGGTCTGCAGGCGGCGCAAGCTTTCCTCGACAGCCTGCATCATCTGATAGCGCGACGCGCCCCAGCTGTTGGCGCGGGTCTTCCTGGGAAAATTGAACTTGGTCGCTAGCACGACTCGGTTCATAAGCCCTTTTAGCGCATGACCCAAAGTTTCTTCGGAACGGCCGTCATTATAAACGTTGGCGCTATCGATAAAATTAACGCCGCTATCGAGCGCGGCGTCGATAATCTTGTTGACTTCCGCCTGCGGGACGTCCTCGGAACCGAAACGATTGGCGCCGAGACCGACGACGGACACGCGCACGCCCGAATGACCCAGTTGGCGATATTCCATGAAATCTCCTTGGTATTTATCTAACCGTCAAGGGATGAGAAAAGTGAATCAAGATTTACGCTTGCGGATCGCGGTGGAGATCGGCCTCACCCAGCGCTGCGCGGCCTGGCCGGATCGCTCCCGGCCGCAGTTCCAGCACTCGGTGAATTGGCCTTCGATGGTTTCACCGCAGCCGACGCAATGCCAGGGCTTTTTCACCGACTCGAGCGGCGCTAGCGTCTGCTTGAGGATCGATTTGGCTCTGCTGAACTTTTCATCGTCGATCACCCAGAGCTCCGGCCAGCACTCGATCGGCGGAAGCTCCCCCGCCGCGCTGATCAGATCGATGTTCTTGGCGATACACTTGATGCCGAACGTCGCCAAGACGTTCTTCAAGTGGCCGATCATCAGCGGATCTTTGGCGCTGTGAACCCGTTTCATCTGCTCCCGAGACTTTTACTCACCGCGCCGCAGCGCCTTTTCATTGAGCTTTAGCCGTGCGCCAAGCCACAGCGAGCGTTCCAGATGATCGCCGTAGCTATCGCCGGTCGAGGGGTGGACGAGCACGGACAAGCCTTCGCGATTGAGCATCAGCCATGGCACAATCTTGCCGAACTCTTCCGGGGTGAAGACCGCCTGGTACATCGCGTCGAGATGCGGGCCGACGGCCTCGTCATGCCAGCTGCCGAGCCGGACGTTGAACGCAGTCAACCCCGCACGCACCCGCGCCGCCGCGTCGCGCGTCGTCGCCGGATCATAATAGATATGGGCGTGGTAATCTTTTATTAGCCGTTCGCTCATTTTCCACCTCGCGCATTCAGACTCTGTAGTCTTATTATCAAATCACGCTGGCGGAAGCCAAACGGTAAGGCAATACAGCTCGAAACGGAATACGAGTTTCGGGCCCGTGAAAACTGATTTATCGTTCTGGCAGCTAAAAGCTTGGCCGGTCTAAGGGGTCAAGAATTAGCCGGCTCGGGCAAGACTTCATCGGGGAAAAGATACTCGTAGCCCGCCGCGCCGAAGTTGACCAGGATTAATTGGCGGCCCATGTTTTCCACCATCCTGACGAATGTACCTTCGCGAGGCAGGACAACACCGGTCTTCTGCGATCGAATAGGTTTGACGGTTATTAATAGATCTCCCGGGCTCATTGACTTTCCCTTCCAATCCGAATCAACGGGTTCCTTTATTTCCATACAATAAACGTCGTCTCTCGTTCGGCCGCTCAACATCCCTCACCATTAGACGTCTGACGGACACAATTAAATGCAATCATAAGACCAAAAATTTGACTCACTCGGTGAATCGTTGTGTCGGGCTCATGATGTTTCTGCCCTTCAGCCGGAAATCTCGATAGAAACAAGGGATTTTGCCATTTGCGGACTCGCGCGCCGGCCAACCTGATGGGTCCATCAGAGCCGTTTTAGTTGGCGGTGTCGGAAAATAAGGCAGGCAATTTCATACTCCGAAGCTTGCTCCACGCAGAAATTGTCGTTTCTGACGCGATTTGAACGCGAAAAAATCGTGCCAAATTTACTCATGAGTAACGAAGTCGCCAAGCTCCCCCTTTGACCTGCTCCTGATAAATAACCTCCGATGCCGGACATCTCGGGCGTCATCAACGTGAGTAGGCGGAACCCAGAGCAGCGACTCACTTGCGGCCGCATTGCCGCCGCAAGGCTCGCTTGGCTCGCAAATCGAAAAATCGTTCATCCAGAAATTAAAACAGAAAAGATTCGAATCTCGGCAGATTTGCTAACGCAGAATTCGTGAATCGGTGATGCATCATCATGCAGGGGCAAACTACCACAAAAAAAATGTTTTGACTATTTTTTTTCCGCGAAATTTGATTTTTCTTTCGCCGAACTCAAACACCCCGAGCACACTCCTTTCAGTCCCTTTAACCAGCCTCTAAAAAAATGGTACCGGCAAGCGAGCTTGCCGCAGTTTGAACATTTTCTGCCGCTAAGCTCATTGAACTTTGCGCCGCACAGCGCGCAGGTAAATGGCACGATGTTAAGCGGCCAAATCTTCATGACGGATTTTCTATATTAGAGCTTTTTCCAAGGATATCGCTCACGATAATCTGCTGACGTGAAGTGGTCAAGGAACCGGGTTGGCGACTATCGCCCGGGCCGCGCCACTGGCGCGAGACCAAATCGGCGAGAAATAAAAACAGCGCCGCCCCGGCGAGCGGCCACCAGGTGTCTTGTCCCTGCCGGCCTTTTCCGGGGGTCGGCGTGTAAAAACGTTTGAGGGCTTCGTTGAATTTTTCCGGATCGACCATTTCGCCGCCGGTTTCTTCGGCAAGCCGGCTCAGCAAAGAAAGGTTAGGTTTGAGCTCGCGATATTCTTTCGGATATGGCGCGACGTAGGGAACCGTCCCCAGTGGCACCGGCTCCGCGCCGCCATCGCCCTCGGCATAAACAGATACGAAATGAATGCCGCGCGCCGCCGGCATGAACTTACCTTCGTAGCGGCCCGGCGCAGTTTGGTGAAAACTTTGCTGCTGGCTGGTCTGGTTCGGTGCCGTGATATTTGCTTTGACATTCAAGTGATTTAGAAACTTGCCGTCCCGCGACGCCAGATCGGTGACGACTTTGATGGTTTCGCCCTCGGCGCGCAACTCCGTCTGCATCCCCGTGTCAACGAACTTGCGCATGGTATCGCGCGCGAGCTGGCTCGCCCATTGGGAAAATCCCGCCCAGCTTACCCAATCCCTGCCCCAGCGCCCGCTTAAATCGGAGGTAAACGCCATCACCCGTCCGAGCCCATAGCGCCAGGACACCAGCAGCGGATCTTTGTCCACGCGCATCAACAGCTCCGCGCGCGGTTTGGGATAAGTCAGCACGTAGCCGCGCAGCGGCGGCAGGCTACTTTGCGCGATGCCTTTGAGCGGACCGATGGACGCGACGATGGTCGGAGTTAACGCCTTTTCAATCAACAGATCACGCGAGATCAGCAGTGTTTCGGTAGTGAAGATTTGCGGGATCGTTTGCGGGTCGAGGGCGACATAACCTCTGCCTTTGCCGTTCTTCGCGATGTCGGCCATGAGCTGCACGTCGGCGTCATTGCCGACCGAAACCGTTGACACGGTGACGCCGTCGCGAGCCATCTTGCCGACCAGCGTGTGAAAGTCCGCCTTGTCGGTGAGCCCGTCGGAGAGCACGATCACATGTTTGATCGCTGCTTGCTTGCCGGCGATTACGCGATGCGCTTCGAGCATCGCCTTAAAAAGATCCGTGCCGCCATCGGATTGCAACGAGGAGAGTTTTTCGGTGATCCATTCGCCTTTGCCAACCTGGCGAAACGGCAGCGCCCAATCCCAGCTGGCGTCGAAGGCGAGAATGCCGACTTGATCCGTGGGGTTCATGATATCGGCGGCGGCGATCGCCGCTGCCTTGGCGAGATCGAGCTTGGTGTTGCCCTCCGAGCCCGCGCCCATGCTGCCGGATTTGTCGATGACAAAGAGCAGCGCCACGTGGGGCATCTCGAGCCGCGCCGGCGGGCGCATATCGACCGGCAAAATCCGCTCCAACGGCGTGCGGAAATAACCGCCGGCGCCGTAACTTTGCGCGCCGCCGATCACCAGCACGCCGCCGCCCAGGTCGCGCACGTATTTTTCCACGTTCTCCATCTTGGCGTGGGTAAGTTGAAACGCCGGTACGTTATCGAGCACCAACAGATCGTAGGCGGAGAGCTCGGAGAGCGACAGCGGGTGGGTCTGCGGGGTTGACTCCACCACGGCGTAGCCTTGCACCTGCAACACACGCGAGATCACGCGGCGGCTCTCCGGATGCGCCGACAGCAAGAGCACCCGCGGCGGTCCTTTCACGGCGACCACGGCCTGCAGCAAATTGTTTTCGGCCAGAGTATCATCCGGAGCTTCAACCAGCAGTTCGTAGGAATGATTGCCGCGTTCGGCCAGGCTGTCGCGGAAAGCGATCGAGTTGGTGCCGGGCTTGAGCTTCATCTCCCGTTCGGAATGCAGAACGCCGTCGCGCAACAAACGCACTCGGGCCGGCGTTTCACGCAGGCTCTCGATGGCGCCGCGGATCTCGAATCCCTCGGCGCTGTCGACCAGGCGCGGAACGGTCAAATCGCTGAGATAGATCTCATTGCGCGCGCGCGCCAAGCTTACCGGGAGCGTCCACACCTGCACGTCCTGGGCGCGCAGCAGCGGGATCACGCGCGCGATCTCGCCGCGGTTTTCGTTGCCGTCGGAAACAATCAGAATTTTTCCCTGCCGGCCTTCACCGATCTGCGCCACGGCGGCTTGCAGCGCCGCTTGAATATCGGTCTCGTCGCGGTCCAGGCGCGTGCCAAAATCGCCCGCCGGTATTTGTTCGCGTGGCAACGACTCCCATTCGGGGGCGCGGCCGAAGGCCATGACCCCGGTGCGTACCTCGGAGCTCTTGAGTCCGCTCGCCGCCGCCAGAAGCTCATGCGCCTTTTCGCGTCCCTCGTGGCCGACGCTGCGCGACATATCGACTCCGAGGACCACATCGAGGGCGGTCGTCGAGCGGAAAATACGCGGATTAAACAGTGCGAGCGCCAATACGGCCAACGCAGCGCCGCGAAAAATAATCGGATAGATCGGCAGACCCTGGCGAAACGCCAGGAAGATCTCTATTCCGAGGACGATCAGCACCGCGCCCAGCAGCACGGGCCAGAGGGAGAATCCAAGCTCGAGCCCGGCGCTGCTTTGCTCAGCGCGCCGGGCGGCGGAGTCCAAGCTTACCCGCGGCACGATCTGTGATTCGTCTTCGTCGAACAAATTGACCGCAAAGCGGCCCTCGCGCTCGGCGCTCTTGAAGCCGTAAAAGCCCGCCTGAAAAGTATCGGCAAAAACCAACGGACCTGCGAATGAAGAAAAAACGTCTTTCTTCCCGGACGGCGCGGTAATTTCCACGGTGCCTTCGCTGTGCGGCAGCCGCAACGTGATCGGCGCGCCGGCCTGCGTGGTCCGCGCCGGGAATTCGAGCCGCTGTGGCTGAAACCACTCGAGCGCGTTGTGAAACAGCAGCGGAAAAGCGATCCGCAGCGGCAAATCCGAAGCCATTATATCGAATCCGACAAACAGCACGCGCAGCCGCCCTTTATCCAGCGCGTACAATAGCGTGCTTTCGGCGGCGCGTGCCAAAACCGTTCCTTCGCCCTTGAGCGCGACCCGGCGGGCTTCTTGGATTCTGAGATCGCCGAGGCTCAGGCCCTCCGTGAGCGGATGCTTCGCGATCGGAGCACGAACGCGCGGATTTTGAACCTTGCCCGTGAGCACGATCGGCAAATTCGGCGCCACCGTGTCGATGAGTATTACATTCCCCTGCGCCAGCGCGGGCGCCGCCACGCGGTCGAAGATCATCACGTCAAACTGTTTTTGCTCCAACTCCGGCCGCCACTGCGGCACGCTGCTTACCTCCACGTGGGAAAACAAACGCAAGAGACGGTTCAAGTAGAGATTTCCCGGGCCGACATACAACAGGCTCAACGGCGCGCGATCGGTGAGCGCCAGATAAGCCTGATTGTCGGTGGCAAAGTCGTCGTCGACTTCCAGGCGGGCGAGCAACTGCCCTTCGAAGCCGCCGTCATAGGGAAAAATCATCACGCGCCGGTCTTGCGCGGCAAGCTTGATCTCTTCGCGGGCCAGCCGCTTGCCGTCCAGGCTCAAACTGAGGGGAGCGCGCACCGGCTGATCCGTGAAGTTTTTCACATGCACCATGATCTCGGCTGGAGACGGCCGTGCGGCGTGGCGCCGCACTTCGAAGCCGACGATGGCGACGTTATCCTTGCCGCCGTCGACTTTGACGAAGTGAAGATGAGCGCCGGCCTTGGCAAACTCCTCGGCGCCCGTAAACGCGCCGTCGCTCAGCACGACGACGCGGTCGGGGCTGGCGCGTTTAAGAAAAGCGTGAGCGAAAAGAATCGCTTCTTTGGTGCGCCCGGGCGTATCGGTGGCTTCCAAGCCGCGCGCCAGTTCGCGCAACCGGCGCCGGTCAGCGGTAAAAGGAATCAGCAGCCGCGGCTCTATGCCGGCGCCGATCACCATCATTCTTTGTCCCACGCCGAGATTATCAATCAAAGAAAGCAACTCCCGTCGCGCCGCATCGAAGCGCGAATCGCCGCGTCCTTTGGCCTTCATGCTGGCGCTCAAGTCGACGACCACGACCAGGTCGCCGGACGCGCTACCAAAGTGGCGCAACCAGGGGTCGGCCAGCGCGGCGATGAGCGCCGACGCCGCTAGCAGCTGCAGGATGAGCAGCAAATTTTTGCGCAGCAGCCAACCGAGCCGGGTGCCGAGCGGGCGCTCTCTGAGCACTCGCTCCCACAGAAAAAAAGTCGTGGTGCGAACTCTCAATCCCTTCGGCTTAAGGCTATGCAGAAAGACAATCAGCGGGATCGCCGCCGCGAGCAACAACAGCGCTGAAGGTAGACGCCAAAACATAACTCACGCCACGCTGCTCACCTGGCGCAGCGTCTGCAAAACGAACTCCTCGAAGGGCACCTGCGTCGTTGTGCGCAGGTAATCGATGCCGCGGGCGGCGCACATGGTTTCGACTTCTTCGAAATAACCGGCGACTTCCGCCTTAAAGCGCCGGACCAGCTCGGCGTCGAGAAAGAGCTTGCGCTCGCGCCCGCCCTCGACGTCGATCAAAGCGACGTCGCCCCAGGGCTCGGGCCCGATTTCTCGCTCGTCGACGATGTGAATAACCAGCAGCTGGTAGCGTTTCGCCGTCAGCTCTTCGAGCGCGGCGCGCCAACCGATCGGATCGAACAGGTCGCTGACGATGACGACGAAACCCGGATGGGGAAACAGATTGGTAAAAGCATGGATCGCCGCGCGCAGATCGGTTTCGCCGCTGCACGAAAGCTTGGCGAGAAAGCCAAACAGGCTGAGAATTTGTTTTCTGCCGCGCCCCAAGGTCAATGGCGCATGCAGACGCGCGGAAAAGGATGCGCCGCCGACGCGGTCGAGATTCTTAAGACCGATGTAGCCCAGCGCCGCCGCAACCTTCTTGGCATAATCGATTTTCACCGGCGCGCCCTCGGCCATCGACCGGCTGGTGTCGACCAGGAGATAAATGTTCATCTCTTCTTCCGAGGTAAACACTTTGAGCAACAGGCGCTCGAGCCGCCGGTAAATATTCCAGTCGACGTAGCGCAGGTCGTCGCCACGCTGGTAGCGCCGGTAGTCGGAGAACTCCAAGCTGAAACCTTTGCGCGACGCCGCATGCTCGCCCTTGGCGCCGGCCCAACTCAAGCGTTTGGCGACCAGATGCAGGCGCTCGAGCTTGCGCAGGAATTCGGTGTCGAAAAATGTCCCGGGTTTCGTGTCTCGGGTCTCGGGTTCGGCTGCCGCAAGGGATGCCCGCTCCCTCCCGCTCGCCTTGTCATCCCGAGCAAAGCGAGGGATCTTTCTGCTAACACTCCGCAGAAATTTCGCAGCGACTTCGGCGACCCGCGCCGGTGCCTTTTCTAAACTCGAAACTCGAAACTCGAAACTCATAACTCTTACGGCATTTCCGCCACCCGGGCGACGATCTCACTCAAAATCTTTTCCGCGTTGACGCCCTCGGCGTCGGCTTCCAAATTGAGAATCAAGCGATGGCGCAAGCTCGGCAGTAACACGCTGCGAATATCGTCGAAGGAAACATTCGGCCGGCCGGCGAACAGCGCGCGCGCCTTGGCCGCCAAGATCAGGCTCTGAAGTCCGCGCGGGCTCGATCCATAAAGAACGAATTTCTGCGCCAAGCCGCCGGTGCCGTTGCCCTGTTTTTCATGCGGATGGGTGCTCAGCACCAAACCAACCGCATAATCTTTGACCACATCCGCCAGCGGCACTTCGCGCACCCACTGGCGCATATGCATGATCGCCGGCCCGTCCAAGATCTCATGCACCGCCGGCGGCGGCGCCGCAGTGGTGAGATCGGCGATGCGGCCCAGTTCCTCACGGCTGGGGTATTGCAGCAGCAATTTAAAGAAGAACCGGTCCACCTGCGCCTCCGGTAGCGGATAGGTCCCCTCCATCTCAATCGGATTTTGCGTTGCCAGCACCATGAACGGACTTTCCAGGCGATGGAGCTTGCCGCCGACCGTGACGCTCTGCTCCTGCATCGCTTCCAACAGCGCCGACTGCGTCTTCGGCGTAGCGCGGTTGATTTCATCGGCCAGGACAATGTTCGCGAACACCGGGCCACGCTGAAAGTCGAACACCTTGCGCCCCGCAGGATCATCCGTGAGCATGTTCGTCCCGGTGATATCCGCAGGCATGAGATCGGGCGTGAATTGAATGCGCGAGAAACTGAGGCTCAAGATTTCACCAAGACGGCGCACCATTAGAGTCTTGCCCAAGCCCGGCACGCCTTCGAGCAAGCAGTGGCCGCCGCACACCAGCGCGATGAACACCTGCTCGATCAGCTCTTCATGGCCGACGATCACCCGCGCCATCTCCGACTTAACCTCGTTAAATGAGCGGCGCGCGCTCTCGATCCGTCGCTCGATCTCCGTAGCTGGATCCATAGGCTAGATTCTCCTCAGGCTCTCAACCGACATGACAGCGGAGAAGTTGGAGTGTTGGGATCGGAAACCCATCACTCCAATACTCCATTACTCCAACCCGTTCCGTGCATTCACTTGTTCCCCTCTCCCAGCGACAAAAAATAGTTTTTGATCGTCTCTTTGAGCGCCTCGGGTACGCGCTCAGAATTCAGCTCTTGCTCGGCCTGCCGGCGATAGGAAGCGACCACCTCCTCCGGCGCGACCGTGCTCTTTCCCGGCATCGGTTTCCCTTTGAAAAACAATGACGTGCTCTCGCCCTCGCCGAGCGCCCCTTTCACTTCAGTCGACGCGTCGGCGCGAAACTCCGGCAGCGAACGATATTCTTCGGCACGCTTTCCCGGCTCCTTGCCAGGCAGACTGTTGTGATTCTTCTCCTTGACGCCGTCGGCCGCCGGATCTTCTTCGCCTGGACCGCTGCGGCGCGCCAAATTCTCGCCTTTCTGCCCCTGGCCTTGATTCATCATCTGCTGCAGATATTGCTGCGCATCCAACAACGCCCGTCGATCCAACTCGCTGGTCACCTGTTGGTCGAGTTTATCGAGGTATGACTTAAGCTCGCTTCGCGCCGGACTCTGCCCGGCTCGGTCCGCCTTATCCAACCGCCGCTTGAGTTGCGGCAACGTCGCCAACTGCTCCATCCATTGCCGGCCGAACTCTTCAGCGCCCTTGGGCAGATCGGGGAGTTGCGCGAGATCGCGCGCCGCCGCGAGCTCAGCTTTGAGGTCCTGGAGGCTCTGCTGGCTTTCCGCCGCTGAGAAGGAATCTTTTTCGTTGCCCGAATTCGCCGCCTCCTCGAATTTTTTGGTCATCCCGGCCAGATCTTTTTTGAACGACTCGTCGGCTGTCTTGTTTTCAATCCCCGCGCGCGCGACTTTCTCAAGCTCCTGGCCCATCTTGAGGCTTTCGCGCAAGCCTTCGTCCCGGGCTTTTTCCTGGAGCTCGCGCGAATATTCGCGCGCCTTCTGCGCCAGCGCCGGCGGCGCCGAGGAGCGATCGGCGGAAAAATCCCAGCGGTCAAAATCGAGCCATAGCAGGGTAAACCAAAGAAAGAAAAGCGGCAGGGCGAGATACGCCGGCCAAGTCCAGCGGCGCGGGAAGAGCGTGCGCGGTTCGATCAAGCGCAGCCTGTCCTGGGCCTGTTTGAAAACTAGCTGCGCCGCCGGGCTCGACTCGGCGCGCTCTGACAATTCCCACGCGGTCACGGCGCGCTCCTCGAGCGCGAGCGCCTTATCGAGCAAAGCTGCCGCACGCGCGTCGTCCAGGCGCTCCCAGCGGCGCCGGTAAAAGAAGCATGGCGCCAGCGCGCCGAACAAAACGACCGGCACGAGCCAGCGCAGCCAGCCGATCGGCAACAAAACGTGCAGCGGAAAAATCACCAGCGCCAGAGCGAACGCCGCGCAAAGTGCGCCGGCGCAGATCTGCTCGCGTCGTTTCCTCCGCTCCCAGCCCATCTGCTCGGCGAGCTTACTCTTGAGGCGATCCGTTACCGTGCTCACAACAACGGCCTCCGCGCTAGCGCCCAGCGGTGTGTGGCGTAACCAACGGCGCCGAGGAAAAAATGAAAAGTCAGGTGCACCATAGTTCCGGACCATTGCCAACTGAAGAGCGACAGCGGCGGCAGTTCCTGGCGGCTAAGCAGGGCGAGGACAAACGCCACCGGGTTTAATGGCAGGTAAAAAAGCGCCGACAGAAAAACCAAGCAAACAAAGAAGCTGCGAATAAAAACCTGGCGGCTCTCGATGCGGCGCTCCCAAAGCGCCAATGTCGCCAGGCCCCAGACCCCGTAAGTCAGGGCGTAAAACGGCAAGAGCAGCAGGGTCAAGGCGATGATCGCAAGCGGTGTGCGCGCGATGGCGCCGGCCCAAATCAAAAACGGCCCGCACAGCAAGAGCGACACTCCGACATGCACCAGGAGAAAGTACAACTGAGCCCGGCTTACCGAATCGACGGGCTGCGCCTGGTCGCGCAGCCAGTGTTTGAGCGGCTTGAAGCGCCACGGCGCGAATTCTTGATTGGCCACGCGCAAAGCGAAATAGACCATGAGCACCAATGCCGTTATCGCCGAAACTTTAAACAGACTCGCCGATCCGCTCCACATCTGCGCGTCCAAGGACGGCACATACAAGGACAGGAATTCCACCGGGGCGAGGATCACCAGCATATAAAAATAGACCGCGAATCCATGCCCTTCGCCGAAGTAGACGTCGAGGCTTTCGCGCCAGACGGGATTGTCTTTCATTCCTCCTCCTCTCCCGGCAGCGGAAAAATAGCCCGGAACAGCGCGTAATCTTGCGCCTGAATGCGCGGATCGTCAATGCGCACGCGCGGCTCGGGGTCTTTTACCCAGCCGAAGAAAACCGCCGCGCCGCCCATCCAGCGCGCGTCACCGTCGCGCGGGAACATCGAGGAGTGAAACAAGATATCACGCGTCTTGTCGGCAAACGTCAGCTCGCGCAAGTTCAGAGTTCCCGCGCGCGCCACTCCAGCCGCGTCGATGGCTTTGCCGTTCGACAGCGGAAAAACCTGGCGCAGGCTCGCGCCGCGCGGCACCACGCCGATATCGAAGCGTTGTCCCGGCACCAACAGCCAACAGTTGACCAGATCCTTGCCACTGCGATTATTCACGTGCATGACCAAGCGATCGCCGTGCGCCTCGAATTCCGCGCCGACGGCGAAACGGTCGACGCGGCGCAAGCGATACAAACGGTAATCCCACTCGCGCAGCGGTAAGCGGTAGCGGGTGGCGCCGCCGGCGTCCTGGGTGACGACCGCGGGCTCCGCGGTATCGCGCGCGCGGCTGGTGACCGGCGTCAGATCGATCCAACCGCGCTCGAGCTGCAAATCGTATTGGCGCAGTTGGGTCGAGAACAAGGCCAGATTGGCCTGCGTGTCGACGAAGCCGTCGCCGCTGTTTTCCAGCACAGTGGAAACCAGCAGCACGCCGTCGGGAATATTGCCGCCATGACTAAAATGGATGTAACCCGCCGCTGTGCCGGCGGTGACGAACGCCACCAGGGCGACGAGCAATCGGCGCGGCGCCACGCGTTTTTTTTGCCACAGCCAGGCAAATGCGCCGATGCCGAGCAAATAACCGGTCATAGCAAGGAAGAGCGAGGCGGAAGGCACGTAGGTGGCGATGAACTTCGGGCTGGCGATCAACTGATTAAACACCGCATCGCTCCATTCGGTGCGCGGCAGCGGCTCCTCGGCGCCGGCGGGCGCCAGCAGAGGCTGTAAAAATTTCGGCAAACCTTCCCATTTCGACAGCGGCGGACGGCCAATATCGAGAGCGAGATAAGTAATCCGCCCGCGGCCGCGGCTGGTTTCCACGAGCATGGGAATTCCGTCTATCTCAGCGAGCGCTTTACCGCTGACAATGGTCGAGGCCTGTGCCCATACGCCGGGGAGGATCGCCGCCGGCGGATGGTTGTCCGGCGCCGGCGCGAACGAAACCTGCTTGGCGCCGCTCACGCGGACGGGCAGAAAGCGCGCCAGCGCCGGCTCCTGGTAGAGCGCGTAGTTCAGGCTGCCGATGATCACCATCCGGCCGCCGGCGGTAAGCCAGTTATCGAGAGCAAGAAGCTGCGCGCGCGACAGCTCGCGCAGCGACTGATCATAGAGAATCAAATGGGACACGCCGAGCAGCGCGCGCGAATCGGCGGCAAGCTCGCCGGGGGATACAGTAACCAGCCGGCTTTGCGTCATCGCCGTGAGCGCGATGGGCGGAAACGCGCTGTTGCCGCTCATCAGCAAGAGGACGGGCGCCGGAGAGAAATGCCGGCGCAAATCAATCTCGCGCTTCGCATTAGCCTCGGCGGCGGTGAATTTGATGGATAACGGCCGGCTGATAAAATCAGGGTCGACGGTGAGCTGAACGGATTTGCGCGACTGCCCGGCGAGAAAAATCTCGCGCCGGTAGTTGGCCAGATACGGCGCACCCCCTTTGGTCGCGCCGCCCTTCCAGACCTGGACTTCCAGCATCCCTTCCACCGGCCGGCCGGTGTTGCTTAGCTCAACCTCGAGCGGAAACGGCCGCCCGAGCTGAAAGACGCCATGAAAGCCGACGCGGGGCTCGATCAAAATCTCCGACCGCGCCGGCGTCGGGACGAATGCTCCGAGTAAAAGGAAAAAGAGGAGCGGGCCAGCGGCAATTAACCGCGCGTCTAGCCTAGACTTGCAATCGATACATTGAGGCGGGCGCCGGGAACGGGGGCGCCGTCGGGAGGAGAGATTTAACGCAATGCGTATGGCTGAAAAGGACATGTTTCCTTTCCAGAATGGCCCGTCCCACTCGTGGCAACGACTTTATTCGATGTATTCCACGCTGAGTATATCGAAAGTCCGGACACCTGTCGGCGTGCGCACTTGGACTTCGTCTCCTCCGCTCTTGCCGATCAAGGCGCGAGCGACCGGCGAGCTGATCGAAATCTTGCCGTTCTTGGGCTCCGCTTCGTGATCGCCGACGATCTGATATACCACCTTATCACCCGTGTCACCATCGGCCAGAGACACGGTGGCGCCGAAGACGACTTTATCGCCGGAGAGTTTGGCAACCTCGATGACTTGAGCACGGGCAAGCTTGTCTTCGATTTCGCGAATCTGCAGATCGAGCAGCGATTGGCGCTCCTTGGCGGCGTGGAATTCGGCGTTCTCCGAAAGGTCGCCGTGGCCGCGCGCCTCCTCGATCTCACGAATATTTTTCGGCCGCTCAACGGTCTTTAAGCGCTTCAGTTCCTCCACCAAAAATTGGTATCCCTTGCTCGTCATCGGCACGCTTGCTTCTGCCATGTCGTCCACTCCTCGATAAAATAAAAACCCCTCGGAATCGCTCCCGAGAGGCCTTCAAAAATCGTCGGTATTTCACCTGCTGCCAATCTCTAGGTTGATTCTAGCATCGACGGCAACAAATTCAACTCCGATCAAAACATGTTGGCGCGGCGAATCTTGGCCAAAGGGTGGAATTCCAGTCGTTCGCGCGACAATTCGGAGGCATCGGAGACGCCGTTTTGTATTAATCGCAATCATGCTCAATTCGACGAAATCACCGATTCACGTTGGTTCGATACGTATGGATTATTACGCCTGAACGCGGCTCATGCCCGCTTTATCGGGCCAAAAACATGGCAGGCCACGCCGTGGCGATCGGCGTCAAAATCGAGCGGCGGTTCGGTCTGGCTGCAGAGCGCGGCGCGGTAAGCGCAACGCGGGTGAAAAGTGCAGCCGGGCGGCGGATTCACCGGGCTTGGTACGTCGCCTTCCAGCACCACCCGCTCTTTTTTCCGGTTGGTGTCGGGCATCGGCACGGCGGAGAGCAGCGCGCGCGTGTACGGGTGTTTGGCGTCGCGATAGATCGTCTCGCTATTGGCGATCTCGACAACCTTGCCGAGATACATGATCGCGACGCGATGGCTGATGTGCTCCACCACGCGCAAGTCGTGCGAGATGAAAAGATAGGTGAGATGCATCTTTTCCTGCAGTTCCTGCAAAAGATTGATGATCTGCGCCTGAATGGAAACGTCGAGCGACGACACCGGCTCGTCGCAGACGATAAACCTGGGGCTGACGGCGAGCGCCCGGGCGATGCCGATGCGCTGGCGCTGCCCGCCGCTGAACTCATGCGGGTAGCGGCCGTAATGATCTTCACGCAAACCCACTTGGTGGAGCAACTCCATCACTCGGTCACGCTTGGCCTTGCCTTTGGCGAGCTTGTGAATCTCCAAGCCTTCGCCGACGATATCGCCGACGCGCATGCGCGGATTGAGCGACGCGTAGGGGTCCTGAAAGATAATTTGCATTTCGCGGCGCATGTCACGTAGCTCGCGCTGGGACATCGAGAGGAGGTTTTTTCCCTCGAAAATGACTTCGCCGCCGGTCGGTTCGATAAGCCGCAAGATCGTCCGTCCGAGAGTCGACTTGCCGCAGCCCGATTCGCCGACCAGGCCGAGGGTCTCGCCCTCGTTGACGGCCAGGTTGACGCCGTCGACGGCCTTGACGGCGCCTTTGTTGCGCGAGAACAATCCTTCGCCGACGGGAAAGTGTTTTTTTAGATTGCGGATTTCCAACAGGTTCATATCAACAGAACAAATTTTAGCGATCGCAGTTCAACAAACGCGATCTTCGATCGTCAAGCTTCGATCCGCGCTTTTTCTCGCGACTCCGTATGCGGGAAATGACAGGCCACCGTATGCCCCGCCTCTTCCTCCACCAGCTCCGGCTCGGTTTGCGCGCACAGCTCGGCCGCGCGCGGGCAACGATCGCGGAAACGGCAGCCGCTCGGCAAGTTCAGCGGGCTCGGCACCACTCCGGGAATGGCATCGAGCCGCTTTTTCTTTAGCGTGCTGGCGCTCGGCAGCGAGTTGAGCAGACCCACGGTATACGGATGCAACGGATGGTTGAAGATTGCCCGGGTGTTCGACCGCTCGACGATCTTACCGGCGTACATGATCGCCACGTCGTCAGCCTGCTCGGCAACCACGCCGAGGTCATGGGTGATCAGCAACAGCGCCATGCCGATCTTTTGCTGCAACTCTTTCATCAGCTCGAGGATTTGCGCCTGAATCGTCACATCCAACGCCGTCGTGGGCTCGTCAGCGATCAGCAAACTCGGATTGCACGACAGCGCCATAGCGATCATGACGCGCTGGCGCATACCGCCGCTCAATTGGTGGGGATAGGAGTCGACGCGCGATTCCGGATCGGCGATCTTAACCAAGCGTAGCATATCGATAGTCTTATGTCGGGTCTCCTTTTTGCCCAATCCCTGATGCAAGCGAATCGCTTCGCCGATCTGATTGCCGACGGTGAACACCGGATTGAGTGAAGTCATCGGCTCTTGAAAGATCATGGAGATTTCATTGCCGCGAATCTTGCGCATCTCTTCATTGTTGAGCTTCAAGAGATCGCGCCCGCGGTAGAGAATCTCCCCCCCGACGATCTTCCCCGGCGGCGACTGGATCAGGCGCATGATCGACAGCGAAGTCACGCTCTTGCCGCAGCCCGACTCGCCGACCAGCCCGATGGTCTTGCCCTCGCCGATCTCGAAGCTCACGCCGTCGATGGCGCGGACTTCGCCCTCGGGGGTAAAAAAAGACGTCTGCAGATTTTTAACCTGAAGCAATTCAGCCATTGGAGCAGTGCTGCGCGGCGATCTTAACGGAATCTTCCTCCACGAATTGGCTCCGCATCCGCTGCTAGATGCTTCGCGGATAGCAACTCCCATAACATTAAATCCGCGCACTTCCAACACGATGTTAAAGATCTTACGATCCCAGTCAAGTAGCGAAGTTGAAAACGCAACGGCCAACTCAACTGGCAACTTATTGTCAAATTCGAGTAAAGTAGACCTCGATGCGCGGCTGGCAGCAGCCTGCTTGGAACTGTGACCGATGAATTTAACAATTGGCACGGTTGGAAGGTTTCAACTGCTTTAAGATCTTCGCAGGAGACGCCCATGGGCCGAGTCAAAAACTTGGATGAAATCAAAGCGATGGTTCGCGAGCGCACCGGCAAACGCAACACTTTTCGCCTCGCTAAGCGCGCAGATGTAGAATCCGTACTGACGAATCTTACGAGCAAAGATCCCGCGCTTTGGGCCAAAGAATGGGCGCGCGTGGCGAAACCTTATGAAGAAAGAGGCGCGCAGTTGGAACAATCGGGCAAGTTTAAAGAGGCCCGCGACGCCTACATCCAGGCCTACGCTTACTATGCCACCGGGCGCTATCCCGCGCCGCATACACCGGGGAAAATGGCATGCTTTCGCAAGAGTCTTGAGATGTACGAAAAGGCCGGCGCCTATTTCGAGCCGAAACTGGAAAGAGTCGAAATTCCATTCGCTGACAGTGCGATTCCACTCTACGTGCGCATCCCCGAGGACGGCCGAAAGCATGCCGTTGTCATCAACTTCGGCGGCATCGATTCCTTCAAAGCGGAGAGCTACGAGTACGACGAAGGCTTGCAAAGAGCGGGCATGGCGAGCTGCGCCGTCGACATGCCCGGCGCCGGCGAGTGTCCGGTCAAAGCTTCGTCCACCGCAGATGTGATTTTCAGCGCCGTGATCGATTACCTAGAGAAGCGACCCGATGTCGACCCCGAACGAATCGCCATCATGGGGCGGAGCTTCGGAGGTTACTGGGCAGCTAAAATGGCCTACGTCGAAGCGCGGCGTTTGCGCGCGGCAGTAGTCTGGGGCGGCGGCGTCCATTATTTCTTTCAAGCAGACTGGCTGCGCGAGTCGACCCACGCGGAAAGCTATCTGATGGATCATGACATCGCCCGCTGCCGGCTCTTCGGCGTCGATCGTTTGGACGACCTCCTGACACCCTGGTCGGCGCTCTCGCTCAAAGACCAAGGCTGGTTGGACCAACCGTCCTGTCCCATGCTGATCGTCAACGGCAAAAACGACCTGCAAACTCCGATCGCCGACCTCCATATCCTTTTGGAACATGGCATGCCGAAATCGGCGCGGGTTTTCCCCGGCGGCCACATGGGCCAAACCCCGCAAACTTTTCCGACGATTGTCAATTGGCTGAAAAACGAGTTGCGCTGAACTCTCAAAGTTTTCAGCTAAGGTGATCACCCCGCAGCAAGCTGCGGGGCATCAGAACTCGACGATGACATTTGGCTTAAGGCGTCGCCCTGGAATAATGTTGGATGGGGGACCGCAATCACGCCAGTTTTTCAAGCAGCTGAACTGCGGCTGGATAATCCGATTGAAGCAACTTGAGTGCATGTCTCACCCCTGGTTTCACACGGCTACGCAGCGGCACATTCATGGCGTCTATCGCCTCCTGCAATACAAAATCCTGATCCTGTGCAAGTGACGCGGCAAGAGTCGCCGACTGGACGATATCTTTTTCACGCTTGGGGCTATCGGACGCGGCTCTCAGCGTAGACACCGCAAGCTTGTGAATCACAAAACGCCCTGCGTGCGGCACGGCAACAGGCACTAGTCTGTCGCGCCCTATCAGGATGGACATCACGGGGTCATCGAGCAAATAGGCGAGATAAGGCAGGCCGGTGGCGTAGGCGCCCAGTTCGGGAATCCGAATCGCCCTGTAAGGAATTCGCTTCGCCGACACCAGCAAGTCGACTTTTAACTTACGGCCACGCACCTTGAAAGACGTCGACGGCTCGCCGCGCTTCAGTCCGGGCACTTCGTGAAACGGCAGGCCGGTTTGCTTGAGTAGCGCCAGCAATCCACCGTCCGGCAGTGCGGCAATCTCGATGCGCCGCGCGCGGGCGACATCCACATCTTCGGTCAGAGGAAATGGAGAAGCTGAAACGCCCAGTTCGTTGAGTAAGACGCCGAACGCGTGCGTGCCGACTAGCACCGCGCCTTTGCCGAAGATGCCCGCGTTAAAAAGCGCGGCAACCGAAACGACGGTGGAATTGTCGGCGCTATAGAAACCGATCTTTCTCAGGCTTTGACTATAGGCTGCTAGCGTTTCCCGGTCGCGCATTTCTTCCCGCACCCGTTCGACTCTAGCCTTCGTCCTTTCGTCGGAATGGGGTCCGAGATATTCGGCGGCTCGCTTGCCTGTCGCGTCGTAACGGTAGCGGTAGACAAATTGGCCTCCGGCGCGCTTTTCGACTTGGACGCTGCCGGCGGTCAACAGTGGCACTTCCTTTTGCGCCAGCGCGAGTTCCTTCCCCTGCGCATACGCCGTGCGTAGTGAAACGTCGAATCTTTTGAGTCGTATCAGGGCCAGGCCTTTGTGGAACAAGATTAAATTCTATTCCACAATGTAAACCAAATCCTGCCGTAGGACAATCACCGTAGGAAAGCGCGGCAACTCACGACAGTACTTTTCTTTTCGTGACTGGTTTATCCCTCGGCGCTCTGAATGTCCCATTCAGTCATTGTTTCTGCAAAAGACCAGGCGATGCGCATCTTTACCCTTCGCGATCGAGAGTACGAATAGCTTCAAAGTCGGCCAGCCTAATATTTTACTCCGGCACACCGCTCCATCTGTGCGGTCCGAACCCTTGAACTGCTTGAACGCCTATTTTTGAAACTGCTCTCGTGGAAAATTCGCCGTCGCCATCACGCCGCCGTCGACCACTAAAGACTGGCCGTAAATGAAATCGGAGTCATCACTGACGAGAAACAGCGCCGCTTTTGCCTGATCCTCCGCCGTGCCCAGCCGGCCGGCGAGGTTTTGGAACGTCCGGTTGCCGGCAACATCATCGTCGTAACCCACCGGCGAGCCCGACCGGTTCGGCACCACGCAATTGACACGAATCTTGTACTCGGCGAGCTGCACGGCCATGGCGCGGGTCATATTGATGACGCCGGCCTTTGCCGCGGCGTAGGCGATGCCGTCGAAGCGGCCGATCATGCCCGACGTCGAGCCAAAATTGACGATCTTGCCGCCGCGCCCCTGGTCTCGCATCTGCGCCGCGGCGTATTTGGTGACTACGTATGGACCTTTGAGACTTACGTCGATGACCTTGTCGAATTCTTCCTCTTTGCTGTCGAAGATATTGGCGTGATCCGTGAGCGCGGCATTGTTGATCAGAATATCGATGCCGCCGAACTTGGCGGTGACTTTCTTTATCATTTCTTTCACATCGCTCGTTTTCGCGACATCGCACAACACGAGCATCGCCTCCTGCCCCGTCTTGTTGATTTCATCGACCACGCCTTGGCCGCGTCCCTCGTGCATTTCTATGACCGCGACCTTCGCGCCCTCCGAGGCGAATAGCTTTGCCATCGCTTTGCCGATGTTTCTTCCCGCGCCCGTAATCAGCGCCACCTGTCCTTTGAGTTTCATGACCACGCTTCCTTTCCGAGAACTGTTTTGTCGGAGACTATCCGCCCGCGCGACGCGCTGTCAATCGCCGGGGGCGAAAACAACGAATCAGTTCGATTTTGACAATATCTGTTCTCTGCTTAACTCATGCTTATCGATGGTCGCCTGATTGGAAGCGTGCCTTTTCACCAGAACGATGATCTCCCGGTCGAAGAACACCGGAGCCCAAGCGGGATCCAAAACCCGGCGAACAATGAATTGCTCACTCGCCACGGAACGGTCGCGATGATTGAAGATAATCATGTTGAAACCGAACTTGGTGCTTCGCCGCATCCAATCACCTTCACTTTGCAGCAGCGGGAAATAGTCATCCCTGAAGAACGCCGCCGGATAGGCTTCGGGACGGTTATCGACGAAAACCCGCTCTTGCGGATAAAGATGATAGGTCAAGTAGCCGCCGATATCGAAGTTGTTGAAGATCGGACCGCGGAGATTCTCCCGGCGAATGAAATCGCCGGCTGCTTGGCTTCCCTGCTTCAGGCCGATCCCAAAGACGCCTCGACCGCCGCCCAAAAAATAAACCGGACTGATCACGAACAGAAGTATGGCAATCGCCGCCGAAGCCATAGCAGTCTTGCCCGCTGTCCAATACGATCTCGCGCCATCGCCTGCCAAAAACTTTTCCAAGTTCGCCGCCGTTAGAGGCAATGCGAAGAACGCAAATAGCCCGAAGTTTCGAATCGAATTCCACGCCATAGCGACAACCATGAGCGACAGGAGCAAATTTGCATACGACACCCGCGCGCGGTCTCTGGCAAAAACATAAACCCAGCTCAGTCCGAGCATCCCGAGGATGATCAAGAAGTAGGTGAGCGGGAGAAAGGTGAAACTGGAGCGCAGAACCGCCGGCACGGAATAGTTTTCGAGCACCGGAAACTCATAACCGTGCAATATGAACAGCGGATACAAGGCGCCGGACACTCCGGCCGGGTTCACGCAACTGGCCATAAGCGTCAGCAGCAAGATTATCGCCAGCTGCTTGCTTCGGGTGCGAAGCTCCGGAGATTGATCAGTGAATGACGCGACAAGCGATTCGAATAGGAATACTCCAATGAGGATGATGCCGATGAAAAAATAGATATGCAGGTTAACCCAAAAAATTTGCAGCAACGGCAGGATAAAGAGTGCGCGAAAACCCAGCTTCCGAAGTTTGTAGCGCCACAGGAATTGAAGGAACA
Source organism: Binatia bacterium (assembly GCA_050735675.1). Lineage (GTDB taxonomy): Bacteria > Desulfobacterota > Binatia > UBA9968 > UBA9968 > DP-20. Next base: position 24,377 of record JBOHVN010000252.1, on the reverse strand, counting down.
AGGCGCTCAGGAAATAGGTGAAAGCTTCGGGCCGTATCTCATGCCGGGTAATTAGAATCGGCATGCAAATTACCGTCGCTATTGCGGCGATGGGAAACGATGACAGTTTAGCCGCAATGTTCAGAAACAGCTGCAAAGTCGCCGCGCTGATAGCGATGAAGACCAACGACAATCCCTTAAGTCCGGCGCTGCGTTCGATCAAATAAAAGATAACACCGGCGCCCCAATGGTGATTGATGAACGGATAATCGGGTTGCGTGTAAGAGTATAAGTTCACCTTGGCCAGCAACCCGCTTTGAAGGAACAGCTCGCCGTTCTTGAGGTGACGCCCGAGGTCTCCGACCGTGAGATTGATAGGGTGCGTGAGCAAGACCACATAGACCGCCAGTATCAGTGCGGTCATGACCGCTTCGAACACGCGCCACGACGACCGAGGCACCAGCTCGGCTGCAACCTGAATCCGGCTGGATTGTTTTTTACTCGGCCGATTGCGGGTCACAATTGAAATTTACCGCCGATAGCAGAAACGATAGCCACTTTCATTTCCGGCACTTGTTGCGAGTCAATTTACCGGAGAGTATCGAGACGTGAAGCGGCGTGTCAAGTTGTAAGACAAATTCGCCCGGTATCGCATTGTCGGTTGACAGGGCAGCGCGCTTTTGACTATGCGAATCGGAAGGAGGATGTGATCATGATGACCGAGCCAAAGTTTGTCGACGTCGACGGCATCCGAACTCGCTATTTCGACAAAGGTCGCGGCGAAATTCTTTTATTGGTGCATGGCAGCCACATGGGCACGCCCGACGCATGCGAAAGCGCGCTCGACTGGGAATTCAATTTCGACGTGCTGGCCGAGCGCTATCGCGTAATCGCCATGGACAAGCTCGGACAGGGTTACACCGATAATCCAAAATCCGACGCCGACTACACCATGGCCGCAACCGTCAAACATGCCGCCGGTTTGCTTCAAGCGCTCGGTCTCAAAAACGTCCACGTCATCGGCCACTCGCGCGGCGGTTACGTTGTCGCGCGCTTGACGTTGGATCATCCCGAGCTGGTGCGCTCGTGCACGATCATCGACAGCGGCACCCTCGCGCCTGGACCCTCCAAGACCGAGTACATCATGGCCAACGCGCCCAAACCGCGCCTCAGCCGCGAAAGCCAGCGCTGGTGCGTCGAGCATTATTCCTATCGTCCCGATCACATCACGAAAGCCTGGATGGACGCAGCGGAGGATATCGGCAAATCAGCCAAGTATCAGGAAACCGTCAGAAAGATGGAAGACGAAGGGCTCAAGAAAAACCAGTTCTTCACCCACCTGGCGGTGCACAAGGAAGAGACTTTGAATTGGATCATTCAGGGCAAGCTCACTCAACCGACCATGCTTGTCTGGGGTTACAACGATCCGACCGCGTTATTGAAGCGCGGCCACGCGCTCTTCGAAATCATCGCCGACAGCAACCCAAAATCAGAGATGCACATCATCAACCACGCCGGCCACTTCTGCTACCGCGAACAGCCCGAAACCTTTAACCAGGTGATCAAAGCCTTTATCGACAAATGCAGCAAGTAACATGAACAAGCGCCGAGCGATACAACCGAGATCTGATTCAAAGTCCGTCATTCCCGCATGCTCCTTCGAAAATATGTGTGCGTGGATAATCTATAGAATGAAGAACCCGAATACGCTAAGTAACCGCAGCGTTTCGTCATACCCGCGAAAGCGGGTATCCAGGCTAATTGGGGCGGAAAACAAACCTGGATTCCCGCGTGCGCGGGAATGACGAGTCGCGGGGAAAACGTGCGGAGGGAAACCCCTCCATTTTCATTCTCTGTGGGCGAGCGTAAGATCATGATTCTCTTCGGGGGGAATCCGGGCAAAACTCTCGGTGGACACCGATAAAAACTTCGAGGTGGCAGTGTTCGCTGCAACCAAGCGGCAATTCGGCACGAATCGAGACTCCACGAGCGCGCGGCGACTCAGATCTTCAAGTCTTCCGGCGGCGTGACCGTGTAAACGTCGAAGGTATTGAGCGTGCAAGCGAGCATGGCGTAGTAGCCAATCGTCGCGGTGAGCTCGACCATCTTCTTCTCGCCGAGGCGGCCATAGACCGCTTGGAATGTCGCCTCGCTGACGCGGTGGGCGTGAATCATCTCGCGCACGAAGCTCACGATCTGCGCATCTTCGGCGGAAAAGGTTTCCACGCCTTTCTTTTCGTAAACGGCGCGAATGGTTTCCCTGGAGATGCCGGCCTTCTGCGCATGATTGACATGCGCCGCCCACTCGTGTTTGCAGTCGAGCTCGCGCGCGGATACCAACGCGGCGAATTCGACGAGCTTGTGATCCAAAGTCGATTCAAAGCGGACGTAACTGCCGAGGTGCATGGTGCGCTGCGCCAGCTCGGGGCTGTATAACAAGGCGCGCCAGGGCCCGCCCACGGCGCCGCGGCTCTGCGCGATCGCGTCGTAAACATTCCGATCTTCCGAAGCCAGGTCTTCTTTCTTATCGATGGTTGCGATACGTGCCATTTCTCTTCATTCCCTTCAAGCAAGTTTGTCTTTGAGCCAATTTGTCACAATCTCCACGACATCATCATTGGACTGGCCCTTTCGTCTGCCCATATGGCCGGCGCCGGGCAGGATCCGCAAGTCTTTCGGGCTGCCGTGCTCCGCCAGCAAATAGAGATCGCTGATGGGATGTTGATCGTCTTCTTTGCCGTTGATGCAAAGCAGCGGCGCGCACGGCTGGTCGATCAAGCCTTGCGTGACCAATGATAAAGTCGGCGCGATCTTGAGCGTCTCCTCGAGGGTTTTCACGCCGAAAATGTAAGAGCGCGCGTCGAGCAAGCTCGCCGGTCCCATCAAATACTGCGATGCTGTCACTGTCAGCGCCGGGCGCAGCCATTCCTCTTGAAACGTTCGATGCACGCCCGCGCCCCAGTTGACCGCGCCGCGCAGCCGTTGCGGTTCGGTGTGCGCCAGTTTCGCAGCCCAGTAACCGCCGAAGCTGCCGCCCATGCAGGCGATCCGCTTGCCGTCGATATCCTGCCGCGTCTCCAGATAATCCATCGCAGCGGAGAAAGTCCGCTCAGCGCGCAGGTCGCTGCCCAGGCATGGATTTTCTCCCGCTCCCGGCATGTCGATGGTAAAACAGGCGAAACCCATCTTGAGCAACACGTCGTTGTTCGTGCGGCGGTCCTCTTTCCAACCATCGACACCGCCCCAATGCATCACCACAGCCGGGCGACTGACGCCTTTCGGAACCTGCAAGTAGCCGACGACTTTCTTTCCTTCGAAGGGAATCTCGATGCGCTCCAGCGGCGGCTCCATATACGGCGCTGCCTTGAGAAATGAGCGCAGCGCGCCTTTGTAGCAATTCATCTTTTCCGGACTGCTCGGCACGGGATAACGTCCGATTCGGTAATATTCGTAGGCCAAATAATAATTCTCGCCGGCGCCTGGCTTTTTTCCCTGCTTTTCCTGCTCCTCGGCGAGCGCTTCATATTTCACCCCGACATTACCCCACTCTCGTCCCCACAAATCGCCGTCGAGGCTGGTCAGATTCTTAATGACCTGCTCGACATCTTCCTTCTTCACTCTTTCGAACGGATTAATGCGCCCGGCGCGATGGAGGATGTCGGCTTTAATTTCTTCGAGAGTCTTTTCCGCCATCTCGATTTCTCCTATTACAACCGCGCGACGTTACTTGAACGTTTGATCGTAAATTCTACTGGGCCAACCGGCAAAGCTTGGACGGGCTTAACAGAAACGACGTGATTAACGCAAGCCCCGCAGCCGCGGGTCGAGCACTTCACGCAGCCCTTCGCCGACGAGGTAATAGGCGAGCACGGTCATGAAGATGGCGAAGCCCGGAAACACCGCCAGCCACCAGGCAAAAGTGGTGCTGCTGGCTTCGCGCAGGATGGAACCCCAGGTGACCAGTTGAGCGGGCACGCCGATGCCGAGAAAGCTCAAACTCGATTCGACAAGAATCGCTCCGGCGATACCGAGGACGACGGAAACGATGACCGGAGCCAAAGCATTCGGCAAGATATGCCGGAACATGACCTTTCGATCGGTAACTCCGAGAGCGATTGCCGACGTGACGTAGTCCTGATTTCGTATCCGGAGAAATTCATTGCGCGTGAAGCGCGCGATTCCGACCCAACTGGTCATGCCAATGATCGCCATGGTTAAAAAGATACTGGGCGGCAAGAGCGCGGCGACGGTGATCAAGAGAAAAAAAGTCGGTATGGATAGCATGATTTCAAACAACCGCGAGATCACCAGATCCGCCCAGGAGCCGAAATAACCGGCAACGGCGCCGAGAATGACGCCAATGATCACAGCGATGCCAACTGCCACGAAGCCGATGGAAAGAGAAATTCTCGACCCGTGAACCATGCCGGCCATAACGTCACGGCCTAATTTGTCGGTGCCGAACCAGTGCCGTACCGAAGGAGATTCGAGCGGTTCAAGCAAGTTAATGCTGGTGGCCCGGTACGGGATCGGCGGGAAAACCGCTTTGGCGCCTTCGAGCTTTTTGAAATCGATGTTCAATAGCTCGGCCGGCCACCGGCCGAGATCGGCGTCGACGATGTAGCTGCGAATGATTGGAAAATAGATTTTGCCGCGATAATCGAGATAATAAGGTTTATCGTTGGCGATAAAATCGGCGAAGAGCGCGATGAACGCCAATAAACAGACGACGTAGAAGCCCGCGAGCGCGATGGGATTGCGCTTGAAGCGTTTCCAAACATCGGACCACAGCCCACCGCCGGCCTCGATGGTACCCGAGGAGCCTTGCGAATCGATCGTCTTGAAAGATGCGGCTTCAGTTGGATTCGATCTCATTGCAGGCGGCGTCCAAAGGCAATTCTTGGATCGACGATCGACAGCAGAATATCCGAGATGAGAATGCCGATCAGAGTGAGCACGGCGCTGACGGTCAACAGCGCCAGCACCGTCGGATAATCGCGCGCCAGAACCGACTCGTATCCCAGCTGTCCCAATCCGGGAATGGAAAAAATCGTTTCGATAATAATGCTGCCGCCGATCAAACCCGGCAGGATCGACGCCAAAATCGTGATCTGCGGAATCAACGAATTGCGCAGCACATGCTTCAAGATAACCTTTTTTTCTTGAAGCCCTTTGGCGCGCGCCACTTGAACGTAGTCTTGGCTCAAGACTTCGAGCATGCTCGAACGCATATAGCGCGACAAAACGGCGAAGCCGTCGTAGGAGAGCAAGACTACCGGCAGGAACAGGTGCCAGGCGTGATCGGCAAATTTTTGCCAGAAGGACCAATCCTGGGAATAATCCAGGGACTCCAGGCCGCCGGGCGGAAACAGATAATAAAAATCACCGCCGCAGAGGAACACCAGCGCCATGGTCGCCGCCCACACCAACGGCACGGCAAAAAGCACAAACACCGCCAGAGTCGTCATGCGATCGCCGAAGGCACCGGAACGGGTCGCGGAATAAATTCCCAAGGGAATAGCAACCAGATACACCACGAGGATCGACCAAACATTCAGCGTGACGGTTACCGGCAGGCGTTCGGCGATCTTGTTCCAAACCGGCTGATTGTCTTTGAACGAGTCACCAAAGCTTAAGGTCGCGAGATTTTTCAGCCACACGGCATACTGCACATGGAGCGGTTTATCGAGACCGTACTGGGAGCGCCACTGGGCCATCGCTTCGTCCACGGCACCGCGCTTTTCAACGGAGATACCACCGCCGGCGGCGGCGCCAAGACCGCCGGCGGCGCGCAGCTCAGCCGGGTCACCCGGCGCCAGGCGCATGATCAAGAATGCGATCAGCGTGATGCCGATGAAAGTCGGAATCATAAGCAGCAATCGCCGAACTAAGTAGGCGGTCATAAACTATTTCTAACGGGCAGTGATAGTGCTGGCGTACTTTTGCAGCGAGGCCGGAACCCACCAGTCGATCGGGCGCAAACCGTCGGGAAAAACTTCGACGTTCTGAAAACGGTGGTGTACCGCGGATACACGCTTGCTGACGTACAGAAAAGTGTAGGGCTGTTCGTCGTGCAGGATCTGCTGAAATTCCTTATAGAGCTGAATTCTCTTTTGTTCATCGAATTCGCGCCGGTACTGCTCCAAAATCGCGTCCACGCGGGCGTTCTTATAACTGATCGCGTTGGAACCCTTATTCGCCGCTTGAGACGAGTGCCACACCTGGTAAGCGTCAGGCTCGGTCGTCGACATCTGCCAACCGAGCACGACCGCATCGAAATGGTGATTCTTCACGTCGTTGAGAAATATCGTCCAGTCCAACTCGCGCACGCTGGCCGCGATGCCGTGCTTCCTAAGTTCGTCCAGAAGCACCAGAGCGACGCTTTTGCGCACGGCGTTGCCGGAGTTGATCTTGATCTCAAAGCGCAGTGGAACTCTGTTGCCGTCGATGACCTTGTCGAGCACGCCGTCGCCGTCCGTGTCCTGCCAGCCCGCTTCGTGCAGCAACGCCAGCGCCTTTTGCGGATCGAAAGGGTAACTCTTCAGCGTCTTGTCGTACTCGGGGCGGAATAGATAAATGTGGCTATCGACCACTTCACCGAGACCGAACAGCACGCTTTTAACAATCTGTTTGCGGTCGGTAAGATGCGTCATCGCCTGGCGAACTCTCTTGTCGCGAAAGATCGGCTGAGCGTTATTCCAGCCAATATACGTGTACGTCGGCGCGTAGTATTCGTATTTTCTAAACTCCCGTTTGAATCGCTGACTATTGGTGCCACGCACATGTTGCACCGGTTGTAAGACTTCCATGTAGTCGAGGCTGCCGCTCTTTAGCCGGATCAACGCCGCATCGAAATTGTTGATGACGCGAAACTTGAGACGGTCTAAGTAAGGCTGGTCGATGCCCGCCTTGCCGTTGCCCCAGTAGTCCGGATCGCGCGCCAGCTCGACTTCCCGGCCGGTCTTCCACACGTTGAACTTGTAAGGCCCGCTGCCCAGGGGGTCGCGACTATAATTGCGATTAAACTGCTCGCCGAATCGCTTGACCGCGTCGGGCAACTTAGCGGGGTCTTGCGTGAGATCGCGCACGCTCACCCGCGCCAGCAGGTTGTCGGGGTCGTAATAATGACGCGGCAGGACGGCAATGCCGCCGAGGACACTTTCATTTAAAAAGTAGGGTTCCGTGATCACAAAGCGAATCGTGTAAGGGTCGACGAGCTGGGCATCGATGAGCGAATTGTAGTAGACCCGCAAAAACGGCGCATTGACGAAAGGACATTTAATCGCCTTCACGCTGAACAGAACGTCCTCGCCGGTGATCGGACGGCCGTCCTGGAACTTGGCGTCTTTACGGATCTTGAATGTATAGGTGAGCTTGTCTTGAGAGATCTCGGGGCGAGCCTCGGCGATCAGCGGTTTAAATGCCAGCGTGCGCGGATCCCGGGTCAAAAGAGCTTCAAAAATGTAACCCAGCACTTCGCTCGAACCTGCGTCGCTGGACGTCAACGGATTGAGCTGTTCCGGATCGCTGAGCGCGTGAAGAACCAGCCAGTCGCCGGTCACGGGCGGGCCGGAAACTTTTGTGTTCGCCGCCGTCTGCGCCTCGCCGATCATGACCTCGGTCTGGTCGCCGCACCCGACCAGCAGCAGTAACGCTAGCAGCGTTCGCCAACTCCTGCGCAACATCAGCTAACTGCCAATCGCCCCGATCGGCACTTCCTGGGCGTGCGCCGGTTTTTGCTGGGAGAAAAGATCGGACGTGATCGTGGCGTTGAGCTCCGGGTCTTTGTAACGAATTTCGAGTTTTTTCTTTTGCGTGTTGGACTCGAATACAATCCTCGTCGGAAACAGCCCGGCCGGAGTGCCAACGTAATCACTGAAATGGGCGGTCAACTGCACGTCGCCGCTGTCATTGAAGCGCTGCCATCGGGCCGGCACCGGTTGCTGGTAGTCGAACGCCACTACGTCCCGGGCGAGGCCGTTCGACGAAAATATCAGCGTGTTGCCCTCCTGCTTCCACGGCGCGGACGCTTCCACGGGCGGCAAGCCCATCAGCAACATGGTAATCTCTTCGAGTTCCAATGGAATCTGCGTATAGCGCTGCAAGTTTTCTTTCGTCGCCCGGCCGCGCACGAACACGCCTTCGCGCGGATGATAGCCGATAATTTCTTTGTCATTCGCCGTCACGATAAGTATCGTGCCTAAAAAAGTCAGCGTTTCCAGACGCAAACGGTCGGGCCGCTGCACGATGACCGCTTCCTGAAAACCTTGCTTGCCTTCCGGCCCGGTGTAATCGACCTGCGCCAGCGCGCGCAGCGAGCGAAAGTTTTCGTTGCGTTGCTTGATCGACTCGATCAGCTGACTCGAATCCCACTGCGGCGCGGGCAATTTTGGCGCAGGCGGCGGCGCGACGGTCGTACAACCGAGCAGTCCCAAAACAAGCGCTGCAAGTACAAAGAGAGTTAACGGCTGAAGCGAGGCAACTGCGGCACGCCCGGAGAACCGAATCAAATCTTTTTCTCCAGGCGCTGGATTTTTTCACGAATGCGCTTGATCTGGTCGCTTTCTTTGGAGCGCTTGAGCGATTCGCGGTAGCGCACCAGCGCCCGGTCCGTCTTGCCGATCTTTTCGTAGGCGTCGGCGAGGTGCTCGATGATCGTCGGATCGTCGACGGTGATCTCGACCGCCCGCTCGAGCTGTTCGATGGCTCTGACATAATCGCCTTTTTGATAATAAACCCAGCCCAGGCTGTCGATGTAGAACCCGTCGTTGGGTTGAATCTTGAGCGCGCGCAGGATCAAATCTTCCGCTTCTTCAAGCTGCACACCCATTTCGGCCCAGGTATAGCCGAGATAATTGAGCGCCGCGGCATTTCTCGGATTGAGCTCGATGGCTTTCTTCATGCTCGCGACCGATTTCTCTTTGTTCTTGTTCTCGTCATGGAGCGCGCCGAGCTGAAAGTAAGCTTCATCGCTTTTCGGATCCAGAGTCACCACCCGCTCCATGGCCTGGATCGCCTTGGGATATTCCTTGGACTTGCGGTAAAGGGAACTTAAGAACGCATAAATTTCTTTGCGATCGTTGCGCTTTTTCAGCGCCGGTTGGAGCACTTCGATGGCCCTTTGGGTTTGCTCTTTGCGGTCGTAGAGATAGGCGGCTTGCACCCGGGCATCGACGTAAAGCTCGCTTTTTTCGGCCACGCGTTCGAATGTCTCGAGCGCTTTATCGTCAGCCTTCATTTCGATGTAAGTGGCGCCCAGGTAGTAGCGCGCGCGATCGTTCTCGGGATCACCGGCCAGGACCAGATTGAATTCGGTCGCCGCGCGCTCGAAATCGCCCTTTTCGAAGGAAATGAGGCCGATCTTGATCCGCGTCTCGCGCGGGTCGACTTCCGAACCTTGCAGCGACTCGAACTGGCGCATGGCTTCGTCAAGCTTGTTCTGGCCGACGTAGATCTCGCCCAACCGGCGTCGCGCCCAGACATTTTGCGCGTTGACTTGGAGCAAACGCTGGTAAGTTTGAATCGCTTCCTCGGTCTTGCCTTCCAGCTCGTAGACCAGCGCCAAATCCATCAAGACCGCTTCGGACTTGGGATTCAACTCCAGGGCCTTGCGATAGCTCTGCTCGGCGGCCAGATAGAGCTTGCTCTTGGCGCGCACGCGACCGAGATAGTAGTGCCCCAAGGTGGAATTGGGGTTGAGCTTAAGTAGTTCCTCCAGCCGCTGACTGGCGCGCGGCAAGTCCTCGACCTGCAAGTAAAGCGCGCCCAGATAGAGCAGCGCTTCTTGGTTTTTCGGATCGAGTTTCAGGACCTCGTCGTATTCGCCGAGCCCTTTTTGATTCTCGCCGAGCGAGGAATAAAGGCCGGCCAGGAGCAGGTGATTATCGACGCCCTTGGGATCGAGCTTGACCGCCGCCTCGGCCTCTACCAGCGCTTTCTTTAAATCGCCTTTGCGCAGGTACAGCGATGCCAACCGGAAATGCAGGAATGCATCGTCAGGATTCGCCTTGGAAGCGCCTTCAAATTCCTTCAATGCCGCGTCGAAATCGCCCTCGCCCAGCAGAAGCTGGCCCTTTAAGAAGTGATGGATCACCGCCGCTTCGGCAGGGATTTCAATCTTGGGCTGGTTTCGAAATGGCGCTGCTTCCGGCGTCAAGTCCAAGTTCAAGCCATCCGGAGGTCGTTTGGGCTCGGGAACTGCCGTCGCGCAGCCGCACAGGAGCAGCAAGAAGAGAGTCGCCCGAAATGAGCGCGTGGCCATTAGTTGAAGGGTTAACATAACAGGTAGAGGGGGTCAACGCGATGTCAGGTTAGCTTCATTCAGCGAGATAACTATGTTATTTTCTTTGCGAAGTTTGCCACGAACACTGCTGCTGCACCGAAAACTCAGGCAATTTTATGGCGACCCCATCCCACGACAGCGTCCGGGAAGAAGTTCTTAAGCTGCGCCGCGAAATCGAGACGCACAATCATCAGTATCATGTGCTCGACAACCCGCTGATTAGCGACGCCGACTACGACCGCCTGTTTCGCCGGCTGGTCGAGTTGGAGCATGAACACCCCGAGTTGGCGACGCCCGACTCGCCGACGCAAAAGATCGGCGGGCCGCCGCTGGAAAAATTCTCCACCGTGCGGCATTCGCTGCCGATGTTGTCCCTCAACAATGCCATGCACCCCGAAGAGCTCCAGGAGTTTGAAGTGAGAATCCAGCGCTTCCTCAAGCATAGCGGAACGCTCGAGTACGCCGTCGAACCGAAGATCGATGGGCTGGCCGTTGAGCTGGTTTATATCGACGCCAGATTCACGGTGGGCTCGACCCGCGGCGATGGCATCAACGGTGAAGATATTACCCATAATCTTAAAACGATTCGTTCGATCCCATTGACACTGCGCACCGGCTCAAGTTCGCCGCCGCGCCGGCTCGAGGTGCGCGGTGAAGTCTTTCTTTCGCGCAAGGCTTTCCAGCAAATGAACCGCGAGCGTGAGGAAGAAGGGCGGCCGGTTTTCGCCAACCCGCGCAACGCTGCCGCAGGTTCGCTCAAGCAGCTTGACTCGGCGATAACGGCTAAGCGCCAGTTGGATATTTTCTGTCACGGTTACGGCAACGCCGAAGGGGCGAGTTTCATCAGCCACGTGGCATTCCGCGAGGCGATTCAACAGTGGGGCTTGAAGCCCGTGCCGCTCGGGCGCGTGTGCGCGGGATTGCCAGAAGTTTTCCAGTACCGCGACGAAATGGAAGCCCAACGGGACGAACTGCCGTACGAAATCGACGGTCTGGTCGTGAAAGTAAACAGCACGGAACTGCAGCAGCGTCTCGGCCAAATTGCGCGCTCGCCGCGCTGGGCAATCGCCTACAAATTTAAGGCACGTCAGGCCGTCACGCGCATACTCGATATCCAGCCGCAAGTCGGCCGGACCGGCACATTGACGCCGGGCGCGAGTCTTGAACCGGTGGCCATCGGCGGCGTCATCGTCAAAGCCGCGTCGCTGCACAACATGGACGAAATCGCCCGCAAAGACATTCGGATCGGCGATTACGTCGTTGTCGAGCGCGCCGGCGACGTCATTCCCTACGTTGTCAAAGTTCTGCCGGAAAGGCGCACGGGCGAGGAAAGACAGTTTGTCATGCCCGAGCGCTGTCCCGTCTGCGGCTCGGAGGTGTTTCGCGAAGAAGGCGAAGCGGCCTATCGCTGTATCGGTATCTCCTGCCCGGCAAAGCTCAAGGAGAGTTTGGCTTTTTTTGGTTCGCGCGGCGCCATGGACATCGAGGGGCTTGGCGAAAAGCTGGTTGACCAGTTGGTCGAGCGCGGAATGGTCACCGACGTCGCCGATCTCTACAGCTTGACCAAGGAGCAATTGGCCGGCCTGGAGCGGATGGCGGCGAAATCGGCGCAGAATCTCCTCGACGCCCTGGAGCGCAGCAAAAACTCGACCTTGCCGCGCCTTTTAACTGCGCTAGGCATTCGCCACGTCGGCGAGGCGACGGCAAAACTTTTGGCCGAGCATTTTGGCGATTTAAGAAAGATCGAGCAGGCTTCGGCGGAAGAATTGATGGAGGTAAGAGAAATCGGCCCCGAGGTGGCGAAAAGCATCGCGCGCTTTTTCGCGCAAGACGCTAATCGCCAGGTGATTGAAAAGTTATTGCGCGCCGGAATTACGTTTAAAAAAGATGACGCGAAGAAAACTGGCAGTCTGAGCGGCGCGAGCTTTGTTCTTACCGGCGGCCTGGAGAGCATGTCGCGGCCGGAAGCTCAGAAACGGATCGAAGGACTCGGCGGGCGAGTCGCTTCGAGCGTGAGCCGGAACACCACCTATGTCGTTGCCGGCGGCGATCCGGGCTCCAAGCTCAAAAAGGCCCAGGAGCTGGGAGTGCGCGTCCTGAGCGAAGCCGAGCTTCTCGAGCTGCTGGCGTCGTAATCAATAACGATCGCGCCGCGGCGGACGGCCGCTGCCAAAACCGCCGGATCCGCCCGGGCGCGGCTCACGCGGCGCTTGCGGGCGAGCTTCGCTAACGACGATATTGCGGCCCTCGAAGTCGGTGCCGTTGAGCGCGCTGGTCGCCTTCTCCGCTTCGGCGTCAGAGCTCATCTCGACGAAGCCGAAGCCCTTGGACTGGCCGCTGAACTTGTCGGTGATGATCCGCGCGCTGATCACCGAACCATGTTGCGCGAAGTGTTGCTGGAGCCTCTCCTCGGTGACATTGTAGGGAAGGTTGCCAACGTATAACTTTGCTCCCATTTGGCCCTCCTTGTTGGATCAACGATTGCTCATTCTGCCGGGATCGACTTAGCCAAAGGGCAAGGCCTCAAACGGGTCTCACAACACTCGCTCGGCGCGCTCTTCGGTAACCGGGCCCCCTCGAAACGGCGCCAGCCTACAAAAGTCAAACCGCGCTTGTCAAATATTTTAAAGTGATACGCATCCGCGCGATTGGCTTGCCGCACTACCGCGGCTAGGCTAGATGAAAGAGGAATCATGATGGACAGTTCTGCCGACATGGCCCGAGTGCATTTGACCATCCGCGGGCGCGTCCAAGGTGTCTACTATCGTGCTTCGATGCTCCAGGAAGCGCAAAAGCTCGGTCTTACAGGTTGGGTTAGAAATTGCTCCGACGGTTCAGTGGAGGCCATCGCTGAGGGCCCAAGGAATCAGCTTGAAGACCTGATTTCGTGGTGCTGGCAGGGACCGCCGGGCGCCAAGGCCACGCGGATCGACGTGCAGTGGCGGGCCGCGCAAAACAGCGAGCGGCAGTTTTCAATCAAACGGTGAGCGAACGGAGCGGCTGGTTGGGCTGCCACTGGTGAGAGGAAATATTTCCTCTCACCAGTAAGCAGCCTGGGAGCATTGAGAATTGTCTTACTCGCCGGGTTTTTCAGGTTTCGGCTCCGGCGCTGGCTCTTCCTGCGCAAAGCTGACTGGCGCGGATAGATTCGCGATCGAGCTGATCAGGTTAAACGCAAAAACCATTGCCAAGCCGATCATCAATTTCTTCATGCTATTTTCACCTCCTCTCCGAGAATGAGTGTTTTACGATTTTTGGGATCTGCGATGATGAGTAACTCAGCAACCGCGATGCCAAACGAGCAAAGAAAATAATGATGGGCCGCACCAAGAGAAATCAGCGCTTTAGGCGGTTGGTCGTTGGGCACAAAAAAAATCGCTGTTGCAAATGGCCACACAATAAAATTAAAAACAGTGTCGTCGCGGACCCAAGCTATTAAATCGCTTGGATAAAGCGCGCGGGGGCAAATCCCTACAGCGGCGCGGTAAGTTGCAACACGATGACCGCGCCATGTTGGCGCGAAAACCCGAGCTCGCCGCGAATGTCGAACAGGATTGCGGTTATTTCAGCGCCAGGCGAGCCGGACTCGAAATTGCTGCGGGCTAGCTTACAGCCATGAAGCTCGGAACCAGGATCATTGTATTGATCGTCCTCACAGTCGCGTTAACGATGACCGTCCATGGTTATCTGAGCATCCAACAAGACGAGGAAAACGTCATCCGCGGCATCCGTGTCGGCATGCGCGGCTTCGCTCATGCCGTGCGAGTGGCGCTAAGAGACATCTATGCCGACCATCAGAATATCGCCGCCACCCAAGATTTTGCGCGAGCCATGGCGCCACGCGGCAACATACACGCATTAATCATCTATGATCTCGAGGCCCAGCCTGTGGCGATCTCATCTTCGTTGAATTTTCCGGACGACTTCCCGGATATGGATCCGGCGCGCATCCTTGAGCTGGACCCGCGACCGGTGCTGCGCAATAAGACGGCGATGGAAGGCTATATCCGCGATCAAAGGACTTTCATCTATTATCGCATCGAGCCGATTTACAGCTACCGGGGCGAAGCGGTAGGCGCGTTTGTGCTGGCGCGCCACGGCGCCGGGCTGGTCGCCTCGATCCCCGAAAGGCGCAATCGTATTTTAGGGACGAGCGCGGCGTTGGCGCTGGTGCTCTCGGTGCTGGTCTGGGTCATCGTGCAGCGCAGCATCGCTCACCCGATTCATCGACTGATCGAGCGGGTTCGCGAGGTCGGCCGTGGTCACTGGCAGCAACGCATCGACATCGGTGGAAAAGACGAAATCGCCACTCTGGCACGCGAATTTAATCTGATGTCGGAGGAGCTACAAAACAGTTATCAGCGTTTGATAGCCGAGCAAGGTGAGAAACTCAGACTGGAACAGGAGCTGCGCCGTTCGGAACGTTTGGCGTCGGTTGGGCAGCTTGCCGCGGGACTGGCTCACGAGATCGGTACGCCGCTCAATATTATCTCCGGCCGCGCCGAGCACCTGCTGCGCCGGCCGCGCAGCGCCGATGAGATGAAAAATAATCTGCAGATCATCGGTTCGCAAAGCGAGCGGATCGCCGCGATCGTGCGCCAGCTGCTGGACTTCTCGCGGCGCCGCGAACCGGTATTTCGCCAGGTTGACATCACCGCGCTGCTCAACCGCGTGAAGGATTTGGTCGAGCACCAGATCGAGAAGAAAAGCATTCGAGTCGAAATAGCAGCGCCGAAAGTCTTGCCGCCGCTGCGCGGTGATGCAGAGCTGCTCCAACAGGTCTTCATCAACCTTTACACTAATTCGATCTTTTCACTAAAGCACGGTGGATCGATCACGATTCGCGTCGAGCCTGGCGCTCCTCAGGTGAAGAAGCTTTCCGCCAACGGCGCCCGCCGCGGCGTACGAATTTATTTCGAAGACGACGGCGGTGGGATTGCTCCTGAGAACCTCGGTCGTGTCTTTGATCCGTTCTTCACCACCAAAGACATCGGCGAGGGCAGCGGCTTGGGGTTATCGGTCGTTTTCGGCATCATCAAAGATCACGGCGGGGAGATTCGGGTGGAAAGCGAGCCTGAAAAATTTTGTCGCTTTATTATCGATTTGCCCTACGCCGCGCTGCAACCGGAGATTCATTCCTGAGCGCTTGGTCATGGACTCACCAACTGGCCCTTCCGCCGCGCACCACCGCCGCATTTTGATCGTCGAAGACGACCGGGAAATGTCGCGGTTTCTCACCGAACTTTTGCTCGAAGAGGGCTGGGACGTCGAAGTCGCCTACGACGGCCCTTCGGCCTTGGAAATTTACCGACAAGGGCACTATGACCTCGTCATGACCGATCTCATGATGCCGCGCATGAAAGGGACTGAGCTCGTCCGGCGCCTTAAGGCCGTGGACGGTGACGCCGTGATTTTACTGATCACCGCGTTCGGCACGATTGAAAGCGCCGTCGAGGCGATGCATGCCGGGGCGTTTCATTATATCACCAAGCCGTTCCGCTCCGATGAGCTGCTCATCCATGTCCAGCGCGCTCTCGAACAACGCCAGCTGCGCCAGGAAATCGACCAACTGCGCAGCGAAGTACAGCGGCGTTACCGATTCAGCGACATGATCGGGCGCAGCCCGAGCATGAAAAAGCTCTTCGAAACCGTCGCTCACATCAGCGACTTGACGGCCAACGTGCTCATTCTCGGTGAAAGCGGCACCGGCAAGGAAATGGTCGCGCGCGCTCTCTACGCCAACAGCGCCCGCTCCAGCGGCCCGTTCGTCGCCGTCAACTGCGCCGCGATTCCCGAGACGCTGATCGAGAGCGAGCTGTTCGGTTATGTTCGCGGCGCGTTCACCGACGCCAAGAAGGATCGGCCGGGTCTTTTTCAGGAAGCCCATGGCGGCGTGCTCTTCCTCGATGAGATCGGCGAGGTCCCCATGACGTTGCAAGCCAAACTGCTGCGCGTCATCGAGGACCGAGAGGTCAGACCCTTGGGCGCCAACAAGAGCGAGAAAGTCGATGTCCGGCTGATCTCGGCGAGTAATCGGGTCCTCGAAGATTTGATTCACGAAAACCGCTTTCGCCGGGATCTCTACTATCGGCTCAACGTTATTCGCATCGAATTGCCGCCGCTGCGCGAGCGCGTCGAAGATATTTCGCTGCTCGTCGAGCATTTCATTCGAAAGTTCGCGCACAAGACCCAACACCGAGTCAAAGGCATCGATAAAGAAGCGCTCGCGCTGCTGATCTGCCATCGCTGGCCGGGCAACGTGCGCGAACTGGAACACACCATTGAACGGGCGGTTTTGCTGGGAAAGGGTGCGACGATCGGAATCGCCGACTTGCCGCCGCAATTGATCGGCGCCGATCTAAAAAAGTTGCCCCTCGCCGAGGCGGTCGCGCGCAGCTTCACGCTCAGGGACCTCGAACGGGAATATATCGAGCGCGTTCTGGAAAACACCGGCGGCAACAAGAGCGAGGCGGCGAAGCTGCTCGGCGTCGACCGCACCACGCTTTACCGTAAGCTCGAAGAGTACAAGCTTAAAGGCTAAGGTTTCTTGTCAAGATCGAGCGTTAAACGATAAATAGCTTTTTTCGAATAGCCGTACTGCTCCCCCAGGAAATCGGCGATCGCTTTGACGCGCATGCCGGTGCCGCGAAGGCGGCTAATCTCGGCTTCCAGCGTTGCTGGCGAAACCGGTGCCGCGCCGGAGGATCCCCTTACCGCCAGGGTTATCTCGCCCCTGACTTCCTCGTTCCCGAGTTGGGCCAGTAGCTCGCTCGCCGAGCCGCGGCGAAATTCTTCGTGCAATTTAGTCACCTCGCGCGCCAGAACGACCTCGCGGTCGCCCAGGATCTCGCGGATTTCGCTTAAACTTTCCTTGATCCGGTGCGGCGCTTCATAAAATACCAGCGTTCGGGGGTCATCCTGTAATGCCAACAGTCTGGCGCGCCGCTCTTTTTTATTGCCGGGCAAAAAGCCTTCGAAAGCGAAACGGCCCGGCGGCAGGCCGCTGGCGGCCACCACAGCGGTTACTGCCGACGCACCCGGAATCGGCGTCACTGAAATGCCGGCGTCGATGGCGGCCGTCACCAGCCGGTAGCC
This sequence comes from Binatia bacterium, assembly GCA_050735675.1. Classification (GTDB taxonomy): domain Bacteria; phylum Desulfobacterota; class Binatia; order UBA9968; family UBA9968; genus DP-20. The sequence goes on along the minus strand of JBOHVN010000252.1, from coordinate 7,021 downwards.
GGGGTCGGAAATCGCCGGCGTGCCCGCGTCGGTTACCAGCGCGATATTGGCACCGCGCCGCAGCCGCTCGGCCAAAAGTTGGGCTTTGCGCCGCTCGTTGTGCTCGTGATAGCTGGTGAGCGCGGTTTTGATGCCGTAGTGGTTGAGCAAATGATGCGTGTGACGGGTATCCTCGGCGGCGATCAGGTCGACTTCTTTTAGAATTCTCAGCGCGCGCAGACCGATGTCTTCGAGATTGCCGATGGGCGTGGCGACGATATATAAGACTCCCGCCATTTAACGCCCCCCCGACCCTTTGAGAGACTGTGTCGTAATGTCATCCTGAGGCGCTAGCCGAAGGATCTCGTCTTCGCGACTGACTGAAAATGCGAGATGCTTCACTTCGTTCAGCATGACACCTATGGGATTTTGGCTTTCCGACACAGTCTATTGAAGGAGGATGGAGGATGGCGAATAAAAACCGCAAATAGCGATCCTCCATCTGCGATCCTCGATCTTCGAAGATCACTTCCCCCAGTCCCTGGAGTAGCGAAAATCGCGATCGATAGTTCGTTGCGAAACTTTGGCGATCACCGGCAGGCGCCGCTTGAATTGCGACGTCATGATGCGCTGCGCCACGTCGTCGACAAAGCGCTCGGAAAAACCAGCGGTGATCAGCTCCGGCTTGGTGTAACGGTGATCGACCATTAAATAAAGCAGCTGATCAACCTCGCGGTAAGTAAAACCCAACTCGCCTTCGTCGGTTTGGCCCACCCAAAGATCCGCGGAGGGTTCCTTGCGCACGATCACCTCGGGCACGCCGATCGATTCGGCCAGGGCCCATACCTGAGTCTTGTAGAGGTCGCCGAGGGGATTGATGGCGGAAGCCATGTCGCCGTAAATCGTGCCATAGCCGAGCAACAGCTCAGTCTTGTTGCTGGTGCCCAGAACCAAGCCGTTCCAGCGCGCCGAGTGATCATAGAGAATCGTCATGCGCTCGCGCGCCATCTTGTTGCCGCGCCGGCGCGCATCGGCATCCCGGAAGCGCTCGAAGTAGGCGTCGATTTGCGGCGAAATGTCGGCAAACAACGATTCGATTCCAGTGATCTGTAGGATCATCTCCGCGTGAGCCTGGCTATCCGGGTGGGAGCTCTTGTACGGCATCAACAACGCCAACACGTTTTCCGGGCCAAGCGCCTCCGCCGCGAGCAGCGCGCTCAGCGCGGAGTCTACGCCCCCGGATAGGCCCACGACCACTCTCGTTAACCCGGTCTTGTGTACTTCATTACGGATAAAGGCGATGAGAATTTCACGCAACAGAGCCGGATTGGTAGGAATTTCCATCATGGATGGGTGGGCTCAGAGCTTGCGCCGTTTGGTCTTGGGCTTGTTGACCTCGCGCAGCTTTGCGCCCTTGCAGGCTCGCACGACCGTTGCCGTGGCCGGCCGTTCGCGAATACGCATGAGTTCGTTGATTGTCAGATCGAGATCTTCATCGCGCAACAGCGGCGACATGGTGCGCTTGCGCCGCACGGATTCCAAAGGAACCTCGGCGATAAGAAATTCTTCGTCGTAATAGCCCGCCTTGGCGAGCCGCTGGCCGAACGGATCGACGATTTCCGAGCCGCCCCAAAAGCCGACGCCGTCTTCGAATCCGCAACGGTTGCCGTAAATCATGAACAGGCTGTACGTCTCCGCGTAGGCCCGGTTGATCATCTCCCAATAGCGCGCGGTGTCGTCCTGAACTTGGCCGTCGACGATCCCCCGCAACGGGCTCGCCGAAGGGCAGAGCACGGCCAGCGCGCCGTCGAGGGCCGCCAGATAGATTGTCGACGGGTGCCACAAGTCCTCGCAGATGAGCAGCGCCAGGCGGCCAAATTTGCAGTCGAAGGCACGCACGCGGTCGCCGCGCGCGAAATAGCGTTGTTCGTCGAACATGCCGTAGGTCGGCAAATAAACTTTGCGGTGCACGTGGTGGACTTCGCCGTCCTCAAAATAGATCGCCGAATTGAAAAAGCGGTGATCGGCGCTTTCTTCCACCAGCCCGGCGACAAACGGCAACTTGCGGCTGAGCTGCTTAAGCTTCTTGATCTCAGAGGACTTCATCGTCAGCGCCACGCTCGGCACCGTGTCGCGCAGAAAATAACCGGTAAGACTCAGCTCGGGAAAGAGCAGAAAATCGGCCCTTGCTTCAATTCCGTGGCGAATTTTTTCCTCATAGAGCGCGAGGTTGGCCGTGAGATCCCCAAGCTTGGGGTTGATCTGAGCAATGGCGATGCGGATCGACACAGATTTGGCTCCGTTCTCGAATGAGCGAAGGAAATTTTCTACGAAAGTAACATAGGGGTCGGTTCACTTGCAATTTAACCGCCGCGCGCTTATTTTCGATGTGACGAGTCCAATTCGCATGGACGACAAAACTGTAATTTTTGGCAAAGATCTTTGACCCTACACCGCAGCGGCCCGGGAGGCCTACGCTCGCCGCAAGATCCCGTTTGAGTATTTGAATGTGCTAGAGAACGACCAAGCTCTTGCCCGGATGTTAAAGCTCGCCAATGGGCGCCGCCAAGTACCCGTTATCGTCGAGGCCGGCAAAATTAGCATCGGTTTCGGCGGCTCCTGAGAAGTCTAATCGGCCGGCGGTCGTCGGCGCATGACCATCACCACCGACATTTTCAACAGAGCACAAACGCCAAGGAGGAACCAGAGCCGACGGTGACCGACCAGTGGACCCGACTCATCGGCGACAGGATACGCACTGCCTTCGGCGCCGGCGCCCAGATGCATGCGCTCGCTCCGCTCGCGGGGGACGCCTCGAGCCGGCGCTACTACCGCGCTAGCTTGCGCGGGGACGGCGCGCCCAAGTCGATTATTGTCATGGAACTTGCCGCCGGCAGCGGCTTGCCGCTCTCCAGCGAGGAATTGGCAATTTTCAAAGAACGCCCGCGCGAATTGCCGTTCCTGAACGTGCATCGATTCCTTGCCGGCATCGGCGTCAGAGTCCCGGCAATTTACGGCCATTGGGTGAGCGAAGGCATTCTCTTGCTCGAAGATCTCGGCGACACCGCGCTGTGGGACCGGGTGCAAGGGTGCGCTGACGACGAAGTTATGGCTTGGTATCAAAAGGCCGTCGATGAGCTGTTGAATCTGCAAGTCCGCGGCACGCAGGAGCGCGACGACTCATGCCTTGCCTTCCAGCAGCGTTTCGATGCGAAACTTTACCTCTGGGAGTTCGAGCACTTTATCGAGTGGGGCTTGGAAAAACGCCCGGGCGCCAAGATCAAGAGTGGAGTCATTGACACGCTGAGAAAAAACTTCGGCCTCATCGCCGCCATCTTAGAACGCCAAAGCGCCTGGCTGAATCACCGCGATTATCACAGCTGGAATTTGCTGATCCACGAGGACGCGGTGCGAGTCATCGATTTCCAAGACGCGCTGCTGGCGCCGCCGCAATATGATTTGGCCTCGCTGCTCAATGACCGTATCACCGACAGCATCGTTCGGCCGGACCTCGAAGAGCGCCTGGTCCGTTATTACATAAACAGGCGCAGCGGTCTCGACAGGCGCGCGATCTCGCCGGATGAATTTTTCGAGATCTACCGGCTTTCGGCGATACAAAGAGACTTAAAAGTCGTCGGGCGCTTTTTTTATCTCGATCTGGTCAAGGGCAAACCGGGTTATAAAAAATTCATCCCGCCGACTGCGCGGCGCTTGCTGCGGAACTTCGCTCAAACGGAGCAAACCAAGAAGCTTTTGCCGATACTTGAGGAACATTTCGAGGCCATGCAGTGAAGGCCATGGTACTCGCCGCGGGCCAAGGCACGCGCCTGCGCCCAGCCACTGAGAGCATGCCCAAAGCATTGGTTCCGGTCGCCGGGCGACCCATGATCGAGTACGCGCTGTTACTGCTGCGCCATTACGACATCAGCGAGGTGATCATCAACCTGCATCATTTCGGCGCGCAGATCGAGCGCCGCCTGGGCGACGGCAAAGCCCTCGGCCTCAAGATCAGTTATTCAAGAGAACCGGAGTTGCTCGACACTGGCGGCGGCCTTCTCAAGGCGAAATCCTTTTTGCAAGACGGCGCCTTCATCGTCATCAATACCGACGCGCTGATCGATTTGAACTTGGCGGCGCTCATCGACTTCCATGGCAAGATGAATGCGGCGGCGACGCTGGTGCTGCGCGCCGATGAGCGCGCCGACGAATACGGCTCCATGGACATCGATAGCAGCGGTCGCATCTGTCGCTTTCTTGACAGCAAAGCGCCGCTCGCGCCGGCCGGCGCCACGCGTAAACTGATGTTTACCGGCGTGCAAATTCTCGATCCGAAAGTTTTCGAGCACATGGACGATATCGGCACGATCAAAAAATTCAGCACCACCAAACACACCTACCCGCGCATGCTGCTCGGCGGCGAGCGGCTTTACGGCTTTTATTTCGACGGCTTCTGGCAGGATCTCGGCACCCCGGCGCGAATCCGGGAAGCGGAGCTAAAGCTCCAAACCGGCCAGGCGCGGCTGCACTTTCTATGAATTTGCCGCGAGCAGGAGCTTTTAAACTGCGACTCGGTGGAGAAAACTGTCCATTATTGCCTCATCATGGAACAAGATGGGCCGCAACTTCGCGCGCTCGTGATCCAATACCGCGACAGTACCCAGCTTTGTCGCTAGCATTCAGTTGGCGGGAAACTTGCGAGTCTTAAAAACCTATTACGAACTAGCCAAATCGTGAACCGGCCATGATCGACCAACTGTTAGACGGACTCGTCAGCCTGCAAAATCCCGATGGCGGTTGGGGCGCCGCCGCGGGCAAAGGCAGCAACACCGAGACCACCTCGCTGGCGGTTGCCGCGTTGCAATCCCTGGGGGAGCGTTCGGCGCCGGATAGGGTCCTGCGCGGCGTCATTTGGTTAGTTCAACACCAGAATCCCGACGGCGGTTTGCGCTTGAATAGCGTCACCAACACAGGCTCCTGGACGACGGCTTTGGCAATTATCGCGCTCAGCGCATTTCCGGAATATCAACCAAAGGTGCTCGAGGCAGCGCGCTGGCTTTTGCAACAGGAAGGAAGCAAGCCCGGCATCTTAGCGGAAATGATTTTATTTTTCACCGGCAAGAGTAAGGCTAACGAGTTAAACAGAGACTTGATCGGCTGGTCTTGGGTGCCCAATTCATTTAGCTGGGTCGAGCCGACCAGTTACGCCTTGCTCGCGCTCAAGAAAGTCAAGTCAGCGCTCGGCGAGACCAACATCAATGAGAGAATTCGCCAGGGCGAAGCGATGATCTATGACCGCATGTGTAAAGGCGGCGGGTGGAATTACGGCAACTCCAAAGTATTGGACTATGCGCTCTGGCCTTACCCGGACATCACGGCGGTCGCGCTGATCGCCTTGCAAGACCGCGCCGGCGAACCGGCGAATCAAGAAAGTTTGCAGGCGTTGCGCAAAATCGCGGCTGAAGCGAATTCGGGCTTGGCTTTAGCGTGGGCGGCGATATGTCTGAATCTTTATGGCCAAGAGACTCGTGACTGGCAGCGGCGTATCGACAAGCGTTTTGCGGAGACTGGATTTTTGGGCGAAACAAAAACCCTGGCGCTGGCGCTCTTGGCGCTCAACGGCAAAACGAATCCGTTTCGGGTCTAGCGCATGCTTCACCGACGCGATTTCATAAAATACTCAGCGCTCGGCGCGCTCTACCCGATTGGCGCCGGTTGCCGGCAGTCCGTCCGTTGGCGCCCCGAAGCGTTTCGTAGAAAAACCCTTTCACGCGTCGCCGTCTTGGCGGCAAAAAGCTATGAACTGCCGCTCAAAGATATCATCGTCAGGGGCGTCAAGCTCTGCAACTTGGACGTCAAAGGGAAAAAAATCCTGCTCAAGCCCAACCTCGTCGAATTCGATCCCAAGGGCGTGATCAATACCCATCCCGCCGTCATCGAAGCCGCCATCGATTCGTTCCGCACTCTAGGAGCGGCTCAGGTTATCGTCGCCGAGGGTCCCGGACATCGCCGCGATAACGAGTACTTGCTGACAGCGTCGGGCTTATACGATGTGATTAGAGAGCATCGAGTTCGCTACGTTGATCTCAATTCCGACGACGTGCGGCCAACGCCGCTGCGCAGCAGCTTTACCAATCTGGGGCAGTTGTATTTGCCGGAGCATCTCTACAACGCCGACTTGCTCGTGTCCATGCCGAAGCTGAAAACCCACCATTGGGCAGGCGTCACGCTGTCGTTAAAAAATATGTTCGGCGTCGTTCCTGGTACCGTTTACGGCTGGCCGAAAAATATTCTTCACTGGCAAGGAATCCACGGAAGCATCTTAGACATCAACAGCTCGCTGCCGCTGCCGCAGTTCGCGATCATCGACGGCATCGTCGGGATGGAAGGCAATGGACCGCTCCAGGGCCAAGCCAAGGGAAGCGGCGTGCTGATTTTCGGCGACGACCTCGTGGCCGTCGACGCGACCGCGGCCAGAGTGATGAAGATCGATCCGCAGAAGATAAAGTACCTGGCCAACGCCGGCGAGTTCTTGGGAAATTTAGCGCACGACCGGATCGAGCAGGTCGGCGAACGGATCGATAAAGTTCAGCAAGACTTCCAAGTCATTGACGACTTCAAAGATCTTAAAATATCCAGTTAAAGCCGCCGAATCGATAACGCAGCGATGCTCGCCGTCAGGCAGTTTAACTGGTGTCACTGAAGCACCCCGCAGCAAGCTGCGGGTATCAGAGCTGGCCGATGACAATAGTCCCTAGGCCGTCACCCCCGAATGTTTTTATCGGGGGTCCAGTTCCGAACCCGCCTGGATTCCCGCCAAAAGCATGCGGGAATGACGGAGTAATAATTCACCATTACGCGGCAAGCTGCCGGGAATTAACCCGCAGCGATTAAATGCTCACTGAGACCAGCTAAACTCCTCCAAGATTCGATTTCCGACCCCCTCTTTCGCATCGAGATACCGGCTGATCGCACGTGATCGTGCCGATCGCCTAGAACATTGTCGCCAATCTGCTGCCTTATTTGCGAGCCTATAAACCCTATG
>JBOHVN010000251.1:0-41720 GCA_050735675.1 Binatia bacterium | reverse complement strand
CTCTTCAAACCACCGTTCCAATTCGCTTCTTTTGAGTCGCGGATCGGTTACGGCCTGATCGAAATTTTCGATTAAGAGTTTCTTGGGAAGCAGCGGTAAGTCACTAACCGAGATTTCTGGAAAGTTTTTCGCGTCGATGCCGTGGCTTGCATAATAATCCCGGTAAAATGGCGAGCGGTTCCATGCATACTCAAGAAGCTCCTGAAAACCATGCCGTTGATCTTCCATCATCATTCGTCCCTCCTGTCTCAACTTTCTTCCAGACGGGAGCGAACTCATAGGTTTTGCGGCTTCCACCTTATCCGCGCGGAGGCCGAGCAGCTGGTAAGAGAAAGGATTTGAATTGTTCCGGTAGACTTTATGGTGACCGACAGAATCTGCCGTCGCAATTGCGACCAACGCTTTCACGTCATTTGGAGCTTGCCTGCTTGAGCAGTTGCCGGGCTTCGTCATCGGACAGCAATTCCATCTCTGCCACCACGTCGGTCATGTCTTCTGTAACAACGCTTTGGACTTGCGCTTGTAGGTTGTGCATAACGAGGCCGGATAGCTCATCGATTGTGGGCTTCTCGAACAGTTGAGCTACAGTCAGTTCCACTCGAAAAGTGTCACGGATCCGGGAAAGAAGCTTGACGGCCCAGAGGGAATCCCCTCCCAACTCGAAGAAGTTGTCGTAGATGCCCGCCTGCCCGATACCCAAAAGTTCGGAGATCATGTAAGCAAGTTGTTTTTCCACGGGCGAGCGAGGCAGGACAAACTCTTTCGGCACGCTCGCCTCGGTTCGGGCTCGGGTCCGGCGAGAGACGAAGGTATGAATTCGAGCGGGGTCGGACAGCTCCAGAGCAATCCATCTCAACATGGCTGCTCTGGCTTGAGCGCTTGACGAATGCTTCTCTACGGGTAGCGCGGAATCCCTGAGCGTGGTTGAGACATCACGGGCTTTCTCCTCAACCTTTGGATTGTAAGTAAGCTGAGTCGCGAAACCCACAGGAAATTTAAACAAGAATCCGCCCGTGGATGGTTCTTTGAAGTCTTTTCCTATGGCGTGCAAAAAATCCAGCGCCGGTGAATTCCTGCTCGTTTGAGAATAAGGGATATCAATTCGCTCCAAACCGCGCTCGCTGGCCATATCTCCTAATTTGGCCAGCATCCGATACTCGACTCCTCTTCCAAGCGCGCGGCAACTAAGCAAGAGACGGTCCACCAAAAAGGAATTGGAGATCACCCTAAAAATGATAACCCCGACTAGTCCATAGTCCCCAAAACGATCCTTCACTCGGACCGTAAGACATTCACCTTCGCCATCCTCAACCAACTTCTGAATTTCCGCCGCGGAGCCCTTAATTGTCGTCGTATTGAACTGGGTTGTCCGCTGTGTCAGTTCCGATACCCTGGCAACTTGGTGCGCCGCCAAAAGCGAAATTTGAACGTCCAAATCCAGGTCCGCTACAAACTCCTCAAGCGTCAATGCCTGCCCCCGAAAACGCTCGCGCTCTGAATTTTGCCGATATAGAGCCGTTCGCTCCCTGCCCTCGTCTGTTATCTTGTGGTGATCAAATGCCCAGTTATGCCTGAGCAATCGCAAAATCGTCGCTCCATCTCCAGGAAGCTCAAACGTTAGGACCTCTGGGCAATTGGCTTGCACCTCGGCACATTGCACGGGGTCGTCATCAAGAAAGATGAAGCTATCCAGCCCCAGGTTGAGCTCCTTTGCGAGAGACTTAATGTTCTCGGATTTGGGCTTCCAGTTAATACGCCAAGAGACAATATGATTACGCTTCAAAGGCATATCGGGATGGCAATCAAAGACGTTAAAAACGTCCTCTTCATTGTTTTTACTACATAAGCACAGCAGCATCCCCGCGTCATGTTGTCGCACCATGAACTCTTGGATAGCGTGCCTCACCGGCTCGACCTGTATTCCTAACGGACCGTCCTCGCCACACACCCCCGACCATAAGGTTTGATCGCAGTCAAGGACGATGACCTTGTAACGCGCGTTCTTCACGGCCCAAATCTTGCGCGCAATCATAGTTCCTAAAGCAGCGTAGAACGGATCAGTGTATGGGATTTGAGCTAGTTGCTCGGCGTAAGGCTCATTGTATTCTGCTACTGGATAGGCGGTCTCCATCTCCTCAGGGGTAATAACATAGACGTCACCGGTCTCTTTAAGCTCCGAGAAAACCCATTCTTGAATCCGTTTAAAAAATAGCAAGCTCCGTGAATCATTAGCCTGCGTCTCAGAGGGAGGACAGAAGCAAAGTAGGTGAGGAACCGGTGTTTGTCCTAACGACTTGGCCAAAGCTCGTATCAGTTCTTCCGCGCCCTGCTCAATCGTCTGATAGAAATCAGGTCTCTCGGCGGCCGTCCCAACTCTCGAATCACCCTTTTGCCAGTCCTCAAAGCGAACCAGTAGGACGTTGGTGCCCTGGCGGTTGGTCGCAAAGAGGCTTGTGGGGTCCAGCAATTGCTGGAATAGTTGATTCGGAGGAGCAAAGACGGTTTCCGCTTCCATGCCCAATTCTCGGGTCCAAAAATCCAGCGACTGACGAAGTGGCTCCGCTGTAAACGTCGCCCCGATCGCTATCGTGCTTTGTCGGCCTGAATACTCGAAATTGCCGCTGCTCATCGGCGACTCTTGGCAAATACGGCTTCGGAAAACATCGGCAAAAGTCTGGCAGTCTACTGCCGCTCGACTTTGCTTGCCGCTGCCCTTTCGATGCAGGCGCGCAACTGGTCGGCCAGTTCCTTGACATACGGCTCTGCGATAATAGCGGTCACCTGCCCCGGTATCTCGTGGATCTCTAAACCGCCGGCGGCTAGCCTATTCCAACCCAGGTGTGACTCGAACCGATGATAGCCGGAATGAGATGAAGTCGGCGCGAAGACGGTCAATTTACCGGGATACGCTTTCGCCCAATAGAGGCCGATCCTCGGCCTCTTTTGCTCTACAAAAGCTTCCAGCGCTTGAGGAAGCGGAAGACCAAGGCTAACACAAGCCTTTCTTGCTGTTGCTTTCACGAATCTACCCAATCTCATCTGAGCGATTTTGGCTTTTTCAAGCACGTAACGGCGCCTGTCGGTGCCATCAAGCTCTTTGAAGTTTCGCCAATGAATTTTGATCTGCGCCAATCTCCTCAGTCCCCAAGGCAACAACGTGCGGTAGCCGGGGGCGCGGGCGTCAATCAAAGCCAACAGCGAAACCTCCTCACCTTGTGCGCGGAGTTGGTGCGCCATCTCGAACGCGACTTTTCCGCCAAAACAATACCCCCCTAGCAAATACGGGCCGACGGGCTGGACTTCGCGAATCTCTTCAAGATAGTGCGCCGCCATCTGTTCAACGCTCGTATGCCTAGACTGGCTTCCATCCAGCCCCTGCGCTTGCAGCCCGAAAAACGGCTGCTGTGAACCTAAATGGCGCGCGAGGTGGTTGAAATTCAGCACGTTTCCACCGTGCGCATGAACACAGAAAAACGCTGGCTTTGAGCCGTTCGATTGAATCGGCACGAGCGAAGACCACGACGGCTTCCAGTCTTCTCGCCGCAGAAGCCTTGACATTTGTTCGATTGTGGGCGCTTCAAAGAGCGTCGCCAGGGGTAGCTTCTTACTAAACTTCTGCTCGATTTGAGCAAACAAGCGCACCGCCAACAACGAGTGCCCTCCCATATCAAAGAAGTTGTCCGTCATACTGATCGACGCTACGTTCAAAACCTTGCCCCAGATTCGCGCCAACTCCAGCTCTACAAGATCGCGCGCCGCCACCAATCCGTTTCTCGTCTCTTCCCTCCTCCCGTCCGGCGCCGGCAAGGCGCGCCGGTCCAGTTTGCCATTCGGCGTGAGTGGCAAGCTTTCCAAAAACACAAACGCCGATGGCACCATATACTCCGGCACCTTCCTGCGCAGGAGATCCTTTAACTCACCTTCAGTCGGAGCCTCTTCTCCATTCGCGGCAACATATCCGATGAGTCGCTTGTCTCCGGAAAACTCCTTATCGACGACAACGACGTGCGCAATGGCGGGGTGCTGGCGCAAGACCGTTTCTATTTCGCCTAATTCAATGCGAAAGCCCCGGATTTTGACTTGATGATCGATACGGCCGAGGAATTCGATGCTTCCATCAACCAGATAGCGAGCCAGGTCCCCGGTCCTATACAAGCGAGCCCCGGGATCCTCGCTAAACGGGTTGGGTATGAACTGCTGAGCAACCAGCTCCGGGCGATTCTTGTAGCCCCGCGCAAGGCCGGCGCCGCCGATGTAAAGCTCTCCAGGCACGCCGAGCGGAACGGGTTTGAAGCGTGAATCCAATATGTAGATTTGGGTATTATCGATCGGTCGCCCGATGGAAAGCACCCCGCCCGACTCGATGCGATGGATCGCCGACCAGATCGTCGTCTCGGTGGGACCGTACATGTTCCATACCGAAGAAGCCCTACCCAGCAACTGATCAGCGAGATCCCGTGACACTGCCTCGCCACCACACAGGATCTTTAAGCGCCCGCGGGTCCGCCATCCCGCCTCCAAAAGTAAGCGCCAGGTGGCTGGGGTAGCCTGCATGACCGTTGCGCCGCAGTGCTCGATCAGATCCAGCAGTCGGCGCCCATCCGCTGCCACATCGGCCGCCGCAAGGACCACCCGCGCTCCCACGGAAAGAGGCAGGTACAGCTCCAGGCCGGCGATATCAAAAGATAACGTGGTCACCGCCAGAAGGATATCCTGTCCCGTCAACCCCGGCCGTTCGCGCATGGAATTTATAAAGTTAACAACTGCCCCGTGGGGGACTTGGACGCCTTTGGGCTGCCCTGTTGATCCCGAAGTGTAAATCACGTAGGCGAGATTCTCCGGCTGCGCAACCGCCGAAGGAGCGGCCTCGCTCTCATTGGCGATCGCCTTCCACTCGGAATCAAAACAGACGACTCGCGCGCTACGCTCGCGAGTATCCTTAACATGTTTCTCCTGTGTCACTAGAACACTGATGCCGGCGTCCTCCGAGATAAAAGCCAAGCGGTCCCGAGGATAAGAAGGATCGAGAGGAACGTAGGCTCCACCGGCCTTGAGCACCCCCAGAACGGCTACGACCATCTCCCAGGATCGATCCATGCAAATGCCAACGAGAACTTCGGGACCCACACCCAACTTCCAAAGATAATGCGCAAATTGATTGGCTCGGGCATTCAGCTCGCGGTACGTCAACTGTTGATTCTCATAGACAAGCGCGATGTTATCCGGGGACCGGCCCACTTGCGCTTCAAAAAGATGTTGAACACACTGCTCCTTCGGAAATTCACGGTCGGTGCCGTTCCATTCGATCAACAGCTGATGTCTTTCGCCTTCCGTGAGCAGCGGGAGATCCGAGATGCGTTGTTGCGGGTCAGCGACGATCGCTTGAAGTAAGGTATCAAGATGTCCCAGCATCCGTCTCATCGATGCGCCGTCAACTAAGTCGGTATTGTACTCCAACCTCGCCATCAGCCCTTTGGGCGCATCCCACATGTACAGACTGAGATCGTACTTTGCGGTTTCGTTCTTTACCTCGACGGGACTGACGGTTAGGCCGGGCATGTCGCGAACTTGTCGGGGTATATTTTGAAATGCGAACATGACTTGGAACAGGGGACTGCGGCTGAGATCGCGCTCCGGATGAAGCACTTCCACCAGCTTTTCGAACGGCACATCCTGATGCTGGTAGGCGCCGAAAGCCGTCTTGCGCACACGCGTGAGGAATTCCTTAAAAGTCGGATTGCCGGAGAGGTCGCTTCTTAACACCAACATGTTAACAAAGAACCCGATCAGTCCCTCGATCTCAGGGCGGGCACGTCCTGCGATTGGAGAACCCACAGCGAGGTCGACTTGTCCCGTGTAGCGGTAGAGCAGCGTCTGGAAAGCCGCCAGCAAGGTCATGAAGAAAGTGACTCCTTCCTTGCGACTGAGGCCCTGAAGCTGATCTGAAAGAGCCCTGGAAAACAGATAAGACTGCTTCGCCCCGCGATAGCTCTGAACGGCGGGCCGGGGCCGGTCGGTGAGCAGCTCAAGTACCGGAAGGTCGGAAAGCTGATGCTTCCAGTAGGAAAGCTGAGTCTCCAGCACCTCTCCCTGTAACCACTGCCGTTGCCAAACCGCGTAGTCGGCATACTGGATACTTAGCTCGGGTAACGGGGCCGGCTCACCGTTGGAAAATGCTCCGTACAACGTAACCAGCTCGTGCCACAAAATCCCACTCGACCAGCCGTCAGAAGCGATATGATGGGTCACCAAAAGCAAGACGTGCTCCGCGGGGCCAAGCTTCAATAGAGCGCCGCGGAGCATCAAATCTCGCGAAAGATCGAAGCGACGTTCTGTCAGTTCCAGCACGGTCTCATGAAGTTCGGTGTCCTGGTCCTCACCCGTTAACGAGGAAATGTCTATGGTGGGAAGCTCTACCGGGCGACATTCGCCAATGATTTGGACGGGATGATCGTCGCCTCCATGAAAAGTTGTCCGGAGCACTTCGTGACGGGCAACGATCATGTCGAGGGCTTTGTGCAAAGCAACGGTATCGAGCGGACCGTTCAAACGGGTCAGCCTGGGCTGATTATAGGCACGACTCTGGGGGTCGAGCTGGTCCAAAAACCACAGCCGTTCCTGGGCAAATGAAAGCCGCGCTCGCTCGCCTACCGGCCTGCGCGGTATCGGCTTAGTTCCCGCCTCAGCGTTTTTTTCTTTGAGCTTGATCTCGAGAAGTGCTCGCTTGGCCGGTGAAAGATTAGCGATCCGGTCTGTAAGGTTATCCAAGTCCATGTGTCTTTCCGATTTTCTCGCTTTCTGCTCGTAGCTTGATGCATTCATGACGACCGCTTTCTCGTGAGAGATGGCGCTGATTTGTTTGTCTCTTCGAAAATCTCCCTACAGCTCCGGCCTGCGCCAATAACCTGGGGATACATACCGACTTCTGATCGCTATCTCGCCGATCTCACCGAAGGGGACCTCCTTGCCATGATCATCGAGCAAGAGGATCTCTTGACCAACCAACGGATACCCCAACGGCGTCTCATCCTTGCCGGTGAAAGTTTGGCGATACGCTGTAACATTGACTAGTTCCATACGATTTTCATCGTTCGGCATTTTGACCGACCATCCGACGAATGATTTCAGACTCACTCGCAAAACGGTTGATCCGGCCGGTTGAGCACAGGGCCGCCGTTACCCAGCGAGAATCGTTGCGGAAGTTCAATTTTTCTTGCCGGGTGCAACGGCCGGCGGAGACTTTCCAAAGAGATTCCCTGACGTAAGGCGAGCACGACACCGGCGGCTTCCAGATAGGAATCGACCTCGACCACGTTGCTCATTTCCATCTGCTCGTTGGTGACGTGGAGAACGGAGTTGTTTTCACGGACCGCGATCAGCGGGATATTGCTGAACTCCGCCGCCAAAGCCGGAATGCCGCCGAGGCACGAGGCCGGCATGACAACGGCGCCAATATTGTTCACCGTGAGCAAGTGCCGCGGGGGATTATTGAGATCCGCAAGAGCAAACAGCCGCGGAGCTTTTGCGAGGCCTTTGAGGACGCAAAAATAGTGCGGGGTCGAAATGAATTCAGCGGAGGCGCGCGGGTTGCCCGTGTCTTTTTCCTTGAGACTGGCATAATACGGCAGCGGCGCGTGCGCCGTCGGAACTTTGAAGAGCTTGGATATTAAATGCGTGATAATGGCCTCAATTCCGCCGGACGGGTTCGGTGTCTCGCCCTTGAGGTGCCGGGCAAACATCTCATTGGTCACGCCATGAATAACCGATACTCCGCCGATGGCATCGACTCCTTGCTCGAGGAGAAAAGCGGCGGCCGACAGGATCGCTTCCGGGTGTAAAACCGTCCCCACCGCACAACCGGTTTTTGACCACTCTATTTGGACTCCCAGTTCTGCGGCAAGAACGGTATAGAGGCCGCAATCGATTCCTTTGACGGCGCGAGCGGCGTTAAGGGTATTGACGACGACATCGACGTAATCAATTCCGGTGGGGTCGATAAACGTTCCTATTTTGTTCGCCAAAACAGGCAGCAAACCTAAATGCCCCAATAAGAAATCGTCCAGGCTCTTTCCTTCGACGTACAGCACGTTATCGGCCATTTCATTCAGCTCGGATGCATTGACGGCGTTCGGATGAGTTACCAGAAAGTCGCTGGCCGAAGCCAAAAGGTTTGTAACGGGACCCCCATCGCCGGCAAACCCGCCGAACTCACATCGAGTCCCTGTGGGAATGATCTGCACGACACCAAAGGGCTGCGCTTGGAAGGTTTTTCTTCGAGGACTGAACACCTCGACCAACTGCAATGGCTCGAGGTACGGCGAATTGGCAGTGTAAAGAAGCGTCGTCGCTTCTATGGTAATCTCAGCTCCATCAACCTCGACGATCGAGAACCTCAGAGGATATCTGAATCGGCCGAGTTCGCCGGCAAAGGGTTGAGACAACGCCGGCAACCAGGAGCCGCGTCTTGCCGGCCGAACCCTGTAAGTCATGTTTTCGATTTTCATCGTACTTTTTTTCAACCTTTCAGCTGCAACGTGTGCGTCAGGAGAAGGGACCGCGCCTCCCCTTCCGAAAGCGCTTCGACGTCTCGCAAGGCATAGCTGATTCCTGCGGGATCGAGTTGCGGAAGCAAAAACTGCGCGAAATCTTCGATCGTGGGATGCTCGAAAACTGCGCGAAGTTGCAGATCGACGCCGAAGGTTTCGCGCAGCCTGGTTATCAGGCGGGTCGCCAACAGCGAGTGGCCGCCCTGTTCAAAGAAGTTGTCACGGACGCCGATTTGCGAAGGCCCCAGCAGATCGGTCCAAAGATCGACCAGCGTCTGCTCAAGCGCGCTGCGCGCCGGCACGTATCCACTTGACAAGGCGTGCTCCAACTCCTTGGCCGCGGCGAGCGCTCGGCGATCGACTTTTCCGTTGCGAGTAAGCGGCAAACTCCCCAGAGGCACGAATGCGGAAGGCACCATGTAGGAAGGCAAGCGCGCCGTCAAAAAACTGCGCAACTCGTTTGTTGTGCGTTCCGCAGAACGGCTCCGCGCCACATAATACGCGACCAGCCGTTTATCGCCCGAGCGAGGTTCCGCCACGGTGACAACCGCCTGCCGCACATGGGAATGACGCGCAAGCGCCCGCTCAACCTCGTCCAGTTCGATGCGGTAGCCGCGAATCTTAACCTGGTGATCGCGGCGACCGAGAAATTGGATGCTGCCGTCAGACAGATAACGACCCCAATCCCCCGTCTTGTACAGCCGGCGATCCGCCTTTCCCGCAAATGGGTCCGGGATGAAATTTGCCGCGGTATCCTCCGGGTTATTCAGATATCCTCTGCAAACACCCGCTCCCCCGATATAAATCTCGCCTGGGAGGCCGGCCGGAACGGGGCAGAGGTGGGCGTCCAGAATGTAGATTTGCGCGTTGGCAATCGGCCGGCCTATCGGGACCGGCGCTTCCGCAAGGTCTCCGTCACAACTGAAGAACGTGGCGGCAATGGTGGCTTCGGTGGGACCGTAGCCATTGTACAATCGGCAAGCTGAGCGCCCAATAAAGCGGTTTCTTAGCTGCGCAGACAAAGTCTCGCCCCCAGTAGTAACGCGGCGCAGATCTCGACACGCGGCGAAGGCCGGATCTTCGATAACCGCATCGAGCAGCGAAGGCACAAAACACGCTGCAGTAATCCGATGCTTCGCCATCAGCGATACGAGTTGGGACGGATCCTGAAATTCGTCCCCCTCGGGGATAATCACGGAGGCTCCGACGCTCAAGGGCTCGAACAGCTCCCAGACCGAATCGTCGAAGCTGAAAGAACTGGTCTGTAAAACGCGATCGGCGGCCGTGAGCGGAAAGTAGTCGTGGCGCCACATCAAATAGTTGCAAACTCCACGATGAGGAACCATAACCGCCTTAGGAGCACCGGCCGAGCCCGAAGTGAAAATGACATAGGCCAGGTTCTCCGGATCGGCGGTATTGTCGAGCCTCGGAGAGCTTTCCCTTTCAATGGCGGCCCACTCGCGGTCGAGAATCAATAAATCAGGGGCGGCAGCCATGCTCAAAAGATTTCTGCGCCGCGCCAACTCCGCCGAAGTTATTAGAATGCGCATTGGAGCGCCGCGTATCATGAGCTGCAGGCGCGCTTCCGGGTAGTCGGGGTCAAGCGGAACATACACCCCGCCGGCCTTTAAGACGCCCAATATCAGCACCACGAGATCCGCGCCGCGAGGGAGGCAGAGACCCACAAGAACGTCCGGTTTGGCCCCGCGCTTTCTGAGATAACGCGCCACCTGATTCGCGCGCTCGTCGAGTTCGCGATAACTGAGCCGCCGGGTGCCCCAGATCACCGCGACCGCATCCGGCGTTCGTTGGACTTGATCTTCAAACTGCTCGTGCAGACACTGGCTCGGGTACTCCCTGTCGGTGCTGTTCCACTCAACCAGCAGCTGATGGATTTCGTGGTTGCTCAGCAAGCGCCGGACCGACATGGGCTGCTGCGGCTCGCCGGCGATGCCTTCCAGCAGCGTGTAAAAATGTCCGGTCATGCGGCGGATGGTTTCCGCTTCAAACAGGGCGCAGGGATAACTGAAGCTACAGTGCAGCCCATCGGATCTTTCGACCGCTTCGACGCTGAGATCCAAGCCTCCGATCAACCCGGAATCGAAAAAGAACGGCTCGATGGTGAGACGACCCGCCCGCCGAAGCTCCGACCTCGGCATATTGCGCAGATTGAACATCACCTGAAAGAGCGGCCAACGGTTGGGGCTGCGCTCGGGACGCAGTTCCTCGACTAATTTCTCGAACGGCACCTCCTGATGCTCGTAGGCCTCCAGCGCTGGCCGCCGTACCTGATCAAGCGCCCGCTCGAAGCTGTCGTTCGCCCCAATCGCGGCACGAACCACCAGAATGTTCATGAAACAACCGATCAGTCGTTCCGTTTCCATCTCGGTTCGGCCGGCGATCGGAACTCCGATGGCAAAATCCTGCTGTCCCGTGTAACGACCGAGCAGACTATGAAACGCCGTGAACAGGGTCATAAACAGCGTCGCTTGCCGCCGGCGGCTTAACTCCTTGAGCCGAGCGGTAAGTGATGGCGGCAGTACTACGGACTGCGTGCCCGCCCGGTGGTCCGGCGTCGCCGTTCTTGGATGATCGGTCATGAGTAGCAGCGGCGATAATTCCTTCAGTTGCTCTCTCCAGTAACTCAACTGGACTTGAAGGGTGCCTTCGGTCAGGCACCGATTCTGCCAATCCGCGAACTCGGCGTACTGAATTTCCAGTCCGGGCAGCGGCGATTCTGTCGCCCCTTCGCTGTACGGCCCATAAAGCATTGTGAGCTCGTCGAGCAGGATGTTTTCGGACCATCCGTCGAAGACAATATGGTGCATTAAAATCAGCAACACATGATCTTCGCCGCTCAAGCGAATGAGCAATGCCCGCAATAATGGCCCGTTTTGGAGGTCGAACAACTTCACCGCCTCCTCTGCGGCGATTCGTTTCGCTTCCGCCAACCGCTCCGTTTCGCGCAAGACTCCGATGTCGCGAACTTCCCAGTCGACATCCGAGGCAGGCTGCGCTCTCTGCACCGGCTCGCCGTCCGTTTGCGCAAAAACGCTGCGCAAAATTTCATGCCGCCTGACGGTCTCGCGCAAGCTTCGCTCCAGCGCCGGAAAATTCAACTCGCCGGTCAGGCGAACCGCCAGAGGGCGGTTCCAACTGGGGTCGCTCTTGTCAAACTGATGTAGAATCCATAACCGCCTCTGGGCAGCGGATAGCGGCGCCCATTCTCCTTCCTGCCGCCGCATGATCCTCCTCTGGGATTTCATCCGAAACACAATTACACCGTAAAGGCGCTCTCTTGCCGTTTTTGGAAAAATTGGATGGGTCAGTCGCGCGGATAAGGAGCGTAGAAATGCCCTACGATGCTTGTTCAGTAGCCGGCTGACAGGGCGGCCGCAGCCTGACGTGATTCCTTAGTTTTGCAAGAATTTTGTTCCGCGGGGCGCCGTGCAAGCACACATGTGCCCAAACTTCGAGATGGAGAAGGCGCTTTTTTAATTCCCGACCTGCATGGTCCAGCAGATATCGTGCGGCTTTCCGGTCAAGATCAAACAAATCGGCAACAAACGAACCTTCGAAAAACTTACTCGCAATCTCCATGCGGGCATGAGCGTTTATCGGAAATCCCCGCTTTTTTCTTTGTGGCAACGCCGCCGGCAGATATCGCTCCGCGACTTTTCTAAGCACCCATTTGTCGCGCAAAAAGAAATGTTCCCGCTCGAGTACGGTCGGTGAGAAGCGCACCTTGCATCGATACGGCATATTTATCGCCAGCTTCACAAGACGGCTATCGAGGAACGGGAACCGAGCTTCGATACTGGCAGCCATGCCAAGACAATCGTTGCGGTGCAGCAAAGTACGCAATAGATAACTCATAAGGTCCGGAGATTTCACTTGCTTGTCGTCGGCCTGTTTATGGGTACAGCGTTGAATGTGACCGCAGATCTCCTCGTGCTCGAGCTCCCTCTCAAAACGATATTGCAGCGAAGCCACCGGCGCCAAAGCCGCGGGTTTAAAAGGTCTAGGCGCATCAGGAGCAAGACTCCGGAGCGCGCCCGGCAGGCCGCGAAAATTACCTCCCCATAGCAGCTTGATCAATTTGGGAAACGCATGGTAGCTCCGCACCGGCAATCCTCTGATGAATTTTCGTAAGTCGAATATGGTCGATGCATAACCGATATAACATTCGTCGGCTCCCTCCCCAGTGAGGACTGCCTTGATACCATGGCTTTGCGCCAACCTGGACACCATGAGGAAGGGGACGGACTCTGGGTGCAACGTAAACGGATAACCGTAATGTGCCATTACCTCCGGCATCATCTCGATGGAATCCTGGTCGACAACCTGGACTGTCTTAAGGTCAAGCCTCAAGTGTTTCGCAAGGGCAGCGGCAGCATCATGTTCGCTGGTAGCTCCGATCACGTCGGCGTGAAAAATCGCCAGATTGTTGTGGAACCTGGAAGCCATGGCGACGATGATTGAAGAATCGATCCCGCCACTGCAGAACGCTCCCACGGGAGCATCCGCCAGGAGCTGCGTCTTGATACTCTTCAGCAGCATCTCCTCGACTTCGTCTGCCACTTGGCTGGGCTTCAGCCGCGCCAAGCGTTCGACTTCTCCCTCATCCCAAAATTCGCCCAAGGAAAAAAACCGGCTATAGCGCGCCTGCCGACCCCGCTGCACAGTAATTACGCTGCCTGGCGCTACAATTTTAATGTGTTTAAAAAACGGGAACCCGTTTGCCGGCCCTTGTTGCCGGTGATCGGCAGGGCCCTGCAGGTAAGACGAAATCGATAATAAGTCCGGCTCAAACTCAAGCCATGGACGCATCGCCTCGATCTCTGACGCAAACATGAATGACTCTTGCTGATCATAAACGTAGAGCGGCTTGATGCCAAACCGATCCCGTGCAAGTGTCAGCAAGCCCTCGTGCCTGTCGTAGAGAGCGAATGCAAACATTCCTTCGAGCCTAGGAAGGGTTGCCTCAATCCCATGATGAACCAAGCACTCCAGCAAAACTTCCGTGTCGCTGGTGGTCTTAAATTGACGCCCATGCTCTTCAAGTTCTTTGCGCAGCTCTCGATAATTATAGATTTCGCCGTTGTAAACGAGACCGTAGCGTCTCTGGGAGTCCCAACAGGGCTGGTTGCTGCGTGAGTGGAGGTCCAGCAGTGAAAGCCGCGTGTGCGCCAATCCGATTCCCTCATCCGCATATACGCCTTCGTGATCGGGTCCGCGATGACGCAGCAGGCCCGCCGACATTGCGACACGGCGCGAATCGAGCAGGCGCTCCGAATTGTGCCGCAGGATGCCGAAAATTCCACACATGCTTGAGTTAAGCGAGTATCTCTAGCCGCGCGGATACGGAGCGAACGGATCGACTTTGACGTTAATGCAGGCCGGCTTTCCCGAAAGCAGAGCGCGATGCAGCGCCGGCTTCAACTGTTCAGGATGCTCGACGAATTCGGCATGGCCGCCAAACGCGCGCATGATCTGCTCGTAGCGGATGTCGGGCTGGAACATAGTGACGCGCTCGAATTCTTGTGGATAAAACATGCTCTGCGTCAGGCCGCCTGTATTTCCTTCGTTGTTGACCACGATGATCACAACGGGAATTTTGTGTCTCACGGCGGTCTCCATTTCCATCGCGTTGAAAGCAACCGCCGTGTCGCCGCAAATCGCCACGACCAGGCGCTCGGGCTCGGCGAGCTTTGCGCCAATCGCAAATGGAATCCCCACGCCCATGCAACCATTCGTGCCCGCGGTAAAGCGAGAGACCGGCAGATAGCTGGGCAGCACCCGCTGGGCCGCGGCCATAAACACGTTGCCATCGAGCAGGCAGATGGCGTCGCGCGGAAGAAAATCGCGGATTTCTCCAAGCATACGATGAGGTGACATGAGTATCGAGTTAGATCTCGTCAGCTCATCCAGCATCGCGGTCTTCCGTCTCTGCGCCTCATCTAAAGCAGCGCGCCACGGGGCGAGCCGTTCCTTGTTGTAGCTCTGCTTGTTGAACTTCATATAGGAGACAAGTTGGCACAGCACCGCTTTCAAATCTCCCACGATCCCAACGTACGGTGTCACGTTGACGCCGATCTCGGGCTCATGAATGTCGATCTGGATGATTTTGGCGTCCCGACCAAACTCACTGCCGAAACGAAAAGTCCAATCGAGCCTCGCGCCGGCGAGCACGATAACATCGGCTTTCGATTGGAGCAGCGCGCGAGCTTCGTTGAAACAGAGCGGATGGTCGTCGGGCAGATAGCCTCGCCCCATGGGAGAGGCGATAAATGGGATGCCGAGATCGTCGACCAACCAGGCTAACTCTTTGTACGCATCTGACCAGCGGACTCCCTTGCCGATAATCAACGCCGGACGCCCGGCGCCAAACAGGGCTTCGGCGGCGTTGACGATCGCTTCATGATCGGGAGCGGAAGGCTCGGCGATTTCCGTGGATGGAAGCTCATGACAGCGCGCAAGCCCTGTTAGCACGTCCTCCGGCATGTCGAGATAAACCGGGCCTGGACGGCCGCTCATAGCGACGTGGAACGCGCGCGCAAGATATTCCGGAATTCTTTCAACCGCGTCGACAACCGTAGACCACTTGGTGATCGACTCAAAGATTGGCACCGCATCCAACTCTTGAAACGATCCCATCCCTTGCATGCTCAGCGGCCGCCTTCCCCCTAAAACAACAACCGGCCAGCCATTGTCTCTGGCGACCAGCACCCCGGTAACCGCATTCGTCACGGCGGGGCCGGCGGAAAGAATTGCTATCGCAGCCAGTTTTCCGGCAACGTAGTTTTGCGCCGTTGCCATCAGGACAGCGGCTTGTTGATGGCGCACACCGATGTTACGGATGCCCACCTTGGCGCAGTAAGCGAACGTCTCCCTGACAGGCGTGCCCGCAACGCAATACGCATGTGTTACGCCGAGGCTTTTCAGGCTTCGGGCAACCAAGGTATGCCCATCAACCGGGATAGTTTTAGTTCTTTCTTTTGGCTTAGCCCCTGTCATAGCTGCCAGGCAATCAATTTCGCCAATGACCGGCGATTCTGCCTCCGGTGGTAAACTCTCCCGCTGGCGAGCTAGTTTTCAGGTCTTCTTTTGACAGCGTTTGCGCGATTTCCATGGCGAGTTCCGCGATCGTTGGTTTGCGAAAGATTGTCGCGATCGATAAATTCGCCTTGAACAGCGCGCGAACACGATTGATCACCTGTGTTGCGCGTAGCGAGTCTCCTCCGAGCTCGAAGAAATTGTCGGCCGGCCCTATGGTTTCAGCGCCGAGAACTTCGCGGTAAATTCCGGCAATCCTTTCTTCCAGATCGTTCTTGAGGGCGGCGTCCTGGCGGGCGGAATGCCCGGCAAATCGCTCTGCCAGTTTGGTCCGGTTCACCTTTCCGGTCGCGCCCTTCGGTATTTCGTCTACGATGAAGACCTTTCCCGGTACTTTAAATGCGGCGATCCGGTCCAGCAGGTACTCACGGATCAAAGCCTCCGTCAGTTCCGAGCCGTGCCGCAAGACGACCGCCGCCCCGGCGTCGTCGCCAAGACTCGCATGGGGCACCCGAAAAGCCGCCGCCTGAGCAATCTCCGGATGGCTCAGCAGGACCTCTTCGATTTCTAGCGGAGATATCTTCTCGCCGCCGCGATTGATGATCTCTTTCAGCCGTCCGGTCAAATAAATGTATCCGTCCTTATCGAGAAAACCCTGGTCGCCCGTCCGCAGCCAGCCATTGGTGAAATTCTCTTCATGAATCGCGGCTTTGTTTGCGTAATTGGCGATCACGGTTGCTCCCCGGATCACAATCTCCCCAGTTACACCGCGAGGTAGAACACGGCGTCGGTCATCCATCACTGCAACCTGCGTCCCGGCGGGCAAACCGACCGAGCCGGTTTTACGTTCTTTGGGCGGCAGCGGATTGCTGGCGATCTGATGCGCCGCTTCTGTCATGCCGTAAGCTTCAATCACGGGAACGCGAAAAACATCTTCCAGCTCTCGCGCAACCGCGGCGGGTAACGCCGCTGAGCAGGAACGTATGAATCTCAATGAATGCTGTTCGATGGTGCTCGGATCGGCTTTCGCGGATGAAAGTATCGCTTGCTGGATAGTGGGAACGGCCGTGTACCAGGTCGGGCGACATTCCTCCAGCCATTCGAGAATCTTCTCCGCATCAAAGCCCGGAGTGCAAACCACGCTGCCACCGGCGCTCATGGAAGCGAGCAGCGCACCTACCAGACCGTGGATGTGAAACAAAGGCATCACATTGAGACAGCGATCCCTATCGCTCAATTGCGAATTCGCCGCGATATTGACCGCAGAAGCCATCAACTGGCCATGAGTCAAGGCAACCATTTTCGGGCGAGAGGTTGTGCCCGACGTGTGCAGTATCAGCGCGTGGTCTTGCGCCCTCGGAACATCCCGGCGCTCCCGTGGCGCGCCGTTTACCACCCTGAGACAAAAAACCCCCGCCGGCGAATCCCCCAGGGGTATCAGTTCGACAACCGGTATCGAATGCTTCTGCGCGGCTGCGACCGCCGCAGCGCAGGTTCCGGACTGGACGATCAGCGCGCCGGCTCTGAGATCGGAGAGATAGAAATCGAATTCGTCGAACTGGTAGGCGGGATTGAGCGGAGCACACGTGGCAAATGACGCCACCCCGGCAAAGGCGACTGCCATTTCGGGCCCATTCGGTACGACCAGAGCGACCCGGTCATTTCCGCCGATCCCCAGGCGAGCGAGATTTTCCGCGACCTCCTTCAGATGCAAGCGGAAGCGGCTGTAACTTAGAGGCGAGCGCCCTGGAGCAGCGATCGCGACAGCGTCGGCGCTTCGCTCTGCCCATAGATCAAGCAGCTCGGGCAGCGTCTGCTGACCGAGCGCTGCCGCTTGGTTATAGCTTCCCGTCATTTTAATTTTTTTCTTGACCCCTGCAGGCTCCTACCGAACGCTCGAGCCTTTCTCTGGTGGTTAACGGGAGACTGTGCTGTCAATCGTAAAATTCGTTTCTAAGACGAGAGATCCGCCTGGGTTTTATTCAGGCAATCCCTAAGTTTGTCTGCCCAAATTTTGAACTGCGGCTCTTGAGCAATGGTCTGGTGATTACCCGGGATTGAATGGACATCCAACTCTCCCTCGAACAGATTGCGCCAGGTTGACAGCGGATCATCGGGATTCCCTTCCGCTTGGAAATAAACCACCGGTCCCCCATACGTTTGTGGTCTGTACTTTCGTCGCGCCCGCCTGTGCACATCCGCAATATACGTGGACCGGCAAATCGGCGGGATACCGCGACCCATCGAAATGAAAAATTTGTAGCCAATCCTCTCGAACGCTTTCTTGATCCGTCTCATCCTGAACAAGCGCAAAAATTTTGCGCTGATTCTGCTGATGACATAAATACAGCCGCCCCAGCCTCGGAGGAGTTTAAAGTGCCTGTACAACTTGGATGAAGTGGAAAGGGTCGCAACCCCGCTGCCGTTGTGTTTGACCGGCGCCGTGCCATCCAGCAGGGCCAGTGAGGCTACTCGCTGGCCTAGCTTCCGCAGCTGCTGGGCAACTTCAAATACCAGGAGACCACCGAACGAATAGCCTCCAAGAAAGTAAGGACCTTCCGGTTGCACAGAGCGAAGTTCCTCAACATAACGTGCCGCCATCTGCTCTATCTCTGTGTAGAGGGCGCGCTTGCCATCCTGAGACTGGGGCACCAACGCGTAAAGCGGTTGGTCTGCGCCCAAATAGCCCGGCAAACGGACGTTGGTAGCGAGACCGTGAACCCAGAAGAACGGCGGCTTTGAGCCCAGCGGCTGAATCGGGACCAGAGAGGACCATTGCGGTGAATAACCGTCGTGCCGCAGAAGTTCGACGACGTGGGCCACGGTTGGGCACGCAAAGAAGTCGCCCAAACGAATCCGCTTGCCCAAGCTGCTTTCGATCGCCGCGAGCAGGCGCGCCGCCAGCAACGAATTTCCCCCTAAATCAAAAAAATTATCCTCTAACCCCAGCGCGCTAAGGCGGAGCAGACGTTTCCAGATATTGGCTACTTCAAACTCCAACCTGTCCCGTGGCCCGACCGCGATGGCATGAGGGCTCATCTCGGGCATCGGCAGCGCGCGCCGGTCAATTTTTCCGTTGGGCGTAAGCGGCAGGCTCTCCAAAAACACGAACATCGACGGCACCATGCAGCCGGGCAATTTTTCTTTCGCGAAGCTGCCGAGATCCCGTTCCGTCACCGCGCCGCCGTGGTGCAAAACCACATACGCCACCAGGCGCTTGTCGGCGCCGTCCTCGCTCACCACCATCACCGCCTGTTTCACATCTTCGTGCCCTGACAAGACCGCTTCGACCTCCCCAAGCTCGATGCGAAAGCCGCGCACTTTTACCTGATTATCGATGCGCCCGATAAACTCTATATTTCCATCCGCCAAGCACCGGCCCCAATCGCCCGTCCGGTACAGCCGCGAGGACGGCGCTCCGAGCGGATCGGGGACGAACTTCTCCGCCGTGAGCTCCGGCCGATGCAGGTACCCTCGGGCCAGGCCTTCGCCACCGATGTAAATCTCCCCCTCGACGCCGATAGGCAGCGGCAGCAGGTTGCTGTCGAGTATATGAACTTGCGTGTTGTGGATCGGCTGGCCGATGACCGTCCTTTCGCAATTGGGTTCGACCGCCCAGATGGAAGACCAGACGGTGGTTTCCGTCGGCCCGTAGAGGTTCCAAACCGAGCCGCTCCGGGATGTGAGTTCGCGCGCCAGGTCCGGCTGAAGGCTCTCGCCGCCGCAGATCGCCTTAAAGTCGCTCGACCCTTCCCAACCAGCTTCGATCATCATTCGCCAGCTGGTCGGTGTCGCTTGCATTACCGAAGCGCCGCATGCGCCGAGCTGTGTGACGAGAGCTTTGCCGTCGGCGGCGGTTTCGCGTGAGGCGATCACGACACGCGCACCGATGATCAAGGGCAAGAACAGCTCAAGCGCTGCGATATCGAAAGAGATCGTGGTCACCGACAACAAAACGTCGTCGGGGCTCAATCCCAGCCGCTCTTTCATCGAATAGAGAAAGCTCACCAGCGCCCGATGCGGGATTTGCACCCCCTTGGGTTGTCCCGTCGACCCTGATGTGTAGATCACGTAGGCGAGATTGTCCGGTCCGGCGAGCGGCTCGAGATTGCCCGCTGGCCCGGGCCCTGTTTCAGCCATTTCATCGAGGCACAGAACCGGCAGATCCGTTTCCGGCAATTGCGCTAGTAGACATCTTTGAGTTATCAGAGCTGTAACCGCACTGTCGTTCAGGATGAAAGCAATGCGCTCGCTCGGATAGGCCGGGTCGATCGGCACGTACGCGCCGCCGGCTTTCGCAATGGCGAGCAGTCCGGCGACAAGCTCTAGCGAGCGCTCGGCGCAGATTCCGACTAAAGCCTCTGGTCCGACGCCGAGCGCTCGCAGACGGCGGGCCAAGGAGTTCGCCCGTTCATTCAGCTCTCTGTAAGTGAGTTGTCGATCCTCGCACACCAGCGCAACCGCATCCGGAGTTCGCGCCGCCTGCGCCTCGAACAACTCATGGAGACACACCTGGGGATAAGCAAGCTCGTTATCCTCACCTCTCGGTTTTGGGCCCGCCACAAGAAGCGATAGACTCGCGAGCGATCGATCCGTGTTCGCCGCGAGCGAGTCGAGGACTTCCCCGTAGTGTTGTAGAAGCCTGTTGATCGTCGCTGCGTCGTACAGGTCGGTGTTATAGGACAGGAAAACCTTGCAAGTGATCTCCGGATCAACCGTGACACTCAGATCGAACTGCGATGACCATTGGTCGATTTCGAACGGCGCCCATGAAATGCCGTCAAAATTGACGTTGCCGACCGGGGCGTTTTGAAAATTGAACAGGATCTGCACCAGAGGGGAGCGGCTGGCGTCACGGCCGGGCGCAAGCTCTTCTACGAGCTTTTGAAAAGGCATTTCCTGATGCGTGAAGGCATCGAGAACGGCCTCGCGCACGCGCCGGACGACCTCGCGCAGCGAGGGATTGCCGGAAAGATCGCTGCGCAGGACCACAATGTTGATGAAGGTACCGATGACGCCTTCCCATTCGGCTCGCGTACGGTTAGCCACCGGAGAGCCGAGCACAACATCCTCCCGCCCGATGTACCGCGACAAAAGCATTTTGAATGCGGCGAGGAAAACCATGTACAGCGTTGCGTTCTCGTCAACTGCCAACCTTCTCAGCTTCTCAAGCAGACTCCTGGACAAAGCGAGTGTCTGGTGTGCGCCCCTGAAGGTTTGAACCGGCGGCCTCGGACGGTCGGTCGGGACCGCCGCCGGCTGCATGCCGGCAAGCTGGCGCTCCCAATAAGCGAGATCCTCTTCTAGCCGCTCCGGCGAAAGCCGCTGGTTTTGCCAGATCGCAAAGTCGCCGTATTGAGCCGCGGGCAAATCGAGCGGCGATGAAGTCAAGTTGCGGTGGGCATTATACGAGGCGCTTATCTCGCCCGCGATCACGCCCAGGGACCACTGATCCGATATCAGGTGGTGCATGGAAAGGAGCAAGACGTAATCGTGCTCGCCGAGCCGAAGCAGGAACAGGCGAAGCAGCGGACCGCGGCTGAGATCGAACGGCCGCCGCCCCTCTTCTCTGAGAATTTGCCTGGCCAGATCGATCCTTTGTTCTTCCGGTGTGGCGCTGAGATCGATCTCCGGCAATTCCAGCCGCAGCGCCGGAGCGATGACTTGCACCGGCTGGCCGGCATCGTTCTCGACCGTCGTGCGCAGTGATTCGTGCCGTTCGACCAGCTTGTCGACGCTTTGCCGGAGCACCGCGCGGTCGAGCGTCCCGGTGAAGCGAATTGCGGCCGTGACATTGTAGGCGCTGCTTTCCAGAGCCATTTGATCCATGTACCAGATGCGCACCTGCGAGTCGGATGCCGGCGCACGGCCATTGTAAGCCCCGCGCAGCACCGGCGCCGCTTCCTCCGGGGCATGGCCTGGCCGCAAAGCCTGTTCGACACGTCCCGCTAGCAGGGCAATCGTCGGCGCTTCGAAGATGACCCGTAACGGAATTTCAACGCCGAACTCGCGGCGGATCCGCGCAATCGCCTGAGCCGCAAGCAGAGAGTGTCCGCCCAACTCGAAGAAGTGCTGGTCGCGCCCGACAGCATCGAGCGACAACAGCTCGCGCCACTGCTGCGCGATCTTCTCTTCCACCGGCGTTTGCGGCGGCGTGAGAGTCTCGGGATTCTCGGGTTGCCGGCTTTGCGTAAGGTGCAGCGCGCGCCGGCCGAGCTTTCCTCGCGGTGTCAGCGGCATGGACTCGAGTGGGACCAGCGCCGCCGGGACCATATATTCGGGCAGCCGCGATCCGACAAAATTTTGAATGTCTTTCAGATGTAGTACCGCGGCCCCTTCAGGCACGACGTAGGCCACCAGCCGCCCGGAGTTCGAAGCGCCTTCCTGCAGTACCGCGGCCTCACGCACCAACGGGTGCTGTCTCAGCACCGCTGCGATTCCGTCGAGCTCGACGCGAAACCCGCGAATTTTTACCTGATCGTCGCGGCGGCGCAGAAATTCGAGGTTACCGTCCTCACGGTAGCGCGCGATATCACCGGTACGGTAGAGCCGCGAGCCCGAGCCCCCGTCAAACGGATTCGGAATGAATTTTTCAGCGGTCAGCTCAGGCCGGCCGAGATAACCCCGTGCAAGTCCAATCCCGCCGATATACAGCTCGCCCGGCACGCCTTCCGGAACCAGGTTGAGATTGCGGTCCAGGACAAAGGCCTGCACGTTGGCGATGGGCCTGCCGATTGCAACTTCCGCTGCTACGCCGCACTGCACCGGGGTGTGCGTCAGATCGGCGACGGTCGCAGCCACCGTGGCCTCGGTCGGGCCGTAGGTGTTAAGCAGACGCGCGTTTCCTGTGACGAATGCCTGCCACAGCGCGACTCGTTCCGGGATCGCTCTTTCTCCACCGATCACGACCAACCGGATCGGGTCGGGAATCACCTGTCTCTCGGTACATAAGCGCGCGGTCAACTCGTGCCAGTACGCCGTCGGCAAGTCGAGGACGGTGATTTGCCAGGCGCGGCACTGCTCCAGAAAAGCGGCGTCCGGCACGAACTCAGGTCCGGGGCAGAGTACCAGCGACGCGCCCCTTACTAGACAAGGAAATATTTCTTCTACGGAAGTATCGAAGCTGATCGAGGCGAACTGCAAAACCCGGTCCGAGGGCTCGAGATCAAAGACCCGGGCTGCTTCTCCCACGAAGTTCGCCAGCGCACGGTGGGTGATTTCGACGCCCTTCGGAGTACCGGTCGAGCCGGAAGTGTAGATAACGTAGGCAATATCGTCGGCTGAAACACTGGCGCTCGGGTGATCGACTAGATCATCTTCCCGAGCCAGTTCATCCAGGTAGATCACCTCGGCGCTGCTTTCGTGTGGGCTGTCGATCAACTTTCGCTCCGTCAGCACTACCGGCGCGCCGGTATCTTCCAAAATGAATTGCAGCCATTCGGTCGAATACCGGGGATCAACCGGCACGTAAGCCGCTCCTGCTTTGAGCACGCCCAAGATCGCAGCAAGGGTATCCGGGGAGCGCGTGAGGTAGATGACAACGCGCGCCCGCGGCCTAACCCCACGCGCTTCGAGCAGTCTGGAGATGCGAGTGGCGCGGCGGTTCAGCTCGCCGTAAGTCAGGTTTCCGTGCTCGCTCAGAACCGCTGGGTGATCCGGCTGTTCTTTGGCGCGGCGTTCGAATGCTTCGTAAACCGGAGACCATTGCGGCACCTGCGCCGGAGATTGACTCCCCTGCGCAAGCATGCGGTGCGCTTCCTGTTCCGATGCCAGGCTCAAGCGGCGCAGAGGCTTTTGCGGGTCACGCAAAAAAGCGTCCAACACTCGCATAAAATGAGCGACAACTCGCTGGCCGTCGCTTTCCTCGAAGACCGCCTCGTGCAAATCGAAATCAACAGCGAGCTTGTCCGCGGAATCAAAATCGTGGACTTGCATGACCAGGCTCTCATCGCCCTGGCCGTTATGGATCCATTCGGGCCGCGCCGGGATACCTGCGAAGTCCGAGAAGGAGCGGGTGTGGTAGTTCAGCGCCACTTCGTAGACTCGCTTGAAAAGCGGGTTGGTTACGGAACACTGCCCATAGCGCAACGTGCGGCGAATCTCGCGGTTGAACTTCTTGGCAAGCGACGCAAAGGTCTCATCTTCAGCAATCGTTACTCGGACAGGAAGGACCTCGGAAAAAAACCCGATGGTTTCTCTAAAAGAAGACTTGGAACGGCGGTTGTGGAACGGCACGCCGATCGTATAGGTGTCATGGCCGTTCAGGCAGCCCAGGTAGCCGATGAGGACCGCCGCGAAAACGTCGAACACCGCGGCCGGGCCGGTCTCCCCGGCCAGCGCCCTCGCCGCTGCTTTGAGTTGCTTGGTACGCTCCGCCCCCAGGTCATGGGCGATTCGGTGCACGCGCGTGTTCTTCGTGGACGGCATCTTGCCGTAAAAGCCGACCGTCTCGCCGGCCTCGGCTAGAAACTCGCTCCAATACGCTTCGGTCTTGCGATACCGAGCGGACCGGCGATTAGCCCGTTCGTAGGCGAGATAATCGGCGAACGGAGGCAAGTCGATTTTCTGCGGCAATTGCCCTTCTCGGGCGCATCGATAGAGATCGGCCATTTTGTGGTAGATCAGTTCGAAAGACCAGCCGTCGCAGATCAGGTGGTGCGCGTTTAAATACCAGATGAAATGATCTTCGGCCAAGCGGATCAGCGCGCTATCGAAAAGGCGCCCGCGCCAATTCAACGGAGTGCGGCAGCGATCCGCCATCCACGCTTTCGCCGCAGTCTGGGCATCGGGGTCCTGTGAGCAATCCACCGCGTCCAGCCGGGAAGAGACACGCGGCAGGACCCGTTGCATCGGCGTCCCGTCAATTTGTTCGATCGTCGTCCGCAACGCATCGCTACAAGCGACAAGAACCGAAAAAGCGTCTTGAAAGCGCCCCGCGTCGAGCCGGCCCTGCAGGTGAAGAGCGACTGCCAGGTTGAAAACCGGTGATTCGGGGAGCAGATTCTGCGCCAGCCAGACTTGCAGCTGGTTTGCCGTCAGGTTCGACTTACCGTACGGGTTCAAGCCGTCGGCACGCTCAGCTCCGGCAAGATCCGGCCGCTCTTCGAACTCGGACGAAACAGAATCGGTCACGGTTCGGGCTAATGTCATGGTTTCGTTTCGGATTGAGAGAAGATTTCTGTCAGACTTCACGAGACCAGCTCCAGCCGCGCTTTACGCACAGAGTATCAATCGCAGGGCAAGCGAACTGGCGCGCAGTCGTGCAGAAAACGTTATGGAGTGGCATCGCGCGGGCCGAAGCCCGAGCGAGTATGGATGGCAGTGTGATTGTTATTTGCTAACAATCGCACTCAAGTTTGGGGACGGTGGGGTTTCCCGCTCGATCACTCGCCGACGATCGTATAGAGATCTTAACGACTCTAGAAGCGAGATCAAAATGAGAGTGGGGGCCAAGACTTTGATAGCCTCCCTGGCCTTCCAGGAGTCGACTGTAAAAAGCAACACGCAAACCACACTGCCGATCAAAACGAACGTTCTGTTCCATGCCGCACGTTTCAAACCTGTTACCACCCCGGCCGCAACGACACACAAGACGACCGACACCGCCGTAACAGACACGCTGGCTGCTTGGTGTGACAACGCAGGGCCACTCAGTTTTCCAACCTGCGCAACCGTGAGCGCAGTAATCCCCGATACCACTTCGAGCGACAGCAGCAGGCATGCTGTTGCAAGGACGAACCACATTCCACCCGAGGATGGCTTGGTTTCGGCGCTTTCTGATTGGATAAAAGGCGTAGCCCATGCGATTAGACCGGCGATGAATAGCGCCGCGCTCGGATACCATGCGCTCGGGTCTCCACGCCGAGGCATGTCGTCGAGCAAAGGCACGAAGTACCACGCGACCAACAACGAGGCTACGGCCGAAACGGTCGCCAAGAAATAGAACAACCGGATTGCAGTGATATCGGCCGTAATTGGAACTGTGCCAGTGAGGCCGTTAGCCGGAGCCGATCGACCCCGCAAGGCCAGACGGGAACTCTTGATCGCGAATTCGAGGAACGCCGTGAGGATCAGCGTCATGCCGATGATTTCGGTGGCCTCTTCCATTACTGCTTGGAAATGCCCGCCCTTGCCCGATGTCGCGACCCACTCCTGCAACGGAACAGACACCAAAAAAATAGTGCCGGCGACCGCCAACACCTGGGACCATCTGCATTGCGACATATGACTGAAGAAGAAAAAGAAAAAGTATAAAAACATTACGGCCATGATAGGTGCGAGCACAATGACCCAATGACTGCTGCCACCGCTGTAACCGAACACTGCCTGCGGCAATAGTTTGTCCAACCGTTCGTGGATCGACCCTATCTCATCGAAAGAAAAACCGGCGAAGGTAATCGCAATGAGCAACCAGCCGGGGCGCAGCATCTTCCGAAATCGGTTTTCAGCTTCAACTTCAGAGTCGACGTGAAAGCACAAAAGCGCCGCCAAGCCGATCAACAATAAGATCATTCCGGAATACCACACCGCAGCCACATTCTCGGCGGTCAAATTCAATTGATTGCGGATTACGGTTAGCGCCCAGGGAAGCTCAGCTTGAGTTCCGAATCTGAGCGCTAAATAGCCTAGCAACAAGACACCATCCACCCCTACCAAAAACAAGTAGAGCGACCTGATGCGTTTTACGGGAATGTGCAATTCGATCGAGGTTCTTTTCATATGCAAGGCTCTCCGGCGCCGTTCACTTTAATAAGCCGACCGTGTCGTTCGGAATAGATCAATCGAATCTAGAGGAGTACGCGGTCACGTAAGCAGCGGCCGGTTCGTCGCCGCTTTGAACCGCAACTCCGGAGTTCACCGGCTGGAGAGCTTGACGAGCACGACTTCGATGCGCCGGTCGATTCCTCTGTAAACAGTGGCAGTGTCGAGAATCCGCGCCGGCCAAGTGCTCGCGGGGTCTAGCATATAGCCTTCCAGGGACGCCGACCGGATCATCAGAACATTTTCGGTATCAAGGGTGTAATCTCTCAATTCTTCTTCCGTGCTGAGCAGTCTGTGGTTCGACCACACATCAACGGTTCCGGCCACTCTGCTAACATTAAAAAACCGTTTTCCACTCCTATCGTAGTAAAGTGCGTGAGGAACCTTGAGATAATACGAGATCGCCGGTTGACCCAAGACAATTGTTTGGATTTCACTGTTGCGGCTGACAAAGTCGTTGACGAAGCCAGCGGGGGTTGCGTAGTCACTGCGCGGATACCAGGTGAGCGCGTAACGCCGAAACTCTCCAGTTCGGTATCTGACGTTTTCGCTCGAAATGTTTCTTAGATGATCCAGGTTAAAATCCTCGGTGCAGCCGAACAGGACCACGAGTCCGAGCATTGCGGCAGACTGTTTGAAGGAGTCTCCCAAACTTGGCTTTAAGCGGACGCTCGTCCGCAACAGCTCCAGTATGGAAAGCGCGATGGTCAATAGGATCACTGGATAGATATAGAAAAAGTAGCGTGTGCTCGTGTGGATAGAATTGAAAACCCCTACACATACAAGGATCCAGGCCACGATAAATGCCGGATGCCGTATAAGAACGAGCAAGGGGTCCCGCGCCCTTAAAAAACACAGATGGGCTAGCGCGAGCAGGCTCAAGAGTCCCAGGATCGGCAACTCCTTCAGCCAGGGCGCAACTGCGGGAGTATAGAAATCGGGCCAGCCGAAGAAGGCCTGGCGGAACGCTTTCAGCCAAGGTCGATCGCTTTCGGTCACAAAGCCGATCCAGTCGCTTGACGTTAAAGCGACTCCGACCCAGAAAAGACTTATTACCGCCGCTACACACAAAAAAACGTAGATTCGAGCTGGGTGCGCTGAGAATCGATGGATCCGGTAGCGCGCAACCAAAACAAATCCCAATAGGATCGAAACCGTAAACAAATGAAAAATGCTGCAGAGGAGCACGAGCACCGCAATCACGTCCGTATCCTGAATCTTGGCGCCGAATCGACGCCAAATAGATGAGAGAACGATAATTGCTCCACAAAGCCCCAAAAACAATGCCAGGTTCCAGAAAGCGGTTTCACTGATTTCCCAAAACGGAAAGGCAGGAAGCCGGAATGACGACGAGAGCGGGGGTGTGTATTCCAGTGGGAGAGGATCGGAAACGCCTATGCTCCTGAAATCAATTTTGCCGTACCAAACACACACCGCGACCGTCATCATTGTAACGGCCGCATACGTCGTCACTGCAACCCGGTTGGAAAACTGGCCGCGCATTTCTTTCAGGCACAACGGCACAAACAGCAAAGGCAAGAGCAGCAATCCCAGTTCCTGTGAGAGAACGAGCAGGAGACCAACCGCGTGGGGCGCATAGGTCCAGCGCGTGTCTCGGTCAAAAAATGCTTTTGCGAAAACAATCAAGTAGGCTAAAGCCAGGAACTGCAGGACGGAATACATGCGGGCAAAGCGCGCAAACTCGATATGCCACGACGATACTAAAAGTATCGCAGCCAACATTCCTGCAGGGACTTTATCAAGAAACCGGCGGGCATAAATATAAAACAGCCAGATACTGGCAAGGCTAAAAAAGACGGAAGGCAGACGGTATCCAATCCCGGTAGGCCCAAAGATAGCGACGGAAGCGGCCGTCAGATATTGTACCAGCGGACCATGAACGTAATAGCCTCCGGTTGGAAACAAGGGTACGCCGTGCTCCAGAATGAAGTCGACGCCTCGAGCATAATAGTACTCGTCAACGGCCAAGGTCAGAGCGTTGAGCCCGATGAATCGCACCGGCACTCCGATGATAAGAGCTAAGCCGATAAAGACGCCGTACGCCAACGGCCAGGCTTTAACAAGGGTTGTTAGGGCTGAGGCCGATCTGAGACCGCTCGTGACGTAAGACATACGGATTGCCGTTCAGCGCTAGGCTTCGATCTTCTGCAAAGCCAACGGCGGAGTTTCAGCGACGGGCATAGCTTCCACGTATGTCCCTTGCACGCGGCCGTTGCCCGAAGCACTGGTCGCGAGGATTTCTCGCACCCAGTAGATCGGTTTCTGTTGGGTCTCATGGTAAATCCGGACCATCATTTCTCCAAGCAGTCCCATGGTGACAAACTGTACTCCAACCACCACCAGGAGGATACCTAGCAACAGCATGGGCCGATTGGTGAGAGACTCGCCAAAAACGATGCGGTTCAATCCAAGATACGTCGTTATTGCGGCTCCGGAAATCGTGCAGAGCAGCCCTAAAAAACCAAACATGTGCAGCGGGCGTGTTGCGTAGCGCGAAAAAAACTTGATCGTTACCAAATCCAGCATGACACGGACGGTTCGACCCAAGCCATAGTGGGATTTGCCGTAGGAACGCGGCCGGTGGTTCACCGTCACTTCCGCGATGGCGGTTCCCAGGTTGCCCACCAACGCGGGGATGAAGCGGTGCAGCTCACCGTACAGGTGAATGGACTTGGCGACATCGCTGCGGAACGCCTTCAGCGTGCAACCGTAGTCATGCAACTTCACTTTAGTGATGCAAGAGATCAGTGAATTGGCAAGACGCGACGGCAACTGTCGGCTGAAAAACGGATCCTGTCGATCGCAGCGCCAGCCGTTGACCAGGTCATAGCCTTCCTCGAGCTTTGCGACCATCCGCGGGATATCGTCCGGATCGTTCTGCAGGTCTCCGTCAAGCGTGACGATGATTTCGCCTTGCGCTTGCTTGATCCCCGCGGCAAGCGCCGCGGTCTGGCCGAAATTGCGGCTGAAGCGAATCACCAGCAGCGACGGATCTTGCTTATGGAGCTGGCACAGAACTTTAAACGTGCGGTCGGTGCTGCCGTCGTCAACGATGATAATCTCCGAGGCGCCAACGATCGAAGCGAGCGATGCTTTAAGCTGCCGGTAGAGTATCGGTATATTTTCCTGCTCGTTATAAACGGGAATCACTACCGAAACTTTCATGATAACTCCTCCAATGGGAGGCGCCGCAAAGGCCTTCTCCCGGTCTGATGTCATAACCCGAGTGTGCGCTCTGCCAGGTTGGTCGAATAGATTCAATCGAGCGGAAGAACGCCGAGAAGCAGAATCGCCAAGGCGGCATACCTCTGCCCTTGCGGGATCTTCACTGGAGTGTCAACGTTCCTTTGACGAGGTTGAACGAATCGTAGATGCCGGTGCCCGAAAAGACCATCCACAAAGCCTTGCCGTCATCGCTGATCCATTTGGCAGGAAATTCGAAGCCGAATTTGGGAGTCGCGTCAATCCAGTTCCTGTAGTAGGCCACCGTCGTCCATGGCCCCCACGGCTCGGGCGCATCGAAAATACCCCAAGAGCCGTCGCCATGCTCCGGGACCGGCCCGTGAAACACCGAGAGCAGGTAACGCTTAATGCCCGGATTGTAGACGACCCGCACGCCCCAGCCGATGCCGTTGGGATCGCTCAAGACGGGTTGCCGTTTGGCAACATCTGATACCCAGACGGGCCGTGCTTCTGCATCCATCCCAGCGAAGAACTCATAGGCTTGCCGGTCCATAATTTGACCCTTTGAGACCCGGGCCAAAATGACATTTGTAGGGTTCGTCAAGTCGCGCGCGTAGGAATAGACGTATCTGTCACGAGATCGCTCATAATCCTTTCCGAAATTCAAAAAGGCGGGATTGGCGAACGGGGATTCGAAATCCCACCCTCCCGACGTCCACGTTCGTCCGTAGTCCGTAGAGCGCGCGATTTTGCTCACGTTCCAGACGCCCTGCTTGCTTACCGACATGTAAAGGACCCCGTCCAGTGACAACATTCCCTGGGCCTTCCCGGCAAACGGCTTTTCCTGCGATTCCGGGTTCAACCCGCCCCAGATGTTGACGCCCTTCCAGCTCTCCGGATTGCCTTCGATCCGCGCTACACCCATTGACACACGACCGATCCAATCGCCGCCACCGAAGCCGCCGCCATCGCCCCAGGAGGTATAGAGATGTCCATCGCCCGCCCACGTCACAGTCCAAATATCACTACCGGGAGCTGCTCTTTTCATAGTTGCGAGTTCCCAGGACAGGTTCGCAATCTTTCGGCTCGGCGGATAAGAAGACGGCCTAGCCGTGACAACCGAATCCGGCGACTTACATGACGCAAACAACAATAAAAGGATGATCCATGCACGGTGATACATCGATGGCTTTATATCCGGGTTTATGAGTCAGCGCCGCCTGAATCGCTCAAGAGCGATTGACTCACGGATCGTAAGGTTGCACGCTTCGCAGCCGTGACGCCTCTCCGGCGGGGGGGATGACGACATCCAGCATGGCGATGCGCGAGTCCACCTGCGAGTGTGAGCTACCAACAACTTCAGCCCAATGCGGGTAGGGGCTGCTCGCCTTAAAAAATACCTGCCGCCCGTGACGGGATACCATAGCGACCAGCTCTGACAAAGATAGAGATGCAAAGTGCACTTCCATCATGATCCAACGCACACGGTTCAGCCATTGATCAGCTATTTCAAACGCGAACCTTTCTGCTCCTTCAATATCCATTTTCAAAATATCGGCCCTGTCGATTTCGTGTTGCTCTAAAAGATCGGCGATAGTCAGGCATGGCACCACGATTCCCCCGTCTTCGACTATGTGCCGCGCCCAGCCGAGGCCGCTGGTATCGAACCGGACCATGCCCTTTTTATTGGATATACAGGATCTGACGATTCTCACACGGTCCGCGTCAAGGTTTGCGGCATTACGAACCAGGCAGGCATAATTGTCGGGATCCGGTTCAACCGCTAAGACCCTCGCCCGAGGGTAGCGCTGAGCGAAATAGGCCGTGCTCACGCCGATATACGCGCCGAGATCGATGATGTTGGAGACGCCGCCTATTAACTCCCCGGGTATGCGGTAATCTCCCCGGCTAAAAATGTTGCGCAAAACGCGCACGTCTGCTGAACCCGAGCGAATATACATGGGGAATCCAAGAAACCGGGTGCGAACGGGTACTGGAGGTCCGGGGCGGTGTCCAACGAATCTCGGTGACAGCCAGTAATACAGCAATCGGAGCCGGTCTGACCATGAGGAACCGTCCCTGAGCCAGAAAAAAAGCTCCGACACATTGCGGCAAACGCGATTGAGCGCCTGCCGGTGATGCGCTGAAGCTCCGTATGGACAATCCCGCTCCATGGTACGCATGCCGTAAAATTCCTGCTCTTCTATCGGTGCTATCGACGATTGTCCGAAGCTAACGTCTCCAAGGAGACCGTGACCTCATGTTGATACGGATTCCAACGGATCAACCAGCTTGGAACGATAGGCAATCGCCCGCGCCAGTGCCTTCAAGACGAGTTTTGCTGAAATTTCCCAGCTGAACTGCGACGCTCTCGCCAGGCTCTTTGCCTTGAACTCCTGCCGCAGGTTCGAGTTCTCCAGCAGCTGCATGATCTTTTCCGCAAAATCCGCGGGGTCATACGGATTAGCGAGGATCGCCGCCCCGCCGCTCACATCCGGACAGGCGCCCGTTTCAGAACTAACCACAGGCAGACCGCAAGCCATCGCTTCCAGCAGCGTAGAAGGACACCCCTCGTAAAAGGAGGGGATGACGAAGATCTCTGCCAGGTTATAAATATTGGCCATTTCCTCGCGCGTTACAAAGCCGAGAATACGGACGTTCTTTAAGTCGCCGTCACTCAAGCCGGCGTGCGCCAGATATTCGCGCACTCGACGGCCTGCGATGACCAGCGTGTGCGGAATGCGATCGCGAATTAGGTCAAATGCGCGCACTGCGGTTTCTATGTTCTTTCCGCCGTGAAACGACGTTGACTTCTCCAATCCCGGATGATCCACGCGCGTGACGCACAGAATAAATCGTTCTGGAAGCGCATGCTGGTCACGCGTTTGCTTTAGAGCGGCGCGATCGTCGATCGGCCGAAAATGTGCTCCGGGAGCGCTATAGACAACCGTGCATTTTCGCGCCGAAACCGGGAGATACTTCTGGTTTTCTTGCAATATGAACTGTGAATTTGGGAAGAGGTGCGACGCCTTGCGACAGTATAAAGGCATCATTATCTTTTGATACCAAACATTCCATCGTTCATAGTGTTGCGGCCATACCCACCAAGCCGGCTCCTGAAGCCCCATGGCGACAGGACAGGAACTGATCAGAGGTATGGAAAACTTGGGGTTAAAAATCACCTCCGCGCCCTCGTTCCAGGCTTTAAAAGGCACCGCCACTTGGTCCCAAACGATCTTGTGCGGCGCCTTCACGACGACTTCTTTCGCATTGCCAAACGTCGCGAAACGGCCGAACCATTTGGCGGTTCTGTAGAGTAGTAAATAAGAGTGGCTCACCCCCACCCGCAACATGGCCTCGACTAGATGCTCCGTGATGGCGCGGAAGCCGCTATCTTGATCCATGGCGCGCATCATGATCGCTATCTTCATGTTTCATTCCTGAGTTCTGATCCCCGCGCCCTTGGCTGTGCGGGGAATCTTTAACTCTCCTATGGCGAAAGCGTGGGCGAGCCACCACGGCAACCACGACACCGTTTGGAGGATCCGTCCCGCTAACGCTATCGCAAACGCCTCGGAAGACGACACGCCGACAAACGACAACAACAGAATGAACACACTCTCAAAAACTCCCAAGCCATCGATCGATACTGGAATACGCGAGATCAAAATAGATAGCGGCAGCGCTCCGGCAATGTAAAACAAGCTCACATCAACTCCGAGCGCCACCGCGATCAGCCAGGCATGAACGATCGGCAGCAACTGCTCTGCAAAGGTGAGCAGGAAAAATATGGCTAATGCGCGCTTGTTTCGCTGGTAGGCTCTGTAGGTGCTATGGAACCGCCGCAAGCGCTGCAGGACTCGGCCTTCACGGACACGGGCCGGCAAATAAGCGCCCAGACACTCGAAGGATCGCTGGTTGAACGACAGCGCAAAAGCAGCCGCACTCGCCACCAACATGATGCCGCCGAACAACCAGGCGAAATCGAG
This sequence comes from Binatia bacterium, assembly GCA_050735675.1. Taxonomy (GTDB): domain Bacteria; phylum Desulfobacterota; class Binatia; order UBA9968; family UBA9968; genus DP-20. The sequence goes on along the minus strand of JBOHVN010000251.1, from coordinate 8,164 downwards.
TCGCGGGTCCAGGCTGTCGGCGGAGGAAAGCAAGAGCAAGCCGAGCAATCCCAGCAGGATCGCCGACAAAAAGCCGATCATCCTCTCGATGACGATCGATGAAACCACCTCCGTCGAATCTAAACCCGAACGCGACGCGCTTGCGGCCCTGATGACGTCGGCGCCCACGGTCGTCGGAAGCAGCAATCCCCACACCATCGATGAACAGTAGATCATCATCGCCCGCAATAACGGGAGCCGCATGTGTCTGGAGCGAAGTAGCTGAGACCACTTGTAACTCATCAACGCTCGATCACCCGTATTGACCAACAGAACCAAAAATACGTACCACGGGTCGATGCGTGCAACGGCGCGCATAACATCGTATAGCCCGCCAAGCTGCCAAAGGATCGCGGCCAGCAACGCGAGGCTGATTGTGAGTTTCACGTATAACGTAGAGCTATCCTCGAAGAGGGATTCACCGCCCTCCTCTTCGGGCACCGAGCAAAAGAAACTCATCGCGGAAGCCAGCGCAAACCAGGCCCGTCGCGAAGCGCCAAATCAGTTGTGCGATCCCTGGAAGAAAAACTGTAGAGAGCTAACGACGCTAACACGGCGCCTACGAAAACGGCAAAAGCTCGGAACCCTGTCGGTCGCATCGAAGGTTGATTTTATCGTAATGCTCGACTCACGAGGCTCAGATGCATTGCTTTCGTTTCCTGCAAACAAAGACGAGATATACGGAAAACTTTCTCAAACAGTTAAAGCGTGACGACGCATTTTCGATTAAACTCCAGAGCTTTCTTGGCATATAATTAAAAAACGCCTTGTCCAAGAAGTTTACACCATGGCAGTCGACAATCTCTAGGCCGTGCCGCTCGATCAGTTCTTGGACCTCGCTATAACTCATCGTGTTGTTGTTCCGACCACGCAAATGATTCACAGCAACCATAAGCCACCGGGAACTGTAGCGATTCCCATGAACGTTGAACATTAACACCGATTCGGTAGAGTTCAGCTTGCTAGCCAGAAATGCCATCGCCTCCTCGCGCAACTGCGGTTGCGCATTCAGAAAAAATCGCCAGGCGGTGATACAATCAAATGTACCGCTGAGCAACTCCGGAAAGCGAGTTGCGTCGCCACAGACGAGAATAGCGTTTTTGACCTTGCTATGCGCCTGAGTTAGCATGGTCAAGGAAATATCTAGACCTACGCTCAGGGAAAAGTGATCCTCCACATGGGTCAGAATTCGCCCGGTGCCACACGCAAAGTCAAGATATCGATCCCGCCAATGAACCCACTTTCCAATGAGATGTGTTATGAGATGCTTCTCTTGCTGCCACACATGGAAATCGTAACTGCCTGGGGAAAACAGTTTGTCATCGTAACCGTCGCTCCATGAACCATTCCCCGCGTGTGAGAAGCGATAGTCAAGCATCTCGGTGCTCATGGTCTCAAGTCCTCAATGCTGAAAATCGTACTCGCGGAGAGAAATCGAATCATGAACGTGCGGGCGAGATAATCGATTTTCAGGCATGCCCTGAATTCCGCCTGTAATTTATCAAATTCATACTTCGTCTCCGAGACTTCAAAATAGCCGACCAAAAACTCCTTGGACAGCGTCCGATTCATTGATCGATATGCGAAATGCAGCTGATGTGGCGGGTATTTCACGCGGAGATGAATTAAGAACAACGCGAGATCCCGATAGACGCTCCCTCTACAATAATCGGAACTAGTCGCGAAATCGGGCCTGGAAAAATCAATGAGGCAAATCCGAGGTTCATTCGGTTTAAAGAGAACATTGGTTGAATCAAAATCACCGTGAATCTTGCCGCTCAAGTAGTGGTATTCGGCGAGAGCGCGCCCAACCAATTGAAATATACGTTTCACTTCCTCCTCGAGGAGGGACAAGAAGTGATAATTGCGGATCAGATTCGTGATTGTCTGCCACCTCTCCATGTATTCAAAATTGATGACAAGCCGCTGTCTGTCGTAACTGACAACTTCGGGAACCCGGAGAAAACGAGCCCTCTGCGCAATTTTAAACGCTTCTTCTGAATTGGTCAGACTTTCTTCGAAAAGCACCTGATCGGTGTAACGCTTTACAAACAGCTTACTGACCGCCTTCGATGCCTCGCCCCGCCCAAACAACGAGCCTGGAATATACGACCAAAACTGCAGCGGTGACCGCATTGTCACGCGGTCTCCACTGAGCACTGGTTTACGCATGGTAGGTTTGTTCCCTGCTTCGAAACCTTGAAACTAGGTCGGCAACAACCGTCTGAATAAGGTGGCGATCCGCGACATCAATGAGTGCGCCGAGCCGAAAGAGAACGATCATAGAGGCTAAACAAAACAGGATGAAAAGACCCAGTGCAACTCCTTCCGGCGCAAATTCGCGCATGCGCAACAAGTACCAACCCATAGTTCCGATGACGAGTAATGCCGCCAGATTCAGACCATAGGAAATCTTGAAGGGATGAATGCCTAGCCGCCAATACATCACCAAGAGTGATAATCCATTCAGTGCCCATAAGCTCAGCAGAGAGCCTATCGCGGCTCCTACGATGCCGAGGCGCGGGATCAACAGAGAGCACGTAACTATGTTGATCGCTAGGCTCCCCCAAAGAATAACGAAGTGAATTCGTGTCAGTCCAGCCGCGACCAGGTTAACAGCTGTAAAACCAACGATGGTATGGCCGAAATATGCGACCGCCAATATACGAAGCACGGATGCCGCTTGCCCGTACTGGCTTCCGTAAACAATAGAAATCACGTGCTCAGGGAAAAAAAACAGCACTGCAAAAATCGGGAAACTGAGCAGCATGCTCCAATGCGCCACACGGGCATTCATCTCGCCCCATTGCACTCTGTCTTGAGCGCCCACGAATCCCGATATGACTGGAAGATACATGAAACTGAAGCACATCAAGACGAATGAAATAATGACAGCCAAATCGGAAGCAACACGATAGGTGCCAACGTCCTGGGCAGACGCGAACCCGCCGACGATCAAAATGTCGATCAATCCAGTGCACTTGACCAGCGGCTCGGTGAAGATCAGCGGCCAACTAAAATCAAGGATTCGTCGAACATGATAGCGCGGTACAATCGGCGCGAACCATACCCATGCAGTTCTTTTGGCGATTGTAATTCCAGAGACAACGGCCGAGATGACGTAAACGAAAGCATAGCCGACGGTGATTCCGAGTTCTCTCAAGTCGAAGACTATGGCGACCGTGACCACGCCGAGGAGACCCATTGGAACGACTAGGTCGTCCATGACGACCTTAACACCAGGATACTTGAAACCTGCGGCAAGGCCTATGAAAATTTTTTGCAGTGACCAGAACGGCACGGCAAATGCTAAAATCGTCAGAATTTGAGATAGCCTCGCGTTATCGAATATCGCAAAACTCAGACTCTCTGCACCGACGAGAAATGCCGCACAGCCGACCACCCCTCCCCCGGCTGTGAGCAGGCTAGTTAAGATGAGGCTGCCCCTCAACGAAGCCCAATCGGCTTGCTGCACAAATATCGGTACGAAACGCCGCGCTGCGGTGTTGAGTCCAAGCCCGCTTATCATGGACAAGACATTCAGGAGCATAACGCTCCATGAAATCAGACCGTATTCGACAGGACCGAGGTGGCGGGCGACGAGTGCTTCTGTGACCATGGTGATCACGAGATGTATCGCGAGGCCGATCACCACGATGCCGCTTCCCGAAAGAAGCGATACATAGCCTTCTTGCTTCCCAGATTCGGACATGGTCACTTCTAGTAATTTCGACCGGTCTGCCTTGTCCAACTCACCTCCTGGTGGTCCCGGTGCAAAGCTAAGGGGTATGCCTGGTCGAAGGCCGCTATTGTCGCATGGGCCGTCCGTTCCCAACTGAACATGCGCGCGCGCGCGACACCGGCTCGCCGCATCTCGGCCCTGAGTTCGGGAGAGGCCGCCAGCTCCAGCATGCCCTCGCCTATGGCCTCGGCATCGCGCGGGTTGACGTAGCGCGCGGCGCTCGACCCTAGCTCGGGACAGCCGCCCGTGTCGGGAACCAGGGCCGGGCAGCCGCTGGCCATGGCTTCGATCAGCGGCAGGCAGAAGCTTTCGTAGAGGGTGGCGAGAACAAAGAACTCTGCGAGATTGTACGCCTTGACGATTTCCGAGTTGGGAATAAATCCCGTGAAGTGGACATCCTGCAAATCGGCGTCGCTGAACCCCTGTGCTTTAAGATATTGATCAATATCCCGGCCGGCAACGACAAGGGGGAGACGACCGCCTGCGGCACGATAACGCCGGTACGCTCGGATGAGGGTCTCATTGTTGCCGCCGGGGTAGCTATCGAGTCGATCGTGGCCCGTGTGATATACCCTGCCGACCGTTAGAATAAATCGATCGGGTAATTTGTAGCGCTCGGCAAATTCACGCAGAACCGCGTCCTCAGTGATCGGCGCGAAGTGCGGCGCCGCCGCGGCATAACTGACGGTGACTTTGGTGGCATCCAAGCGGGCGTACCGGACCAGATCGTCCACCACCGTCTGCGAGATCGACAGCAGCCGCGTTGCTTTGTGGCAGTAGATCGGTAGCAGCGTTCGAATGTAAATGTTGTCCCACCAGAGATAGTTTCCAGGGTTGACATACCAGTCGGAACCATGAAGAACGAAGATCGCCGGGCGCCCGGAGAGCAACGGCACTGAAAACTTGGGATTGAAAATGATATCGGCGCCGGCCTGGCGTGCGGCGAGCGGAGCCACCACTTGATCCCACCACGTTTTTGAACGGGCCGGCCGAACGCACGTCTCCACGTTTGGGAACTCGTCGAATAGCGCGGCGTTTTCGTCGGAGCGGAGCAAAATCACGTAGCGACTGGCAGTGTCTTGTTTGAACATGTAACGCAGCAGGGTGGCGGAATAGACGCCCAAGCCGTCCATTTGATCGAGCACTCGGCCCATGATGCAGATCGTTCGAGGGGTGGTCACTAAAGGCCTCCTAGTGAGCTAAATGTTGGTTCTGTAAGAATCCTCTAAATTTTGCCGACAACACTCCACCGAGTCCGGCGCGGCCGCGACCCGGAAGAAAACGTAGCCAATCACTTTTCAAGCGACCGAACATAGGCAGCGCTCCCTTCATTTTCCGAGCGCGGCGAAAATCCAAACCAACGCCAAAGACCGCCTTGAACCCCAAGTCCGCCGCAAGATCGACCGCCCGCGCCGAGCCAAGCATCCACGGGAAGGCGAAATAAACTGGATTGTTACCCAACTCTTGCTGCAAGAGCTGCCGGGATAGCTTGAATTCCGAAACGACGAGATCGTCGAATTCCGCTTCCTTCAAGAGCTCGGGCGCTCCAAGGCCTCGCATGGTCTTTTGATGAACGCTCTGCAGTTCGGCAAACCAGTCGGTTTTTGAAAAGAACTTGCCGCCTCCTGCTCGGGCGACCGCCTCCACGCAGTCTGCGACGGCTGCCGGGTGCTCGATAACACGGCCATGGGCTGAGAGGAGGGGCGTCGCTTCATAGACGGGCGTACCTAACGCTGGACGGCCGAGGACATCTCGATGAAGATTGCGGCGCATTGGCCAATCATAGATGTCATATTGGGCGAGAGATCGGGGCGACGCAAAACCGACGAGTCGTGTTGAGGTGTAGACCAGTGCGTGACGATGCGCATGCGACTGGACGTCGATCAACCCCGAATCTCGACAGGCGCGTAGTTGCTCCCAAGTCATAAACGTTTCCTGCGCCGGAGCCGGATCCATGTGAGGATCGAGCACATCCTTGCGGCCACCGATCCAATAAGTCGGAACAAACAATGTAGCGCGCGCGTTATGCTCTTTGAGGACAGGAAAGGCCACGTCCCAGAAGTTGCGTCGCGCATCGTCGAACGTTAATAGGACTCTCTTGCCTCCGCCCCGATCGGATCCTGCCAAAAAAAACTCATCCGTCGAGAGCGTCCGGTAGCCGTTGTCACGCAGAAACGCCAAGTCTCCCGCGAAGCTGTCCCGGTCGACTTCGTGATATATAAAGACCGGCAACTCGTGGTCTGCCAGGGGAAGCCCAAAGAGAAAAGGCGGATAGTGAGTGGCTGCCATTCGCTTGATCGACCGGCCCACCCGCCTGAGCGACGGCGGCACGGAAACGGAAGAGATCGGGTATCCCATTGGAGCGACGCGGTTTGAGACGATTTTGATCGGCCTGCCCGAGCAGACACGGAGGTTAACTTGACGCTCGTATTTGCTGAAATTTTGCTGACGGCGTCTTACTTGCCGCGCCGGATATATCGAGCCGAGAGAACCATCGGCAGCGTCACCAAGACTTCGATGCTTATCGCGCCGAGATTGCGCGGCTGAAAAATACCTGAAAGCCACTCAGTTGTGGCCGCTGAAGTCGCTTTGGCGTGATGGACACCCCATAACAGCTGCAAACTAGAGGGAGCCATATAGTATTCGTTGCTGATTGGCCATAGCAATGGTTGTCCATACGGAGGCCGGCCGTCGGGCGCTAGAAAGTCCAGAAGGAGATGGGTACCGTAGGCAAATCCAAACAATATCCATTGGCGCCGGAAGGATCCGCCACTAACAAGGATAGCCGCGGCAAAGCTCGCAACCACAGCAGCTCCTATGCTGTGCGAAACTCCCTGGTGATAAAGATTGGGCTGACCCTGAAGAATTCCAGGGATAAAATCTAAGTCGGGAGCGATTGACATCAGAAGGCACAACCAAAAAGTGGCTCGAGGCAGCTTGACTGTACGGCCGCTCAAGTAAACGGCGTAACCTGCTATCCCATGACCAATCGGAGTTGCCACTTCCGTATATCCGCGCTTAAAGATTGTGGTTCTGGAGTTGGTTCTCACGGTCCAATACGGGTCGTTGCGAACCAATTGTACCTGCCACCTCGGCTACGTTTTCTGAAAGCGCTTCAACCGAGTGCTGTTCCATAAACATACGGTACCAGACCTCGCTGTTGAGCAGCAGCCACAGCCGGTTGCCGTGATCGACCCTCCTGGTCATGTGCTCGTCGAGCAGACGGTTGATCGTTGATTGCAGCAATATTCCGTCACTCGCCAAATGCGCCCTCCGGAGAAACAGCTCGAAGAGCAGTCTGTACTCGTCCTTGAGCATGTAGGGCAGAGCCGATGAGAAGCCCTGCTTCGGTCGATTGAGTAGTGGTTTGGGGAGATATCGCTCCGCCAGACGCATCTGAATGTAGCGCAGCGAACGCCCGCGCACCTTGAGACGGGCGGGCAGACGAGCGGCGAATTCGGCCAACTCGTGGTCCATGAAGGGGCTGCGGGCTTCCAGACCGTGCGCCATCGTCATCCGGTCCAGGATCATGACAGAATGGTCCGGCAAGCGCACGTGACTGTCGGCGTAGAGCATCCGGTCAACCACGTCTGCGGCGTGCGCCAGTTCGAAGGGATCTCGAATCGACGCCTCCGCGTCGAAAGATTCGACCGCGTCCTGCATTACGGGGCCATAGAGGCTCTGACGCAGGGATGGATCGAAGTAGAAGTATCCGAGACTTCTCGCATAACGCTCGCCGCCGCTCATGAACGAGGCCTGATGCAACCATTTCAGTTTGTGACCGCGACTCTTATACCAATCGCCGTCCGAAACAAATGGAAGAACCGCTCCAATGCCGTACTTGCGAACCGCTTCCGGCAGTAGGGCGTAGTAACTGGCGTAACGATTGCCGTAATAGCGGTCATAGCCGCCGAAAAGCTCGTCGCCGCCATCGCCGCCGATCACCACTTTGACGTGCTCGCGCGCCATTTCCGCGATCAGATAGGTGCAAACCGACAACGGGTCTGAAGGCTCGTCGAGATGCCAAACCAACCTGGGCAGCGTTCGTACTAACGACGGCACGACCGTCTTCTCGTGATGCCGCGTGCCGTAGCGCTCAGCGACCATGCGAGCATACGGGGCCTCGTCATATTCCCGGTACGGCAGCGCGATGGAGAAAGTTTGCACCGGCTCGGCCGCCACGTGTTTCATCAGCACCGCGACTAGCAGGGTCGAATCCAACCCGCCGCTCAGAAAGGCGCCGACGGGGACGTCGCTAACCATATGGAGCCGCAGGCAGTCGATGAGACGGGCTTCCAACTCGTCGGTCAGATCATCATCAGAGCCGCTCAATTTGGGCTCGTAGTCGAGGTCCCAATACCGTTCAATACGGAGTCCTGATCG
>JBOHVN010000250.1:0-6407 GCA_050735675.1 Binatia bacterium | reverse complement strand
GGGCCGACCGCCGTGATGTTTTGGTGGAGCCGTTCCAGAAGAAATACGGCATCACGGTCGAGTATTCGGCCGATCGAGGCTCGTCTATCGGTCCGCGACTCACCGCCGAGCGAGGCGCCGGGCAATATCTCTGGGATGTCGTGGTCACCGGCACTACTACCGGTCTGCTCGCGCTCCTGCCGGGAGGAATGTTGGAGCCGATGGAGCCGGCGCTGGTTTTGCCCAATGTCAAGGATCCGAAGCAATGGCGCGGGGGAGCTCCGGAATTCGTCGATTCAGGAAAGCGTTTTCTGATAATGACGCCGTCGCAACGGGCTACCCTGTTTGTCAACCCGAAGGTCACGAAGCCGCAGGAAATCAAATCCTATAAAGACCTGCTAGATCCCAAGTGGCGAAAGAAGATCGTCATCGACGACCCGACCCGAGCGGGACCGGGTCAGGCCACGTTTACGTTTTTCTATTTGCATCCGGAGCTTGGTCCGAATTTCATTCGCGCCCTGGCCAAACAAGAACCCGCCGTCTTGAGAGACTATACGCAGGAGATTGACGGCATCGCGCGCGAAAAATATTCCATATTGATCGGGGTTTCAGACATCGTCGCCGAGGCGCGGATGAAGGACGGTTTACCCATCGCGATTTTAGATCCACGACAGATCAAGGAAGGCTCCGATGTCAGCCCAGGCTCGGGCGGCTTGGGTTTTTTCAATCGAGCGCCACACCAAAACGCCGCCAAGGTTTATATCAACTGGCTGTTGTCGAAAGAGGGGCAGGAGGGGTTCGCCAAGGTCAATGGGTACATCAGTGCGCGCTTGGACGTCCCCACCGATCATTCGCCCTGGCGCGTCCCGATACCGGGATCGATCAAGACTTACACCCAGCAGGCGATTGACATCAAAGATGAGCTTGTCGCGTTATTCAAAGAAGCTTTCAAGCGATGATGGCGAACGCATGATCGAGAGGCAATCCATGAAAATCAAGGCGAAGAATCTGCTTATGGCGCTGCTTTTTACGTCGCTGGTTCCATTAGCAACGAGGGCGCAAACTCCGCCGTCATGGGAACAGATCGTGACAGCAGCAAAGAAGGAAGGCACCGTCAGCGTTATCGGGCCGCAAGGAAGCGAGACCCGGGATGCCCTGATCCAGGGATTTCAAAGGAAATATCCAGGGATCAAGGTCGAGTTAACGAGCATGGGCGGTAGTCAGATCGGGCCGAAATTGCTGAACGAGCTTGCTGCCTCGAGATTCATCACCGACCTCGTCATCACGGGTACGACGACGGCGCTCGAAACCCTCGTGCCGGGAAAAGCGGTCGCACCGATCAAGCCCGTTCTTCACGGACCCAATACCCGAGACCTCAGCAAATGGCGCGGCGGCAAGCTGACGTTTTCCGACGACGCCCAAACTTACAATTTGATTTTCAGCTCTTATGTCAAGGCGCCGTTTATCTACAATAGCAACCTGGTATCGGCGAAGGATTTCAAGTCATGGAAGGATCTGCTGGATCCCAAATGGCACGGAAAAATCGCTCTGAAAGATCCGCTCAGCGCCGGCGGCGGTTTGGGCAACTCAACCTTGTGGTATGCCCACGAGAGTCTGGGCAAGGATTTCATCCGCAAACTCATAACGCAGAAGGATCTGGTGATGCCGAGAGACGATCGTCAGATGCTCGACTTCGCCGCGCGCGGCAAGTACCCCATCGCCATCGGGCCCAGCGACGTATTGACGAATGAGTTCATTGCTCGCGGGTTGCCGCTGAAGCATCTTCCCCCTGAAACTCTGAGGGAAGGCACCTACATCACCGCAGGCAACGGGACACTCGTAATCGTGCGCAACGCGCCGCATCCCAATGCGCTGCGCGTATACGTCGACTATCTTCTTTCGCCGGAGGGCCAGCTCGAGTGGAGCAAGGCGGCGCGCTTCGCAAGCCTGCGGCGGGATGTTCCAAACGACCATGTCCAAGATATTCTTGTGCCCAAAGAAGCTATGCAGTACCCGGCTATCTCCACCGAGAAGTATGTCCGATTGCGTGAAGAGATCGTGGAATTTATCAAGACGATCCTGCCGCGCTAGAGAGACTGTGTCGCGATGTCATTGTGAGGCCCTTCGACATGCTCAGGATAAACTCCGCCGAAGAATCTCGGCTTCGTAACCGCCTGAAGATGCGAGATGCTTCGCTTTGCTCAGCATGACATCGGTGAGATTCCGTAGATTACGACACAGTCTCTAGAAGAAGAAATGGAGTAAACTTTCATGGGGTTTTCTGGCCTGCGAGAATTTATTGAGCTGCTCGACAGAGAAGGCGAGCTTGCGCGCGTGCGCGTGCCGGTCGATTTGGATCAAGAGCTGGGCGCCGTCTGCGTCACGACCTTGAGAGGCCGCGGTCCGGCGCTTCTGTTTGAGCGCCCCGGCGGCAAGGACATGCCGATTTTCATAAACGCCCTGGCATCGCGCAAGCGTTACGCCTTGGCGATGCAGTGCGATCAACAGGACGTTCATCGCGAGTGGAATCGGCGAGTGAGTCAGCCGTTGCCGCCGGTTCGCGTCGACAGTGGGCCTTGCCACGAGGTTGTTCTCGAAGGAGATGACATCAACCTCCTCGATCTGCCCGCACCCCGACTCAACAGTCTCGACGGCGGCGCGTTTCTGACGCTCTGCTGTCATCACACGCGCGATCCCGTGGCCGGGTTTCGCAACGTCGGTATTTATCGCAATCAAGTGCACGGGCCGCGCACGCTCGGCATCCTCTCGGGACCGTACACCAACTTCATGCTGCAGCACCGCAAAGCGCCGACCGAACCCTTTCCGATCGCGATTGCGATCGGTGTCGATCCGCGTCTGGTGATGGCGGCTTCCTGTCCATTTCCGTTCGGCGTCGACGAGCTGGCGATGGCGGGAGCGATCCGCGGCAAACCCTTCGATGTCGTAAACTGTAAAACCGTGCCGCTGCAAGTGCCGGCGGACGCCGAGCTCGTGCTCGAAGGATTTCTCAAGCCGGATGAAAAACAGGAAGAAGGACCGTTCGGCGAGTTCACCGGCCATTACGGCGGCTTGAAGATGCCGCGCCCGACGATTTACTTGACCGCGCTCACTCGGCGCAAGAACCCAATTCTCCATCTAGCCTATCAGGGCGCGCCGCCGCACGAGACCGATGTGCTCACGGCGGTCGGGAAGGAGTCGGAAATACTCCGCAACATTAACTTGGCTGGCGTCAAAGCGGTCCATCTCACGGAAGGCGGCTGCGGCGTCTTTCATGTGGTGGTGGCCATCGACAAGCTCTATGAAGGATACGGCAAAATGGTTGGGCTGGCTGTCTTCGGCTCACCCAGCGGCCGGCATATCAAGCAGGTGACGGTGGTGGATGAAGACGTCGATCCTTTCGACCCCGCCTCAGTCGAATGGGCGGTGGCGACGCGCGTGCAACCGCACCGCGATATTGAAATCATGAGCGGCCTCACCGGGATTTTTCTGGACCCATCTTTGCCGAAGGAAGAACAAGAAGGCCCGGCGCGCACATCGAAGATTCTCATCGATGCGACCCGGTACGACGCCAAGGATTTTGCTCCGGTGTGCTTGCCGGCGCGGGACATGATGGCAAAGGTAGACAGGGATTGGCAACGTTATGGGATTCGCAAGGCAACAGGCGGCGGGCAATAGCAGGGAAACGGTTCAGTTCATTCTTAGGTCTATTGCCGAGTCGTTCCAACAAATGGGGAGGATCGATGGATCAGCAATCCGTTCAAGTCATCATTGAGACGTTAAAGGAGGAGGGCATCGATTTGGCCGTAACCTTGCCCGAGGAGCCGACCTATGCGCTCACCGAAGCGATGCGCGAGGATCCCTTCTTCCAGGCGGTGACAGTGGCCGGGGAAGGAAACGGCCTCGCCTTCTGCGCCGGCGCGGCGCTGGGCGGACGTCGGGTGGTTTTTGTGACCGGCATCGCCGGCCTGCTGGTTGGCAGTTGGGCATTGGCACAGATGGGAATGGTGTATGGCGCGCCGATCCTTATTCTCGCTTCCTACCGAGGCGACTTCGGCGATCACAGCGGCATCCCGGGATCGCAGCTGCTGATGTTCAAACAGGTGGCCGAGCCGTTGCTCGGCGCGTTGCGCGTTCCCTATCGCGTGGTTAATCAAAAAACGAACTTGAAACGGATGGTCCAGGAAGGCAGCTTCGCGTGCCAGGACTACAGCCATCCCATCGTTCTCTTGTTGAGCGGGGAGGTGCTCTGGTGAAGCGTTTCGATTGTCTAAAGCTTTTGGCGTCCCTGGTCGACCAGCATATGTTTGCCGTTACCAGCCTTTCGACCAATGCGCCGTTCTGGTTTAACGTCCGGCCGCAAGGCCCCAACTTTTTCGCTCTTAACATGGGGCTCTGTTTGCCTTTTGCGCTCGGGCTTACGGTGGCCTTCCCCAAGCGCAAAGTCATCGCCATCGACTCCGACGGCAGCTTGATGAACGATAGCAGCAGCCTGATCACGGTGGCGGACGTAAATCCTTCCAATCTCGTGGCCTTTGTCATGGATAACGGTTCCTACGCGCGCATGGGCTCGACATTCACGACGCGTAAGGCCGACTTGGCGAAGATGGCTCAGGGGGCCGGCATCGCGAACAGCGGCACGGTGGCGACGCTGGAGGAATTTTCCGCGGCGGCGAAGCGGGCGATAGAGAGCGCGGGCCCGACTCTCATCGTTGCGAAAGTCGAGCGCGACGCCGAACGCGTGCCGGCTGATCGCAGCCGCACTTCCGGCCGGCCCATGAGAGAATGGTTCATGGACGCCATGCGCCGCCATCCAGATTATAAGGGCGGTCGTTAAACGCCGATCCCTGATGCGACTCGGGAGTTTTTGATGAAACGGTACGATTGTCTCAAACTATTGGCGCCCAGGGTCGATTCGCACATGCTGACGGTGACCAGCCTCTCGTCGAACACCGCTTTCTGGTCCGAGTTGAGGCGTGAAGGGGCAAACTTTTTCGGCTGCAACATGGGGCTCTGCATTCCTTTTGCGCTCGGGCTCACGGCTGCTTTCCCCAAGCGCAAGGTTATCGCCCTGGATTCGGATGGTAGCTTGATGGTCGATGCCAGCAGTTTGATCACCGTGGCGGATGTAAATCCGCCGAATTTCGTGGCGATCGTCATGGATAACGGTTCCTACGCGCGCATGGGGTCGACATTCACGACGCGTAAAGCCGATCTCGAGAAGATCGCCCAGGGCGCAGGCATTGCTAATACCGCAACCGTTCGAAGCGAAGAAGCGCTGTCCGTCGCGATCCGGCAAGCGCTCGACACCAGCGGTCCGCATTTCATTGTCGCCAAAGTGGAACCCGACAGAGTACGAGTGAAAGGCGATCCGCACCGCACCTATGGCCGGTTCATGAGGGAATGCTTTATGGATGCCGCGCGCCGTCATCCCGATTACCAACAGACAAAAAGATAAAATAGACCCTCCGGTAGTGGGGGCTCAGATGGTTCCCAGCGATTCCGCGGAAGTCATGTAAGCGGTGGCGAAGGGAGAGATTTCTGAGAAAGTCTCCATTTTGGGAATTTTGCGACGCCGAAGGCCTGCCGGTCATAACGGGATATGGCGTGGAAGACCTGCGCAGGGTTCCACTCAGCCACTGGGAGCGCCTTTGCGGTCCGGCGCCACGATATCAGTCCGGCGCGTACATCGGCCAGAGTGGGTCGCTATCTCCTCGCTTTTCGATGTAATCCAGTGCTTCGTTCACGGCAGTCAATGTGAAATAGCGCGTCGTTATATGGCGCGTGTCGATGACGCCGCGCTGCACCAGTTGTAATAATTCCGCGACGTCCATCGCGAAGCGTCCGGTGACGCTGGTGAATTCGATGGAGCGAATCATCAAATAGCGCAGCGGCAAATTAAGCGGCTCCGGGTTGGGCGCGATAAGGGCGACGCGCCCGCCGGGCTCCAAATTTTTGATGCATTCGATGGTTGTTTCAATGCCGCCGGGAGCCAATTCCGCGAGCACGCTGGCGCCTTGGCCGTTGGTCAATTCCTTCACTGTTTTGGTGATCGAGTCGCCGCTCCCCAGGGCGACGGTTGAAATTCTCTTTGGATCGATGGCCCTAACTCGTTCCAGTCGCGCGGGATTGCGGGCGACGGCGATCACTTGGGGCGCGCCCATGGCGAGAGCGGATAGCACGGTACCAATGCCGGTAATCCCGGAAGCGCCGTTGACCAGGACGGTTTCGCCGCAATGCAGCCGCGCCCGTTTGAGAGCCCGGTACCCGACGTTGATTTGGGAGACTTTGCACATTTCATCGATGTCGACATCGCCGGGCAGACGAACCACGTTGCCAGCCGGCACGCGGCAATACTCGGCCCACAAGCCGTCTTTGTAGCGACGGAGATAAGCCGGCCCTTCGCCCCATTTGGTGAGAAACCCCATGGT
>JBOHVN010000249.1:0-10725 GCA_050735675.1 Binatia bacterium | reverse complement strand
TTGATGCTTTCAAACTCGCTGCGTTCGAAGTCTTGCAGGATCTGTAGCTCATCCTTGTCCAATTTCAGTTGATTCTGATTCATCCGAAATCCGGGTCGGAAGGTGAAATGACTTCGTCGAAGTCTTTGACTCGCTGATGCAGCTGCGTGCTTACGCCACAGACGAGGAAATCCTTGTACGGTGGCATCTCGCGTAGAATTACTGCGGGTCGAGTTTTAATGGTCCCGTCAGCTTGAGGAACCGGAGTGAGAATTACGTCGCCTTCCTTGATCATATTCAGGATTCGCCTCTCTGATGGAATCTAACGAATACTCCTCCTCGTCAGGGCCGTAAGCAGTTTCGAGACCCGATTCAGATAGATGCAACCATGAGTCATGATCGGCGTCATGATTGCCTAACACGGTAACAATAAGTTTGGTGTTGGGTTTGAGATCAATAGGCTCGTCCAATAGTATGCGTTCGCCGTCAAAATGAGCACGAATTGAAACGTTACTCATGACCTAACCTCCGGTGTTGCCATACGATTTATTCTTGTGCCGATTATTTAATGCATGAAACTCATACTGTTTCAGTACCCTAAAGTATCACGTTTTTCGAAACAAGGGTATTGCCAGCAACATTGTGCGCTCAACGCAATATGCCAAATAACCGTCGTTGAGCCTTCCAACCGTTGATAGATCTGCGTCGCAAAAATCTCCCATCGCTAGCGAGAGTGAGCTTATAAAACCAGTCCACGCATCCTTCCTCTGGTCGGTCTGTTCGAATCGCTCGCTAGATGGCGTTCACCGCGGTCAGGCGTATTTGTTAGCGGCATTTTTTATGTCACCGCCGGCACCGGCGAGATTGTCCGGTGAACCAGAAGAAGGGGATAAGTCCAATATTCCAGCTAGGATTGACTCACGCCGGGGGAATTCCGGGGACATAATACCAATTTTAGTTCGCGCCCAAACTTTTCCAACTTCTAACAAAGTTCGCGGTCTTCACGCCCATTTCTCAGTTATTTCAAACCCCATGCAGGCTGAGGTCAATCGTCGCGTGATATTAGGTTCTGCTTCCAGGCTTGCGGGAAATCGGTTTATTTTCTTTTGCGATCCTGATGAGAAAACGCAGCGCTTCACAGCGTCCGACTCCGCGCGGTTGTTAGGCGCGGCTTTATGTCGCTGTTAGTCGGACCTTGCCGACGTTGCCGAGGTTCACATGCTGCTTCGCCTGCCAGAGATCGTGGTTGTACTGCAGGGCAAGCCAGCTCTCCGGAGAGCGGCCAAGAGCCTTGGAAAGGCGCAGTGCCATCTCAGGGCTAATGCGGCTAGTGCCCGTAAGAATACGATTCAGCGTTGAAGCAGCCACACCGAGCTTAGCGGCCAGCGTGCGACCGCTAAGGTTGTTGGGCTCTAGATAGACCTCGGTTATAAACTCGCCAGGATGGGGCGGATTGTGCATAGTCATTAGTGATAATCCTCATAATCCAGGACGTAGGCGTGTCCGTTTTTGAACTCGAAAGTTAGGCGCCAGTTTCCATTTACCCATACCGACCATCGACCGCGTTCCGATCCTTTCAGAGGGTGTAATCGGAACCCGGGAACGTTCATGTCTTCAATGGACAGGGCCGTATCCAAGGCCGCCAAAAGCATGCGCAGTCGCTTGGCGTGAGGCGGTTGGATGCCCGCCACGCTTCCCGACTCAAAGAACCTTTTTAGGCCCTTGTGTCGGAAAGACTGGATCATGCACAAATCATAGCCTGTTGCGCACCACGCAACAAGGCTTAACGCCAAGCTCAGCCAATCGCTGCTAAGCGATCGGTCTGAAGAGCTAAGTAAAAAACGAAAAAACGGGGTCAGAGAACTTTTTCATTAGCGCTCGATATGGCCTTTCTTGGTTGTCCTCCCGACTCGCCTAGTCTAAAGCGTTCACGTCGTCGGAGCTTGCATTGCGACAATGTGACGCTGCAAGACCCATCCACACGCCTTCCCACGCCGGTCCGGTCGAACCGCAGTGCTAAATGGCACGCGAGCGATCAGGCGTATTTCTTGACCGCGTTCTCGATGGCGCCGCCGGCTTTGGCTAAGTCGTCCGGTATCATGACCGGATGAATCTCAATGCTGGCATTGAACGCAAGAAACCACGTCACGGCGATGGCCGGGATCTGCGAAGCATCTTGCATCTCGAAAAAAATGAACGCCGTTCGCTGACCGTTTTTGTCGGTAAAATAGACGGCCTCCGGCAAGCAGTGCCTCACCCTGTACTACTGAGCGCCCGGATCAACTCCGAGGTCACTTCTCGGCGAAACGACTGCCCGGCTGTCTTCAAATCGATGGCACCATAGAATCTCCCCAAGAGTTTGCGAAGCTCTGGATCAACCAGGGCCTCGCTCGTAGACGCTGGCATCATCCATTTCCCAAAACAGGGTAATGTCTGCACGAAGCGCTCCGGCGCCAGAATAGACCTTCGCCGCTCGCGTACCACGGACTTTCTGTACAGCGGGCACGACCTCCTCCATAAGAAACCGCCACTGGTCGAGCACTTCAGCGTCGCTTAAAGAATCCTTCAGATGAAACGTTCGCGTGTAAAGCGTTGGCATTGTTCTCTCCTTTACGTCGATGCGGGGTAGGATACCGTGTCAAGTACACTTACCTACTCGCAGGTAAGAAGGGGATGAGCATTTTACTGCGACACGAGTCAGGCCATAAGACATGACCTCCTCTAGCTGGCGCCTAACGACACGCTCAGCGGCCGGCATAACCGGTCCGATGCAGCGCTTCGTTATCCTTCATCTCCGGCGTGACTTCTTGCGAGCACTTCGCGTCGAACGTGCCCACTCCTTCATTCTGGCTTCAAATCTCGCCGCGAGCACCTTGAAGCCATCGTTGTCCGGGTGCATATCATCAAACCAAGTGTATGGGTCGGTCACGCGTAGACAGCTGATAAACTTCCCTGTAGGGAAACTCAACACCGACCTTTTTATTATTTCATTCAAGCGATCGAGAATGATTTCTAGGAGCGGGCGCATCGTCTGAGTCGGGTACCCCTGTTCCCTCAGATAACGTCCGATGTATCTGCCATCAGCTACATCCGGTCGTGGGTAGTCGTAGCCGTAGCACAGGACCGGCAGGTTCGGAAACCGTTCCATCACCTCACGCAGCAGCGTTTGATACCCCGTCCCTATCTGGCTGAGAAGGGCCTCGCCTTTCGGTGTTACCGAATTCTCCAACGGACGGGCAGGATCGTAGTCAAACAATAATTCACGTTTAGCGAGCGCTTCTTGAACGTCGTTACCGCCCCCGCTGAAAATGAACCAAGCGGGATCGAAGCTTTTGATGACATTCAGGTACTCCTTGCGCACCAGCATCCCCTGAAGCGTGTCGCCCCACCTAGCGATATTGCGTACGAGGAATCCTCCGTTGTCGTGGATATGAGTGGCGATCGCCGTCGGCCGGACTATCAAAGGCAGATGGAACCACGAGTCGCCCTCCGCGACGACGCGCGGCTTGGCAGTCCTAACTGTCGTCTTTTCACGCGCGCGATCACGGGCTCGTTGATAGAGATACAGCGCATGATCTACGTCGTAGTCTTCCGGCGGCAAATCCTCGAGCGTCCCGGGCCGAAAACGTACACGGATTTGCGGCGCGGTCGGGTCGATTTCGAGATAATCTTCAATGTCCTCGCTTGACAGCCGCCGCGATTGCAATCTCCGCTTGAATTCGGCGAATTTCATCCGACGAGCCATGTGCGCTCCTGCGTGTTAAGGGCGCTACGATAAGCGTGCGTCGCCCGACCCTTTGCACGGATAACGATTTAAACGACCTGTGATTTATGGGAACATATCACTATTTTCAAGTCCAACAAGACTATGGCCACCGCCAGCCTGCTGCACCAGCTCGGCCGTCTCTTCAATCGTTTCGGGACGGTTGACCTCGGGAACGTTGCGCGCGCGCGGTGCGACCAGTGACATACACCGTGGCTCCAGCCGCGCCCAGTTCGACGGCGATGCCGCGGCCCGCACCGCGCGTTGCCCCTGCGACCAACGCCACTTTGCCCTTAAGTACTTGACTCATCATCCAACTCTCTCTTGCTCGTTTCCGCCTAGGATTAATGCCTAACGATGGCGGTCAGCGGCGCGCTCGGCGCGTCGGCTGGAGTGTGGTGTTAGACCGACGGGCGACGCCGTAGGTAGCAAGTTCCTCTCTGACCGCTTGGCGCACGATGTCGAGAGTCGAACGGCGATGGACATACTCAAGCAAGGCGTCGTTGATAAGGGTCTGGTAGTTTCCTCCCCCCGCTATATCTACGAGACTCCGAAAATACTCCAGGATGGCGTTATCCAGCCGGATGGAGATTTTCGTCTTTCCCGGTTCAGGTTTAACGACGGCACCGCGCTTCGCACGCGAGAAGTCGATATCGCGGTACTTTTCAGCTACGACCTTTTTCATAGAGTATCCTCTGGCGTTTGTTCGCCTTCCAAGCTGAAATCACTCGGACGATCTCCGGCTCGCGGTACGCGTAGACCAGGACAAGCAGATTTCCTAAGGTTGCTGAGGCCTAGAGTCACAAAGCGGGGCTGTTCCACCGCGTCAGAATCTTCACGAGTCAGGGCAAATTCGTCCTCCAAAACAGTGACCGCCTCAGAGAAACTGACCCGGTGAGTGCGTAGGTTCGCTGCCGCTTTGGCCGGATCCCATTCGAACCTCACGCCCATAGTGTATAGACGATTGTCCTCCGGCGCAAGTTCGTTGGTCAATTCAACGTATAGCGTTTTATCCCTAAAGCCTGGAGGCAATCAAGCCTCGGATAGATCGCAGAAAAATGGAGCCTTGAAACGCCCGACGGGGTGCGAAGTTGAAAGAAGGTACCCGAATCTTAGCCGGTGCAATCGAGACCGAGCTGCTTTTTCATCTCAGCAGATTCTACGGTCTTGGTTTGTTTGCCGCGGGCATCCAGAAGTTTCATTAAAGCCTTGTTTTGCCGCGTCAGTTCAATCTCCCGATTGAAGTCGTCAATCTCGGCTAGAATGAATTCCTGTCCTTCTGGTGAACGGAGAATGAGTCCCTCCTTTGGGCTTTCTTAAGCAACGAGGTGACGGTTTTTGCTTGCGTGGGGATGTTTACTGTCTTCATAACTGATATTCCTTCCCGCGGACGTAAAAAACACAAAATTTCGTTATTCGCAGCTCGAATTCCGCGATGTTGTTGGGGCGCAGTCGCTTTCGATTGCGGGTTTCGTGCGCGGGCTCGGGCGAAAGCTGTTCATCGATTTGGTCGGCAATTAGCTGCTGCTCGTATTTTTTTGAACCGCTTCAAATCCTCCATCGCTTCGAGCGTGTAGTCGATGTCATACATGATTGATGGGACACGTAACACTTTGACTACTCCAACTTTTTCTGAATATCTATCGCGGCATGCTGTACTACATCCATCACTCTTAGCAGGTTGCCGCTCCAGAGTTTTTCGATTTGCTGTTCGTTATAGCCGCGTCGGACGAGATCCAAGGTCACGTTGAAGGTTTCGCTGGCGTCGTTCCAGCCTTCGACTCCGCCGCCGCCGTCGAAATCTGAGGAGATGCCGACGTAATCGATGCCGAGTAGGTTCACGGCGTAGTCGATGTGATCGATGAAATCTTTGAGATTGGCGGGCGCATCGCCGGGATGCTGTTTGTCGGTCTCGACGAGTTTGTTTTCGTACTCCGCGCGTTTGTCAACTGACAATGCTTTTAGCGCTGATTGAAGGCGCGCATGTTGGCTGGGACCCGTTGGCTCGGGAAGATTGAATTCTCTTCTCGCCGCCGCGAGCGCGGCTTTACGATCGGAGGAATCGGGCTTGGTCGTTTTCACAAAGCCGCTGTAGGCGATGACCTGAAAGACGCCGCCGGTTTTCTTTAGCGCAAGCAGTTGCTCGTCGTCCAGGTTGCGGCTCACATCGCAGAGCGCGCGGGCCGCCGAGTGCGAGGCGATGATCGGCGCCTTGGACAGCGCGGCGGTTTGCAACATGGAATCCTTGGACGCGTGGGAGATGTCGACCATGATGCCGAGCCGGTTCATCTCGGCGATGACCTGTTTCCCGAGCGGCGAGACGCCATTCCACTTCCAGCCGTCGTGTTCGCCCGTGTGCGAATCGGCGAGCTGATTGTGGCCGTTATGCGTTAGCGACAGGTAACGCGCTCCACGATCGTAAAATTCCTCGACCCGGGCGATCTCCTCCCCAAGCGAATAGCCGTTCTCAACGCCTATCAGCGCAACTTTCTTTCCTTGCGCGTTGATTCGGCGCACGTCGTTGGCCGTGAGTGCCAACTCGATCGTATTCGACGCGATCTCGCGGGTGAAGCGATGGACCGCGTCAAATTTTTCAACGGCGGCTTTGTACGCGCGCTCGTATCCCGCCGAGCTGAATGCCTGCGGATTCTGCGCTTCTCGGGTCTGGCCGACGTAGACGACGAAAAACAGCCCATCAAGCCCGCCATCGATCATATTGGGAAGATTGAATTGCGTGTCGAGCCGTTGAGTATAGTTTTGTTCACCGACCAGATCCGCCGGAACGAAGTCGATATGAGTGTCGAGGGTAAAAATCTTGCCGTGAATCGCGCGGGCTTCTTTAAGCAGCCTAGCTTCGTCGGTAGACATTTGCGCAAGCCGTGATGCGCTAGGGTCAGCGGCGGACATAACGATCACAAAGAGAGTTGCGCATGGCGTGACATTCGCAGTCGATTGGTAGTGGCATGGCAGAGGGTAACATTCTCCGTGCGGCTGGTCTACGTGGCGGAAAAACTTATGCCATCAGTAGACTGTGTCCATGAGGATATGCGGCAACGTTCGCGACGTCGTTTGGCTATCGCGTTCGGGACATGTTTCGAAATTTCACAAAGGAATAGAGTTTACGTGCGGTGCTAGTGGCGCTGTCCGGTCTCCATTGACATCTCTGCTGCGCGGCTCCCGGCTCTAAGAGCGATGAGATTCCAGATCGTGCTCCCGACAGAGTCGGTCATCACGACTTCTTCCGGACCGAACATGCTTAATTTTCCTAGTTCGCGGTCCGTTATAAGCAGATAACTAAGGGTGGGTTGCCGGAGCACGTTTGCAACATCGCCGGGCGAAGATAACACCGGAATGACTTCGCGTCGGATATAGAAGTTGAAATCGTGCATGTTATCGGCATAAACGTACAGGGGCGCCGTCGCCGGTACGATCTTTTTGACTTGCAGGGAAAACGGCCGGCGCGACTTGAATTGGTTCACGTACGGCAATATCCAGATCGAAACGCACACCAGGGTCGAGGTCATTAGCAACGTTACTGCCGTGACAACCTTCAAGGGCCGGCGTTGTCGAAGGAAAACCACCGTAAGGATTCCACCCACTGCCAACACCACGGCGGGGGGAAAACTGATCCAGAAAGTTTCTCGGCGCACTACCCATGCGACTATAGGCAAAGCTAAACCGATAATGGCCACTGCGCCGAAATAAAATGGGGTTAACCATCGGTAAAGCGCGCTCTCGGGCAACTGTTTCTGCGCTAAATCATCAACGTAGTTGGCGACCAACAAGGCGACCGCCGGCAAGAGCGGCAGAAGGTATAGGTCGCGCTTGGTATCGGAAACGCTGAAAAACACGAAAACGACCAGGAACCACAGGAAAAAAAACAGCGGGATCGGCCGCTGCCTTAATTGTCGATAAGGAAAATAAGCGAAGACAGCAGGGATGGCGAAGATGGTCCACGGCAGGAAGTCCGCCGGTAAAGTCATGAAGTAGTAATAGAAAGGCTGCCGGTGGCCGACGCCTTCGGTGTAGCGCTGGATATGATGAACGTAGATGAAGTCTGCGAGCCATTTTCCATCTGTGGCGCTGTTGACTAGATAAAACCATGGGGCGACGAGCAAAAGGAATAGCGGAATCCCCAGCGGCAGCTTGGCATCGACGATCATGCGCCAGTCACGCCGGATGATCGCGAACGCAGCCAGTAAGAGCGCCGGCAGCACGATCCCGATCAGTCCCTTGGCCAGAACCGCAAGCCCCATAAACCCGTAGGCCAGGAGAATCTCAGTCTTGCTACCCTCGCGCAATAGAGAACGGGCGCCCAAGTATATAGTCAGGAGAAAGAAGAGTCCGAAGACCATGTCGATGTGCGCCCAGCGCGCTTCCCAGATTACGCGCGCGGAAGTCGCCAACGCGGCGGCGGCGATCAGTCCCACTCGCGGGCCGTAGAAGTCGCGGCCCAACAGATAAGTCGTCCATACGAAGCCAAGGCCGGCCAGCGCGGTGGGCAAACGCAACGTCCATTCGTTCACCTGCCCGGCGATGTGCGACGCAATCAAGACCAGCCAGAAATATAGGAGCGGCTTGTCGGTATAGAGGTCGCCATTGACCGTCGGCACAATCCAGTCGCCTTTGGTAAACATGATCCGGGCGATTTCGGCATAGCGCGGCTCCACCGGCGCCCAAAAATCGCGCCCGCCCAGTCCGGTAAAAAACAGTATTAGCGTTAATCCAAGTAAGTAGAAGACATGATTTCTAGTGCCCGTATCCAAGCTACGGCTCTCCAAGGGTTGCTCACTGGGAACGAGATTATCTGTCGAATGATGGAGACAAATGACCCATAGAAGTCGAGCAGCCCAAATCATTAAAACAACCTTCGTCCCACGGCCGGATTGCTGGAATCTAATCCGGTGACCTTACTCGAACCTTTCAGCAAGATTACAGTTTTGAAAGGTTACGAGAGAAGTAGATGACTTAAGGAAGCCTAAACAATTGAGGGTGGTGACTACCCGGCGAATGCGCTTGAGATCGGTAGTCCTGTGATATTTCATCGACGGCTTGGCGTCAGTCCTTTCCAAAGGTCTTGCTTGGAGAGCGAAAGAGCGGACGAGTAACGAAGCGCCATGCGGTTTTCGACTAGGAGCCCAACGGCAATCGGGTCGCGACGCCGATCTGACGGAGTAAATTGCTCACTTAGCTATGCTCGCCGCGTGCGGCATAGCGGTCGAGCACGTATTGAATCATGCTGCGGGCGAGCTCGTGCTCGCCGAGGAAGACTTTGCCGGCGTTTTCCTTTTCGAGCAGCACGGCTTCTTCCTCGCTATGCGTGCGCACGAGCGTTTCGATGCGCGGATTGACGGTGCGCGCGATCTCGACCATGCGGCGCACGTCGAGAGTGTCCGGGGTGGCGATCACCAGCATGCGGGCGCGATGGACATGGGCCTGGATCAATACGTTGGGGTCGGAAGCGTCGCCCGAGACTGCCGGGATGCCGCTCTCGCGCAGCTTCTCGACAATCTCGCGATTCTCTTCGGCGACGACAAACGAAATACCGTTGGCGGTGAGCGCCTCGCCAATGCGCCGGCCGACGCGGCCATAGCCGACCAGGACCACTTGTCCTGTGAGACGAGTGATCTCGACCGTCATCGGCAGCACGGCGAGCGGATCGTCCGGGCGTTCCAAAGCTTGAGCGAGCTTGGACCGCTTGCGAATCCAGGCTTGCGCCGGCTCGATGGCATAGAAAACCAGAGGATTTAGCGCGATCGAGATGATCGAGCCAGCGAGAATCAGGCTCTGGCCCTCCAGCGGCATGAGCCCGAGTTGAATCCCCAGTCCCGCCAAAATGAACGAGAACTCGCCGATTTGGGCCAGACTTGCGGAGACGGTGAGCGCTGTATTGAGCGGATAGCGAAACAGCAGGACGAGAAAAAAGGCGGCCAGCGATTTGCCCAAGATCACGATCGCCAAAACCACGAAGACGTGGAGCGGTTCGCGGATCAACACGTGAGGTTCAAACAGCATGCCGACCGAAACGAAGAATAGCACCGAGAACGCATCCCGTAGGGGTAAAGATTCCTCCGCGGCGCGGTAGCTCAAAGGCGACTCACGCATGACCATGCCGGCGAAAAAGGCGCCGAGCGCGAAAGAAACGCCGAATAACTCGGCGGAGCCATAAGCGATGCCGAGAGCGGCGGCGACGATGCATAAAGCGAACAGCTCGCGCGAGCCCGTGCGCGCGATCTGCCATAGTAGCCACGGGAAAACCCGCCGGCCGACGATCAGCATGAGCCCGATAAAGACCGCGACCTGGCCGAACGTAAGCGCAAGCGTTGTCAACAAACTTCGATCGCCCGCTTTTGGCACGTGCTCCTGTGGGTTAACGCCGAGCCATAGTGAAAGCGGCGGCAGCAACACCAGCACTAGGACCGTCACGAGATCCTCGACGACGAGCCAGCCGACGGCGATGCGCCCGTTGACCGTTTCCAGAATGCCGCGGTTTTCCAGCGCTTTAAGAAGCACGACCGTGCTCGCAACGGACAGAGCAAGTCCGAAGACCATACCGGCGGCGAGGCTCCAGCCCCAAAGCGCGGTGACTGCCATACCGAGCAATGTTGCGACGGCGATCTGGACAACAGCGCCGGGCAGGGCGATGCGGCGGACGGCCAGCAGCTCTTTGAGAGAAAAACGCAAACCGACACCGAACATCAGCAGCATGACGCCGATCTCGGCGAGCTGGCCCGACAGCTCGAGGTCGGCGACGAAACCGGGAGTCGCCGGTCCGATAACGATGCCCGCGATCAGATAGCCGACCAGCGGCGGCAATTTTAGGCGAGCCGCGATAAAACCGAAGATCAGGGCAAGTCCCAAACCGGCGGCAATCGTGGAAATAAGTGCAACGCTGTGTGACATGACGGTGTCTTCTCGAAGTCCTTGTGCAGCGAAAAATTGTGCCGACTTTATCATTAATTTCGACGAAGAGAACTCGATGC
>JBOHVN010000248.1:0-24900 GCA_050735675.1 Binatia bacterium | reverse complement strand
ACTTCGCCCTCAGTGAGCAGGCTCGTCGCAGCACCCCCGCCAAATCGAGTTCGTTTACCTACGGACCGACAGTTCGCTTCCGGTTGCTCTCCACGCCGCTTCGAGCCGACGCAGTTAACCTTCAGCTACGGAGCTGTGGCATACTCCGGCACGGACTTTCACCGTGCTGATGTGGCGCCCTCACGGGCGCACTCACCCCGGTGAAAACCGGGGTCCATCTCCATCCCCTTAACCTGGATACCGTTTTCCAACGGAATGACGGACGCTGTCCGTCACCTGGATGCCGGCGTTCACCGGCATGACCAACTTACACTTCGCCTCAAGCATGCCTGAGCAAGGTCGAAGGGGCGAGGGATTTCAACCATCCCCGAGAGAGACATTAATTCGATTCGATTTCAGTCCAGTCCGCTTCCATCCACGTACTCGACCGGGATCGATGATCGGTCAATTCCCTCGAGACACGAACGTTGACGCCCCACAAGTGGGGGGGCGTTCGCGGTCGACGGAACAGTGATGCCGCAGTTAGTGCATAAATAAGGGGTCCCGAAAAAATCTTGCGAAACTGAATAATTACCATTAGATTAGCAGGGTTCCATTTGCTACGCTCAAATACAAGGAGGATACTCCCATGGCCCCACGTTCGATCGGCTCCGGCGCTATTTCCTTCGGATTGGTTTCGATCCCTGTTAAACTTTTTGTGGCGGCTTCGTCCGAAGCGCCGAGTTTCAATCTACTCCATGCGAAATGCGGCAGTCGCATTCGTCAGCAGCGCGTCTGCCCGGCCTGCAATGAAGTCGTCGAGCGCGAGAACTTGATCAGAGGCTACGAGTTGGCCAAGGATCAATACATCAAAGTCACCGATGAGGAACTTAAAGCGCTCGAAGGTGAGGCTTCAGAGGCGATCGAAATATCTGAGTTCGTTCCGCTTGCAAAGGTCGATCCGGTTTATTTCGAGAGAAGCTACTACCTCGGTCCCGATAAAGGCGGCGAAAAAGCCTATCGGCTTTTGGCTGATACTATGACCCAGGTCGGCAAAGTCGCACTGGCAAAATTCGTCATGCGGGGCAAAGAGAACTTGGTCATTGTCCGCTCGTCGCAAAACGGATTGATGATGCACACGATGTATTTTGCCGACGAGGTGCGGAGCTTCGATGAGATTCCGAAGGGAGAGTCGGCCAAAATTACCTCGGCCGAGACGGGTTTGGCCGTGCGGCTCATCGAGGAGCTGTCGAACGATGAATTTGAGCCCGATAAGTATGAAGACGAATACGCCCAGCGAGTCATGAACCTCGTCAATAAGAAAGCCGACGGCCAGGAAATCACTCTTGCCCAGCCTCAACCCCAGCGCGGGCAGGTCATTGATTTGATGGCGGCGCTGAAGGGAAGCCTCGGCAAACAAGCAGCACCTCGGCAGAAAAAACCCGCGGTGGGCGCGAAGCCCGCGGAACCTGAAAAAGTCCGAAAAAGAGCTTCCTCGTCCAAAAAATGAAACTCTTCTCCACTGCGGAAGTGGCGAACATCGTCAATCTGCCGAATAGCCGCATACGCTCTTTCGTGCGTGCCGGATTCTTGGCTCCCGCCAAAAACAAAACGGGAACCCTTCAGTTTACCTTTCGTGATCTGCTGTTTTTAAAAACCGCCAAAAGCCTGCTGGCTTCCCGAGTACCGGCAAAACGTATTGTCCGCATCCTGTCTTCCTTAAAGCGCCAACTTCCGGACGAGAGACATCTCGCCAGTCTGAAAATTTATGCCGACGGACGGCGCGTCGTGGTCTGGGATGGTAAAGCTCAATGGCAGCCCGACTCCGGCCAGTTTCTTTTCAATTTCGACGCGCGCAGCGTCCTGCGGACCCTTAGGGTGCCCCAAGTGAAGCCTTCCAAAGCGACTCTCAACGCGCGGTACTGGTTCACTCTCGCCACCGAGTTTGAAAAGACCTCCGCAGAGGAAGCTCAGCGCGCCTACGAAAGAGCCCTCGAACTCGATCCTACGATGAGCGATGCGCACCTAAATCTCGGCAAGCTTTATCACGAGGCCGGCATGCTCAAAAAAAGCGAACCGCACTATCGCGCCGCGGTGGAACACGCGCCGGGCGATGCGGCCCCGTATTTTAATTTGGGTGTACTGCTCGAAGATATGAAACAACCTCGGGAGGCGGTGCGGCTTTATGAAGCAGCGCTGGAGCGCGATCCGGCCTTTGCCGACGCTCACTACAACCTCGGTCTCGTGCTCGAGGCGTTGGGAAAAAGGAAAGAGGCCTTCAGTCATCTTCGCACCGCCCGCAAACTCTACCTGGGAAAATAGACTGTGCAGCCGGTACTCAATCTGGCGCTGTCATGTCGAGCGATGGAGGCCTTGTCCGTCGATAAAATTCCCGCAGGCAATTCGTGACGTTACGAGCCCAAGTGGGATGGCTTTCGTTGCCTTGCTTTCAAAGACGGCGACAAAGTCGAGCTACAATCCAAGGCTGGCGCCCGGATAATCCGAAAGCCTGCTCGATGGATCAAGTGAACCCGACCGCTCAAGCAGACCTGGCAAAGATTTTGAATCCAACCACGCGAGCACGCGCAAAACAGTCTCGCAAGAAATACTCGAAAGCCCTGTGGGCCCATCTCACGGCAAGGAATATGAACCGGAGGATCGACACACGGGCAACTGACGAAGCGGACCGCCTCTGGTTCGCGAAATTTCTCGCCGACCTGTTGGACCAGCGCTTTACGATTCCCGGCACGTCCATTCGGATCGGACTCGATCCGATTATTAGTTTGATTCCAGGTATCGGCGATCTTCTCGCCAATTTAAGTGGATCGCTCATTCTTTTGGTCGCGGCCCAATTAGGCGTTCCCAAGGTTGTGCTTGCGCGCATGGGGATCAACATCGCGGCAAACACAATCATCGGCGCCGTCCCGATCTTCGGAGACATTATTTCCGTCTGGTTTCGCAGCAACATCAGAAACGTGGATCTGCTCCAACGCTACGTCGGTGGACAGTCGAAGCGAGCTGAGCTTAGTGATTGGCTGTTTGTGATCGTATTAATCGTCGGACTTCTAGTGCTGCTGGGCGGAATGGTGCTCGTTGCTGTTTGGCTCTTTAAGCAGATTTGGCAGTTGCTATAGTCGAATTGGTTCTAAGTCCGTCCTCCTCACCTCCCTTTGTCAAAGGGAGGAATAATGTCCACCAAATTTCTCTCACGCTTGCTTCTCCATCGAGTGTTTCGGTTAGCTTACGGTGTCCGTTTTTGAAAAGTGCACAGTGAGACTCCTTGTAGCCGGTGGCTAACGCCGGACCAATCCCCTCAGCAGCTTTTTCCGCTTTTCCACCGCCTTTTCATATTGCTCAATCGCCATCACTCCATTACTCCAATACTCCATCACTCCCAAGCTGTTTGATCGTCGCGTCGCTGTAGCCCACCACATCGCGGAGCACCGCCTCGGTATCGCGTCCAAGTACAGGAAATTCCCAGCGCCGGGTCAACTTGGAATTGGCGAACTGGAGCGGAAAATTCGGCAACACGACCCGTCCAAGTCGGGGATTGTCCACCTCGACGATGAAGCCACGTTCCTGCAACTGTGCGTCGTTGACTAAATCCTCGCCGGTTTGCACCACGCCGCAGGGAACGCCGGCCTGCTGCAAGCGATCCATGACCGCGAAAGCGTCTTGCGCTTGCGTCCAGTGCGAAATCAAAGCATTGAGCGCCTCCCGGTGCCTCAAGCGATCTGCGAAAGTTTTAAAGCGCGCGTCGCCTACAACCTCAGCACCGAGAATTTTCGCCAGCGCCAACCATTGCTCCTGATTCTCCGCGGCGATCACACACCAGCGATCCTCGCCCTTGCACGGATAACAATCGTGCGGTGCTGCGGCCAGTGACGCGTTGCCGATCGGCTGCGGATCTTTACCGCTGGCCGCGGCTTCCATCAGGCTCGGTCCGATCATGAACGCGGCCGCCTCCGCTTGCGCCAAGTCGATGAACGCGCCTTTCTTCTGGCGATCGCGATGCAGCACGCCCGAAACAATGATGATGGCGCACAACACGCCGGAGACGTAATCAGGAAAAACCGTCTGCGCGCCGATCGGTGGATGGGTCACATCCGGATGATTCCACAGATAAGTTAGGCCGGTGAATGCCGTGATGTTCACGCCGACGGTCGAGAAGTGACGCTTCGGCCCGGTGGTGCCGAGACCCGGCATGCGCAGGTTGACGATATCCGGTTTGACTTTGCACAACTGATCGTAGGCCAGTCCGATGCGCTCGACGACATCGACGCTGTAGTTATCGAGCACGGCATCGGCCTTGGCGACCAGGTCGTGCAGCACCGGCTGCCCCTTCGGATGTTTAAGATTGACCGTGAAAGAACGCTTGTTGCGGTTGAACTCAAGAAAGCGCGGCGAGACATTGGGATCTTCGCCGGTGCCGAAGAAACGAAACGGGTCCATGCCGCCCTTGCCCGACTCGACTTTGATCACGTCGGCGCCCAACTCCGCTAAGATCGTCGTGCCATACGGCCCAGCGAGCACGTGATCGAAACTCACGATGCGCATGCCGTCGAGCGGGCCGTTGCCACCGCTAGTCGCGGAACCGGATATTGCCGCTGGCGTTGGCTTCTTACCGCTGTCCCAAACTGTGCTAGGCCTATCGGTCTCCTCGCTTCTCTCTCCCGCGGGGGAGGCCCCCCCACTTCTCTCCCCCTCGGGGAAGATTCCCTCTCTTCTCTCTCCCGTTACGGGGGAGATGTAAGAAGGGGAACGCCAGCTATCCAAGATAGGCACGCTGCCGACGGGAACACGCGCGCCGTCGATCACGAACGGCAAGCCCGGCTGTGTGGTGGCACCGAACTCGGCATGCTCAACCGGCGTCATGAAGCCGCGCCCTTGCACATGCTCGTCGGTGGCAAAGCCCATCGGCGTATTCACCGGCACGCACGGAATGCCTTTCGCCTGCAAGAGATCGGTGATCTCCGCCATGCTAAACTTGCCGACGAACGCTTCTACCGCCGGATTAAGCTCCTCGGCGTGGGCGCGGCGATAGAGATTGTTGAGCCAATCCGGGGCGTCGAACACCGCGGGATGATCTTTCCAGACGGTAAGAAATAATTTCCAATGCTGCCGGGTCACGTAAAGATAAACGAAGCCGTCGCGGCACGGAAAAATTTTCGCCGGCGCCACCGAGCCATGCTGGCTGCCGGCGCGCTTCGAGATCTGCTTTTCATTGGCCCACAGGCGAATGATGTGTTCCTGGGTGGCGAGAGTCTCTTGCATCGACGCGTCGACGTGATCGCCCTGCCCGGTGCGCTCGCGCCGGTAGAGCGCCGCCAGCACGCCCGCCGCGGCAAATAAGCTCGCGAAGTAATACGCTTGCGTCTCCGGAGGCCGCACCGGCGGCATCGACGGATCGCCGGCGATATATAAAAATCCGCTTTGCGCCAGCGCGACAAGATCGTTGCACGCCAGGTTTTTCTTCGGTCCGGTCTGGCCGAAGGCGGTGATCGACCCCATGACGATGCCGGGATTGACCGCCGCCAGATCTTTGTAACCAAGACCTTTCGACTCCAACTCGCCGGGCTGAAAACTTTCCAGCACCACGTCCGCGCTCTCGACCAGTTTGCGAAATGCCGCGCGGTCCGGTTCTTTATCGAAATCGAGCACCTTGCTCGCTTTGCCGGAGTTCAGATGCGCGAACGTCGTGCTCAGTCGCTTGCCGGCCGCTGATTCAATAAATGGCGGCCGATTGCGCACCGGATCGCCGCCCGGCGGTTCGATCTTGATCACTTCCATGCCCAAGTCGGCAAGCATGCGCCCGCACAATTGGCCGCTCAAGCCGGTTAAGTCCAATGCTCGGTATCCTTTGAGAAACGAAACGGTCATATTCCTGCCTTAAAGCCTTGCTTGATAAATCCTCAAGAATAACGTGAACAAACTTAGGCGCTATTCAAAATTCGACACTCGAAATCCGAAATTCGTGATTGGGATTTGTGTCCTCAGGTTTGTTTCGGATTTCGAGTTTCGAATTTCGGATTGTCGTACGCCCCCACATACCGGCTACGCATGTCATTTAGAATCTGCGCCGCTTCTTGCACCATTCTCTCGACGATCTCTTTTGCCGGCCGGGCGCTCTTCTCTTCGCTCAACATCCCCGCCACCTGCCCGCCCGGCACCTGGAGAAGATCGACGCGATTCGCGGCTTCCGCCGCGCGGCGGATTTCATCCATGGCATTGCCCTGATACGGCGCCGGCATCGCGTCTAGGCCGGAATCCATCCAGGCTTGGATCACCGGACTGCGGTAGTGGCGCGCGTAGTGGCCGCTAGTGTACGCCGTGCGCACGAAATCTTCCGAGCTGCCGCCGAGGATCTGTTTTTTGTAAACCGGATTGATGCCGCACTCTTTGCTGACTAAGAACGTCGTGCCGCACCATACACCGACCGCGCCCAGCGCCAGCGCGGCGGCCACGCCTCGGCCGTCGGCGATGCCGCCGGCGGCAACGACAGGTTTAGGCCTGACCGCATCGACGATTTGCGGGATCAGCGGGAAGTTGCCGATGGTTCCGGTATGGCCGCCCGCTTCATAGCCTTGCGCGATGATCACGTCGGCGCCTTTGCGCGCGTGACTGAGCGCGTGCTTCACCGCGCCGGCGAGCGCCATCACTTTGATGCCGCGCTCATGCGCGAGCGGCACGACTTCGGCGGTATCGCCGAGACCGATAATGAGAATCGGCACATTCTCTTCGAGAATGACTTTCAACTGCTCGCGCGTCGCCGGCGGCGTTTTGACCCAACTCTTTCGATCCGGCGGCTGCGGCCTGAGCCCGAGCTTTGGGATAATCTCGTGGGTAAGTTTTGCGTGTCGTGGAAATTTTTCTTCGATTTCCTTCTTAACTTCGTCCGGATCGGGAATTTTCACGTCTTCCATCTTTGGCAGCGTGATATCGACGCCGAACGGTTTATCGGTCAGCTGGCGCACCGCGCGAATTCGTTCGCGAATGACTTCCGGCCGTATCGAGCTGCCGCCGATGCAACCCAGTCCTCCCGCATTGGACACCCCGGCGACTAATTCCGGCGGCGTGGTCAGGCCTTCCTTGTCCCAACCCATGCCGGCCTGGACGATGGGGACCTGGATGCCGAGCAAGTCACATAATGGTGTGCGCAACATTTTGGGCCTTTCTTGGCAGGGGCGCAGCATGCTGCGCCCCTGCCAGCATCCAAACTAGAGACCCTTCGTTGTGCTCAGGGTGACACACGGAGTAGCACCTCTTAGACTGTTGTCATTTCTGAGCCCTTCGGCTACGCTCAGGATAGACTCCGCGAAGAATCTCGTGCCTTCGTATTTCAAGACGACCCCACGCACGATCACGTTATTTTTTTCGATCCTCCGGCTTTACGTACTTCGTCGTGCCGCCGCCCTTCTGCGAAAGCAGATAGCCTTCCACATCGCTTAGCGGATTGGCGTAGTAGCGCATTCTGTGCGAGACCAGGTCGTCGGTCTTCAGCGCCGTCAGAAAATCCATGTCTTTTTGCATGTACGCCGCAATCTTGGCGCTCTCCAGCGTCACCGCGTTGCGGCTGCCCAATTCTTTGGCGAGTTGCTCCACGTTGGCAATCAGCTGATCATCGGGAACGACTTCCGACACCAAGCCGACTCTTTCCGCCTGCGCGGCAGTCAGATTCCTTCCGGTGAGCTGAATATAAAAGGCTTTCTTAAACGGAATCCCGCTGTGAAATAAAGTCGACGTCGCCACTGCCCCGTAGCTGCCGCGAATCACTTCCGGCATGCCGAATTTCGCCGACTCGGCGGCAATGCAGAGATCATGAGCATTAATTAACGCCAGCCCGCCGCCGAGACACCAGCCGCGCACGGCCGCGACCGTGACTTGGGGAAGCGTTCGCAATATGCGAACAATCTCATAGGTCGTACCCGCGTGATCCCAGGCTCGTTTGCGCTTCCAGCTCTCGCGCAGATCATAGAGATCCAATCCCGATGAATAGGAGTCTCCCGAGCCCGTCGTGACGATGCATTTGATCTTGTCGTTTTCCGCCAACGCCTTCAAAGCCGCGATCAACTCCGCCATGAATTTGTGGCTCATGGCGTTTTTCTTCTCCGGCCGGTTAAACGTCAGCCATGCAACTCCGTTGTCTTCATCGATTTTTTGCAGAACAGTCGTAGACTCCGCCATCGTTTGCCTCCGAGTAAGGACAATGGACATTCACATCGAACGACAATCTCTCATAACACAAATTCGAAACTAGTGGCGAGAGCAGACAAAAAACGGGAGCGTGATCGTTATTCCGTAGTGGATCCAAGACCTCCTCTCCCTCGACGGGAGAGGACTGAGGTGAGGGTGATTCCATGTTCGGGAAGCCCCTCACCCTTGCCCAGACTGTGTCGCAATTGAGCAAAATCTCATAGCTGTCATGCTGAGCGCGGCGAAGCATCTCGCAATTTTAGTCACTTACGACCAGATCCTTCCGCTAGCGCCTTAGGATGACATTTGCGACAGTCTCCAAGGGGAAAGGGAACCTTGATCTCTGCTAACTCGCGAGGATGACTGTTTTGTCGGATGAGGGTTATCGCTTGTCGATGTTATCAATGTCGACCATATCGCGCTGACCGCTGTTGCGGTAAAGCCGCTTGGCTTTGCGCGGATAGTCCACGACGTCTTGCGCCAGCCGTTGGCCGATCACAAGACACACGAGTGGCTCGTTACCGTCGTTTACAGTCTCGTGAGCAACCCCTCCAGCCGGAAAGCCG
Source organism: Binatia bacterium (assembly GCA_050735675.1). Classification (GTDB taxonomy): domain Bacteria; phylum Desulfobacterota; class Binatia; order UBA9968; family UBA9968; genus DP-20. The sequence goes on along the minus strand of JBOHVN010000248.1, from coordinate 16,162 downwards.
ATGAAGTCGCCCGGACCGATCTTCTGCGCCGTCTCGCCGATCATTTCTGTCCCATATCCCGACAAAACGTAAATCGCCTCTTCCTCATACTTGTGAGAATGAAGTTCCGTCGACTTATCGCCCGGCGCGATCGTGATCAGATGAATGCCGATATTCTTGAGGCCGACCTCATCGCCAAGAGATTTATCGGTTCTAATCGCCAGCGGATTCAAATTATGAACACGTCTCACGCCTTCCATTCTGGCGATTGCTTCAGCGGTTAAATACATAGGCAGCTTCGCTCCTTATTGATTGTTCCAGTCGTTCCAATGGTTCCAAACGTTTCAAGCGTATGAATCGGAAACATTGGACGACAGCGCCTTCTTGCAATTTCCCGAACGCCTGGAACGATTTGAACGACTGGAACGTCTGGAACGAGTTATTGTCCTTTCGTTAAAAACGGCACCACGATCTCCGCCAACTCTTCCGGTTTCTCGTGTGGGATGTGATGGCCGGCGCCTTCGACAGGGACGATCTGCGCGTTCGTGAAAAGTTGCGCCCGGTGACCGCGAACGGATTTCATGAAGTCGCTTTCGGTGCCGTAGACAAACAAGATCGGACATTTGAGCCGGCGGATGAAAGCTTCGATCTGTCCTTCCGACATGGCCGTCGTCGTGCGGTAGCGCAGGATCGGATCGTGCTTCCAGCGGTAACGCCCGCCTTTGAAGCTCGTTCCGTGTTGCGCCATGTAAAGCGCCGCCCCGTCGGGAATCAGCGGAAACGTTTTTTGCAGCGACTTCGCCGCGGACTCCAACGATTCGTGCGGAAACGGAATCTCGACATAGTTTCTTCCCTTCAATCGTTCAGAGATGATGTCCGGCACTTCGTCGTCGGAGCGCGCGAAAGGACCGAGCGATTCGAGCAGCACCATACGCTTAACCTTCTCCGGGAACGCGGCGGCGTAAAGCAGGCACATGCTGCCGCCGAGCGAATGGCCGATGATCGTCAGCGGCTCCTTATCCAAATGTTTGAGCAAACCGGCGAGGTCGCTGAGAAAATCCTCGTGTTGATAACCGCGGCTCGAAACCGGCCACTCGCTGTCGCCATGCCCGCGCAGATCAAGCGCCACCGCATGTTTGATGGGCACGCCGCGCTTGAGCAGCGCTTCAAGAAAATGATCCCAACTCCGTCCCTGATCGCGCACGCCATGAACGAAAACGTAAGTCTCTTCTTTCGGATCACCCCATTCCCAATAGTGAAGTTTCAAGCCATCATGAACAAAGTAGCGTTGCCTCGGTTGCAAATTCATAAGCAGCTGGTGATTTCCCTTCTCTTCCCGTTTTCGTCCCCAATTTTAATGCAAAATTCACAATCGAAAATCCAAAGTAGATTCCCTTACCCTTCACTCCTAACGCCTCCCATTACTTCCTCGCCTCGTCGATAAATTTGCGCACGAACTGGACGATCTCAGGGGGCGCCCGCAGCACTTTATCCCGCAGCGCTTCGCCATCTTCTCCAACATCGAAACGCGGCTGGAAGCGCATAACTTTCTTTGCCTCAGCGATGAATTCTTCGTCCTTGGACAGCGCTGTAAAAGCCCGTCGCATGGCAAGGACTGCTTCCTTCGGCGAATTCGGCGGCAACAAAGCCACCCGGCTGAGATTCTGGCTAGCCATATTCGCCGCCTTCAGCACTTCGTATTTGATTCCGGTCGGCGCCTTGCCATGAATTTGCGTGTAGATCTCGGTAAAAGAATTGAGCTCGGGGTAATCGGGGCTCTTCCCCATCGTCCCGTCGGGTTTGATGACATCGTGATAATAGAGCGGCGTGACAATGCCGGTCTTCACCAGTTGCGGCTCGACGACGCCACGGTATCCCGGAATGTTTTCGTCATGATACTGAATCTCGTTGCGCTGCAGGGCCAGACGCGCATCGTTACTGCTGTTATACCCGGTGACGTAATCGTACTTGAGCCCAAGAACGTCGAAGGCGAGCCGGAAACGCAGATCCTTATTACTGTCGAAAGACAGGCCGCCGGCTCGGAAACGCTCCGCTTTTGCGATGTCCGTAGGTTTCTTGATCCCCGGTGGGACATCGGAACGGATGTAGCAAACGGTCACGCTTCCCACTGAAGCGATGAACGGCACCTTCATGAGATCGGTCCGCAGCGATGAACTCTTCATCATATGATGATTATACGGACCGGTAAAATAACCCAGAGTAAGAGCATCAGGCTTCGCCTTCTCGCCGAGGAAATTAATCCCCGTGACGCCGCCGGCACCGGACATATTTTGCACCACGATTAACGGATTGCCGGGAATATACCGGGCGAGATGGCGCGCGACAATCCTGCCTTCGATATCGGTCGGGCCGCCGGCGGAAAAGTTGATCAGAAAAGTTATGGTCTTTCCTTGGTAGAACGCCTTTTCCGCAGCGAATGCGGGAGCGAGAAAGAAAATCACACCGAGAAGCAAAAACAGAGAAGCTCTCTTCTGAAACTTCATGATCGTATCTCCTTTCGTATGTCCTGGCCTCAAGTTATCATGCAGACAATACTATAGCCTTAATCGAGAAATACGCGTGAGTGCCTTTTCCGTTTTGGATTTTCGATTTTGGGACAAGAAATCCGGAAGAATGTTTTCGCGCCAAGCCTGTCATGAGCGAAGTCGAAGGGACGCCAAGGCGCAAAGCGACGCACCTTGTCATTTCGACCCCTTCGGCAAGCTCAGGGTAAACTCCGCGAGAAATCCTTTTTAGATCCCTCGCATCCGCTCGGGATGACGGGCCTCGGTCCGTCACTCGGCGTCCTTTACGCCTTTGCGCGAGTCATTGTTCCGACAATCGGAAATCGGCAATCCAAAATCCAAAATTCTTATCGTCCTTTCCACGCCGCCGGTCGTTTTTCGACGAATGCCTTCGGGCCTTCCTTGGCGTCTTCGGTCTGCATCACCATGCTCTGGAGGTCGGATTCAAAACGGAGTCCCTGCTCGAGCGTCATCTCGCTACCCTTGTAAATCGCCTCCTTGATATAGCGCAAGGCCAACGGCGCGCCTTTGAGAAACGACTGTGCCATTTTTTCGCCGGCGGGAACGAGCTGGTCGTACGGCACCAATTGGTTCACCAAACCGATGCGGTGACATTCGGCGGCGTCATAAAGCTCTCCGGAAAGACAAATTTCCAGCGCTTTGGGAATACCGACGAGCCGCGCCATCCGCTGCGTGCCGCCGGAACCGGCCATGAAGCCGAGCCGCACTTCGCTGAGCCCGAGTCGCGCGCCCTCCGCCGCGATGCGGATATCGCAAGCCAAACTCATAAGCAGTCCCGTACCGACAACGTAACCATGCAGCAGCGCCATCGTGATCTTATTGATCGCCGCGATCGCGGGCGCCGGCGTGCCGGGTGTCGCGGAATTCTTGTTTTGCCGTAGCACCAACGGCGATTCCGGTTCCACATCGGCAACCGCGGCGTCGGCCCGCGCCCGATCTTTGATATCGCCGCCGACGGAGAAGGCTCTTTCGCCGTTCGCTTTGAAGATCACGATCTGGACATTACGATCCTCATTCGCGTCCCGGCAATAGCCGACAATCGACTTCACCATGTCCCGATTGACGGCGTTCAACGACTCGGGCCGGTTCAACGTGATCCAAGCGATTTTGTCTTTGACTTCGTAAAGAACTTTCTGCTCGTCCATTCTGGCTCTCCAAATCGCAAGGGTACAGCATGTGCCCTTGCCTCTATTGTCTGAGACTTACTTCTCTTTCCACATAGATGCGCCTACGGAAAATACGCCCTATGTGGCCCCTAGACCGCTAATGGATTTGCACCGTCAGAGCCTGTTCCAGAAGCCGCGCTGCGTTAAACGAGCCGTTAGTTGGGAGATCGGACCGCCCTGGTCGCAGTTGGGGGAAATGTTTTGAGAAGTTAATGAAGGGGTAGTCAATTGGCACCCTCACCCTTCCCTCTCCCACGTTCGTGGGGAGAGGGGAAACCAAGGGCAGCCAATTCGAAAACGACCATCGGCAATCATTCATGAATTTTTTGATTTTGGATCCCAACTCGAAACCTGGAACCCGAAACTGATTCCTATCTCCCTTTCCACACCGGCGCGCGTTTTTCGGCAAACACGCGGGGGCCTTCTTTGCTGTCTTGCGTGGTTGCTCCATCAAGTCCGAGCTGCAAGATGGTCGCATAAACCGGCGCGACCTTGCCTAGTCATTCTCGGGTGGGACAAGTGGTTCAACCAAAGTCACCAAACGGGGAATGTCGTTCTGTAGTGTATCCCAGACGGTCTGCAAATTGATCCGGAAGTATTCGTGAATCAGACGGTTTCTCATTCCGATCATATCATTCCAAGGAATTTCGGGATGGGTGTCTTTAGCTTCTTGGGATATCTTGCGAGCGACCTCGCCTATGATCTCCAGCGGTCGCATGACGGCGTTTTACAGCAAGTCATTGCGTTGAAATTCTTCCCACGTCACGCCTTTTGTGAATCCAAGCACCTTCCGGGCGGCCACAAGGATATCTAGCAGATAGGCCTCGTCACGCCACATAAATGGCCTGAGCCGAATTTAGGATATGTTTACGGCGGATGTAATTTTCACTTTGCTCAATCGCGCGCCGCTCCACAAGGTCTACTTTCCGCCCGAGCATCTTCTCTAGCTCCTCCTCCATATGAACTAGATCGAACAGGCTGTAACGTCCCTCTGGAGCAAAGGACACAAGTACATCGACGTCGCTGTCCGGCTGGAAATCGTCTCGCAGTACCGAGCCGAAGAAAGAAAGCTCTACAATTTTCCATTTTCGGCAGAACTCGGCAATCCTTTCTTTCGGAACCTCGATGTTCATTCTATTTCTAAGTTTCCCTGTACAAGTGTAATAGGGCTATATAGATCAATGAGAAATCTTATCATTTAACAACTGTCTTCCGCCAACGCGGCCCACGATCGCTGCAGACGGAGTTCCTTCTGTCTGGAGACGCCACCGTATGGATAGAGCCTCCGGACGTATACAAATCCCACAGTCGAAACCCGGAACTCGAAACGGATTCCTATCTTCCCTTCCACACCGGCGCGCGCTTCTCGGCGAATGCGCGTGGCCCTTCCTTGCTGTCTTCCGTGGTTCCGACCAGCGCCGACAGATCGGACTCCAGCCGGAATCCTTCATCTAGCGACAATTCCACGCCCTTCTTGATCGCTTCCTTGATGAATAGAACCGACATTGGCGCGCCCTTGAGGATCCTCACCGCCAGATCTTCGGCGGCGTTCATGACCTCGCCGGTAGGCACGGCGATATTCACCAAGCCGAGATTCTTCGCTTCACTGCCGCTGACATTGTCGCCGGTCAAACAAATCTCCAGCGCTTTGGCGACGCCGACGGCGCGCGCCAATCTTTGAGTGCCGCCCGCGCCCGGAATCAGACCACGCTTCACCTCGGCGAGTCCCAGCTTGGCGTCTTCCGCGGCTACCCGCAGGTCGCACGCGAGGGCGAATTCCAGACCGCCGCCGACGCAATACCCGCGAATCGCCGCGATCGTCGGTTTGGTGATCGCTGCCACAGCGCGGCTCTGCGTGTTAATCGTCGCAGAGAGTTTTTGCTGGCGCCGCTCGATGGGCGATGTCCCAGTCTCTGCGCGTTCTTTCAGGTCCATGCCGGCGGAAAACGCTTTTTCGCCGGCGCCGGTAAAGATCGCGATACGAATCGCATTGTCCTCTTCTATCTGCTTGCACGCGTCGACTAGATCCCGGGCCATCTGCCGGTTCACGGCATTCATCGACTCCGGCCGGTTGAAGGTGACGAAGGCGATCTGATTCCTGACCTCATAAATGATCGTCTGATATTCCATTTCTCACTTTCTTGGCGCCTTTGCGCTCTGGATTTAAAGTTCCAAACGTTCAAGTTGTTAAATCTCCTCGCTCCGTTCAACGCCCCCACCTCTTTCCTCCACCGCGTCGAGGCTGTGTCGCAACGACAAAAAACCCCATGGCTGTCATGCTGAGCGCAGCGAAGCATCTCGCATTTTCAGTCACTTACGAAGACGAGATCCTTCGGCTGTTGCCTCAGGATGACATTGCGACACAGTCTCCGTCGCGGGGAGGATGAAGGAGGGGGTTGAACGGCTGGAACGGTTGAACCCTTTGAACGTTCATCTTCCCTTCGCCTTCCTTTCCTGCGCCAATTGTTCGAGAAAGGACAAATCCAACAGCTCACTCACGTTCAATTTCATCGCGGAGAGGTTTTTGTCGTTGGCAATCACGTTCTCCATCGCTTTAGCCGTGACAATCGGTAGTCCCGGCGTTACCTGGCTATAGACCCTGCGGGTTTCTTCCAGTTCCTCGATCACGTTAGAGCGATAGTATTCACCGAGATATTTAATGACGCGGTCTTTGTTTTTCTCGTCGCGATAAAAATCCATCCCGTCCGCCAACCCGCGCATAAAGTTCATGACTGTCTCTCTTTCCGCACGGATAAAGGATCGCATGGTCACGGGTCCAGCAATCACATATTCAAAATCCTCTTTGGAAAAATCGATAAACGCGGGGTAACCCGCTTTGCGCGCCTTTAGGGTAAACGGAGATTGGAGCACTGTCGCCTGAACTTGCCCAGCCGTGAGCGCCGTCCAACGGTCTCCCTGACCCCCAATGGCAACGATCTGTACTTCCTTCTCAGGATTTAGGCCGAGCCGTCGCGCGGCCAGCCGGGCAATGAAATCCGTGCTCGATCCGAGTTGGCTAACCCCGATTCTCTTCCCCTTGAGATCTTCGGGTCGCTTGATCGAAGGATGCGCCGCCAAAATGTAATCCAGACGGTTTCCAACGGCGCCGATGAATTGAAACTCCTTGGCGCCCTGCGCCCAGGCCGCCACTACAGTAGAAGCCCCTTGCAATTGTAAAAGCAGGTCACCGGAGAGCGCCGCCTGGATCCCCATTAGACCGCCCCTGATGTAGATCGGTTCGAGCTTTAGGCCGTGCTTTTCGAATGAACCCGAGCGGTACGCAACCCAGAAGTAACTGGACGAACCGCCCAATGGGTAGCCGACCTTAAGCTCGCGCAGAGGTTTTGCCTGCGGAGAAGCAGTTGACGGCAGTTGAAGGACTAACAGCGCAATGCAGGCGACAATGATTTTCTTGTAACCTCCAGCTACTAATTTTGGATGATGGATTTTAGATTTTGGATGATCGGATAAGACATTCTTCGAGTTTGATCGATTCATCGTATTCTCCCTTTCCCAATCTAAAATCGAAAATTCAAAATTCCTAGCCCGCCAACTCAAAGCACGGCAGTTTTATCGCCGGATCATGAGTCTGCTCAAACACAGCCCTCACCCGGTCACCGATCTTCACTTTTTCTTTGTTACCCCCCACCAGCTTGCTCTCAACGATGACCCCTTCGTCCAAAATCACATCGATGTAATAAATCGGAACTTCATCTTTGAACGCCGGGTTGCGCGGCACTCGAACCAGAGTGAAGCTGTGAATCTTGCCGGTGCCTTTCGACTCGATCCAATCGAGCTCGCCGAAACATTCGACGCACGCCACGCGCGGGAAAAACTGCACCTTGCCGCAGCTTTTGCATTTTTGCAGCAGCAATTTTTCATTCGCCGCGCCTTGCCAGAAACGCTCATCGACTTTGTTGACTTTGGGAATACTTTTTTGGGGCGTTCTTGCTTCGGCCATTACTTTCTCCTTTCCATGACGAGCGCGGCCGTCGTGCCGAGATTGCGGCCGTAGTTGAGCCAGCCGATGCCGGTCACCAAGGCGCGCTCAGCTTCCTTAACTTGATGGCCATCGGCTTCGCCGCGCAGTTGGCGCAGCGCCTCGACGATGTGAAGATAACCGCCCGCCAAGCCAGCCTGCCCGACGGACAATTCGCCGCCGCCGGTGTTGACCGGAAAATCGCCTTTGTATGTCAGATCATGTGCGTCGACGAATTTGCCGCCTTCGCCCTTTTTGCAGAATCCCAGGTCCTCGATCTGAATCATAACGGCTATGGGATAGTCGTCATAAATTTCTATCAGATCGATATCTTCACGCTTGACCTCTTTGAAAACACGCTCGCCGACGACCTTCTGACCGAAGGTGGTCTTGTCGGGCAACATGTTCGCCACCTGGTAGTGGGAAATTTCGGCGTCGGTCACGAGATAGACGAGCTTGTCCGTGATCTGTTTTGCTTTCTCCTCCGACGCCAGTACGATGCACTCGGCGCCCGAGCAGGGCATGACGCAATCAAAAAGGCGAATCGGATCTGAAATCATCCGCGAGTTTAAATAGTCCTGCATGGTCATCGGTTCGCGAAACAGCGCTTGCGCATTGTTGAGGGCGTTTTCGCGTTGCGCGATGGCGATCTTGCCGATCTGTTCGAGCGTCGTGCCGTAGTTTTCCATGTGCAGCCGCTGGATCAGCGCCATCAGACTATTGGGACCGCCGTAACCGTAAACGTCAACGAAATTGCCGCGTTGATACTCCAATTGGCGCTGCGTCGGGATGCTCTTATCGAAGGAGTTACCGCCGACTAAAAGCGCGACGTCGAGGTGGCCGCACTCGATAGCATCGGCCGCGCGCCGGACGCTCATCACGCCGCCGGCGCCGCCATAATCGCCGTTCAACACCCAGTCGACTTCCAAGCCCAACTGCTCGGCCACGTGCGGCGAGTAGTCGGGACTCGCTTGTGTCGTGATTGAAAATCCGCGCACGTCCTTTTTGTGAAGGCCCGTCTGGCGCAGCGCATCACGTATCGCATCGGCGTAATAGGAAAGCGCCGATGCCTCGGACTTGCGCGAATACTCGGTCGAGCCGTAGCCGACAAAACAAACTCTTTTGCGTCGCATTCTCTCGTCTCCCTCACTCTGTCGGGGGCGACCGGCCGGTCGCCCTTACATCGATTGGCCCATGCCGCGCGCCTCACGCCTCTATAAATCTTTCTCCCCGCGCCCGATCCAACTCGTGCTCCTGACCGTAGAGGAGGCGCATCAGGCGTGCCTCACGGTAAAATCCTTCGAAAGGAAATTCCTTGCACACGCCGTAGCCGCCGTGAATTTGAATCGCCGTATCGGCGGCTTGGAACGCCATTTTCGCCGCGCGCTTCTTGGCGAGCGCAGCCTCTTCGAAGTAAGGCAATCCCTGATCGGCACGCCATGCCGCGTCGAGAGCCAGCCACGTGCACGTCCGAAGATCGATCGACAGATCCGCCAACATCCACTGAATCGCCTGGCGCTGCGCGAGCGGCCGGCCGAAGGTGACGCGGTTACGCGCATGATCGATGGAGCTTTCCAGGCAACGCATGCCGATACCGAGCGAACGCGCCGCGATGTTGAGTTGCTCAGCGGCGATCAGCGCGCCCGCTTCGTATTCGTACCCCGCCGTTTGCTCGTTAGGAATCTTGCAGTGATTGAGCATGAGCCGCGCGGCGATGGCATCGGTGGTCAGCGCGACTTCATCGGTGATCGTCACTCCGGGAGTATCGCGTTCGATGACGAACAGCGCCAATCGCTGCGTGCCCTGCTCCCGTGCCGGGAACAAAAATAAGTCACCGTGAGGATCGGCAATGAAAATCGACGAGTCGCGCAAAATCGAACCGTCGGGCTCCTGGCGGTAAAGCGTTTGCAGGCCGCTTAGCTCGCCGGTCCTGTGCGCTTCGTCGAGAGCCAGCGCCAGGGATTTCGTCCCGCTGGCGAGCTGTTCGCCATAACGGCTCTCGAACATGAACGCCGGGATCGAAACCGGTCGAAACGGCAATACCGAGCGGCCGAACTCGCGGTGAATCAAAACCCGCGCGACCGTGCTCACCGGCGAGCCGCCGAAGTTTTCCGGCAATTCCAAAGTCCAAAGGCCTACCTGCCGCGCGCGCGCGGTGAGCTCGTTTATTAAATCTGGATTGAGCTCACGCCGCGCCGGCGCACCGGGCGGCAAGAACGGCGCGCGCTGGCGCAGGTGCTCACCCTCGCGCCCGATCAGCTCTTTGTCGACGAACTGCGCGGCGCTGTCGCGAATTAGTCTTTCTTCTTCACTGAGCTTGAGATCCATAAGACAATCCTGGAACTAGAAGGCCGCTGAAAAAGACTCATAGGCCGATCGCCCTGAGCATTGCCGAAGGGTGCGCTCAATCGTCTCGCTACAACGTAGACGTTTGGAGTATTGGAGTGGCGGAGTGCTGGAGTAGTGGATTCAAAACCCAATACTCCAATACTCCTGTACTCCAACAACCCCATTTCGTCACTCGCCTCTGAGGTCTTTTTGAGCAGCCTGCAATCAGAGTTTTTCAGCAATCGGCTAGGCATGAGGCGACATGTAACCGATGCAGGGGCGCAGCATGCTGCGCCCCTGCCACAATTCACTGTCTTGACCGGCCGCATATCTAGACCAACTCCAGCGACGCCAAGCCGTCGCGAAACAAGGCGCGCTGAATGATGTGGCGCTGGATTTCCGACGGGCCCTCGACGATCCGGGTGGCGCGCGCGTGGCGGAAAGCTTTGGCGAGCACGTGATCGCGCCGCAGCGCCGCCGGCCCGGCAACCTCCAGCGCAAAGTCGATCACGTCGTGCAACAGTTCGGTGGCGAACAACTTTACACTGGCCGCCTCGGCGCGCACGTCGAGCTTCTGATCGGCCGTCCATGCGCCGAGGTAGGTGAGCGTGCGCAGCGCGTCGAGCTCGCCGAGGAAGTGGCCGATGCGGCTGGAGAACTTCGCCGTCTGCTTCGCGTCATTGCGCAGCAGATGCGCCGCCACGCGCAGCACCCGCCGCGATTTACCATGGGCGCGAATACCGACTTGGAAGCGCCGGTTTCCCAGCCAGGCCTGATTGAGCGCCCAGCCGTTGCCGACTTCGCCGAGCACCTGGGATTTGTGCACCCGGCAGTTTTCGAAAACCAATTCGCACGGTTCGGTGCCGGCGATGGTCGCGATGCTGCGCGCCACTCGATAGCCCGGCGTGCCGGTATCGATGAGAAAACAGGTCACGCCGTCGCGCCCTACCGTACCCGGCAAGCGGGCGAAGAGTTGCACGAAGTCGGCGACGTCGGCAAAGGTCGGAAACATCTTCGTGCCGTTGATCACGAAATCCTCGCCGTCAGGCGTCGCCGTCGTCTGCAACATCGACGGATCGGCGCCCGATGCCGGCTCGCTCAGGCCGAAGGCCGAGGTTTTCTCGCCGCGGATACAGGGCCAGAGATAATTGTCGATCTGCGCGCCTTTGCACTCATAAAGGATATTCGACACGTGATTGCCGAACTCAAAAGGGATGGCAGTTTTCTCCAGCTCTTCGGTCACCGCGATCATGGCGACGTTGCTGATCTGCGTGCCGCCGTATTCCTTCGGCACGTCGAGGCGCCACAGCCCTTTGGCCTCGGCCTTTTTCTCAAGACCTTCCATGATGTCCAGATAGCGTTTGATCTCCGGGTCGTCGCTCGATTTGACCCGGCTCTTCCAACGGCTGCCTTCGAAAATATCCGGCGCGTTGGTGAATTCCGGCTCTAGCCGAACAAGCTCGTCGCGCACGAACTCAGCGACAACCTTGCGCAAGGTTTCCTCATCGCTGGAAAGGTGAAATTCCATGGCCGGCTAATTCCTTATGTTCTTGAAGCGAAAGATCGAGCGCTCATGACTGTTTCACGGCAAGACAACGTCCCCTTATCACACCTCGCGCTCTCAGCGAAAGAGCGCGGGGCGACATTGACCCGCCCCTCATCTCTATGCTAAGCGAAAAGCGAACCCGGCAACGGCCGGCACGCAAAGCGGCGCGTTCGCTGCGATATTGGGGCGGAATAAATCAATAGACTCGCGTGGAAAACTTTGCTACATTGCGCCGCTCCAGGGATGGCGAGGACCATCGCGGCGGCGCCGTCAGTTTGAAAGGAGTTTTCGTTGAAGATCACACCCGCAGCGTTATTTAGCTTTTGCGCTCTGGTTTTTTTCTGTGTGTTCGTCTACCTGGCGCAGGAGTGGCGCCTTCAGGCGCGGCTCTATCCTTGGACGATCGGCATCCCGATGGTGATTCTCGCCGTCGTTCAAGTCATCCTGGACTTAAAGGGCTTCAAAGCTAAGCAATCGGCCGACGCAACGCCGGTGGATTTTCAGTTCACGAAAGATATCGATCCGGAGACGGCGAAGAAGCGAGCCATCGTCATGTTTTCATGGCTGCTTGGATTCTTTGCATTAATTTGGCTTCTCGGCTTTCCCATTGGGATTCCCCTAATGATGTTCGCCTACCTAAAGTTCCAGGGCGGCGAGTCATGGGTTCTGTCGATCACGTTGACCGTCATCGCCTGGCTGTTCTTTTATGGCCTGTTCATTAAATTGCTCCACCTGCCGTTCCCGGACGGATTGATTATCACCTGGCTTGGATTGGATTGAACGCGTCGCTTTGTCCGTCTCGGCTCGCCGCAATCTCTAGAAAACCGTGCCTCCCGGCGCCAGATCTTCGTGAACCGGATACATGCCAGCGCAACTGAGGAGATTGAGATAACCTGCCGATAGGGGTTCTTGAAAAAAGAGCGCGCACGATTGACGAATCAGCCGCGCTTATCGTCAAAGAGTTAGGAAGGATTTCGCCAACCGAGGCCAAGCTTTTAATCAGGTGATGAAAGATCCGGAGCTGCTCGCCGATGCCAAGAAAGGCAAGATGGACGTGGATCCTGAAACCGGCGAAAACCTCGAGAAGCTGGCAAACCAGGTCTTGGAGCAGCCGCCTGAGGTCATGGCCCGCGTAAAGAAAATCCTGGGAAAGTAGAGACAACAGAGTCGCTTGATTTCTTATTTTATTATAGTTGACCGCAACCCAAAAAATTCGGAGGTGAAAAGCGCATGAAGATAGCCATTACCGTGTTTGCCTCGTTTCTGCTCTGGTGTACGATGGTTCAAGCCCAACAACCCTTTTATAAGGGCAAAACCATCACCATCGTCGTCGGCACCAAAGCGGGAGACGTTTACGATCTCTATCCGCGAATGCTGAGTGATTACTTCACCAAACATATCCCCGGCAACCCGAACGTGATCATTCAGAACGTACCCGGTGCGGCGTCGCTGATCGCCGCCAATCAGGTCTACAACGTCGCCAAGCCCGATGGACTGACGATCGGAGCCATCTATCCCGCCCTCTACTTTGAGCAGTTGATCAAGCGACCGGAAGTCAAGTTCGAGTGGACCAAGTTTGGTTGGATCGGCAGCACTGTCACCTCCAACCATCTTATGTATGTGCGCTCCGACACCAAGTACAAAACCTTCGCAGATGTGCACCAATCATCTAGCGCACCCAAATGCGGAGCAACCGGAGTAACTTCCACCGGGTACTACATGCCAAAGTTGGTGGAAGAGGCCACGGGAGCCAAGTTTGACATCGTTTCAGGTTATGTGTCGGGCCAGGACATCGATTTAGCCGTAGAGAGAGGCGAACTCCAGTGCCGCGCCTTTACCATCACTGCTTATTTCGCCCGCGAGCCGTTTATCACCTGGCGTAAGAAGGGTTTCGCTCACGTGTTGTTCCAGACAGGCCAGAAACCCGATCGCAGGGTTAAGGATGCGCCGACGATCTACGAGCTAATGGACAAGTACAAGACTTCTGACGGTGTGAGAAGCCTGGCAAAAGTAATCTTGGCCTCCGGTGAATTCGGCCGGCCCCTTGTCACTCCTCCAGGCGTTCCTGCCGACCGTCTCAAAATATTGCGCGATGCTTTCGACAGATCCATAAACGACCCCGGCATCAAGGCGGATGCAGAGAAACGCAGACTGGAGTTGGATCCTGCAAGCGGCGCAGAGCTTGAGTCACTGGCAAAGGAGGTCATGTCCTCGAGTCCCGATGTTGTTCAGCGAGTACAAAAGCTCCTGGGTAAATAGTCGAGAAAATCCATGCGAAGGCATCCGTTCGCAGATCGAGGGTAGAGCGGATGCCTTCGCGGCTATTCTGAGCTTAAAAGAAATGATGCTTTTTCTGATCGGTTAGTGCCTTTACACCCAAACACTGCTTTGGTATGAGAATGAGGCGCCCTTTCAGGGCGCTGTTTGATAGCAAGGAGGACAAGATGTATTCGGCTTTTATTGCATTCGTGTTGTTCAGCCTGTGGAGTATCAGCGTCCACGCCCAGACCCCTTTCTACCAGGGCAAGACAATAACTTTCGTTGTCGCCGCCAAGGCCGGCGATGTTTACGATCTCTACCCGCGCCTGCTAGCGGAATTCTTGCCTAAACACATCCCGGGCAACCCCAATATTATTGTTCAGAATGTTCCCGGCGCGGCCGGCTTGATTGGAACCAACCAGTTTTACAACACGGCCAAGCCCGACGGCTTGGCGTTGGGCGCAACTTATCCGGCGCTTTATTTCGAGCAGCTCGTCGGGCGCCCCGAGGTCAAATTCGACTGGAACAAGTTGATCTGGATCGGCAGTCCGGTGAGCTCAAAGAGTCTCATGTACATGCGTGCCGACTCGCCGTACAAGTCGGTTGAAGATATCCGCACAGCCAACACGCCGCCCAAGTGCGGCGCAACCGGAGTCACTTCCTCGGCCTATTACATGCCAAAACTTATGGAACAAGCCTTTGGAACCAAGTTCGATGTAGTGTCCGGCTACGTTTCCGGATCCGACATCGACCTGGCGGTGGAGCGCGGCGAAGTCATTTGCCGGGCTTTCACCATTAATGCATTTTTTGCGCGCGAGCCGTTTATTACCTGGCGCAAGAAAAACTTCGTTCGCGTAATGTACCAGACGGGGAGCAAGCCGGATGAACGGCTTAAAGACGTGCCGTTATTCAAAGATTTCATGGACAAGTACAAGACCCCTGAAGCCGTGCGGCGCTTGGTCAACGTCGTATTGGCCTCCGACGAGATCGGCCGTCCGATCATTTTCCCGCCGGGAGTACCCGCCGACCGGGTCAAGATCATTCGCGACGCATTCACCAAAACGATCAACGATCCGGCGCTTAGGACGGAAGCGAAGCGGCGCCGGCTGGATATCGACGCCGCCAAGGGCGAAGATCTCGATGTCTTGGCCAAAGAGGTCATGACGACACCGCCGGATGTCGTCGAACGGGTGAAAACGCTGCTTGGGAAGTAGAGATCTCGTCACGATGACTGGAGGTCAGGCATGTGCCCACGACCGAGCGCCGGGATGAAAAATCGCGCTGACGGATGCATTCCACGTTCGATTCCAGGAAGAGCAAGGCTGAACGCTTTGCTCTTCTTTTTGGTAGCGCTGTTGCCGGTTTGGCATTCCAACCTCTACGCCCAAACTCCCTACTATCAAGGCAAGACGGTGAGAATCATCGTTGGCTCGACCACGGGCGGCGGCTACGATCTTTGGGCGCGTCTGCTGGCTCGTTATTACGGCAAACATATTTCTGGAAATCCTGAGATCGTCGTGCAGAACATGCCGGGGGCGGGTTCGCTGGTGGCAGCCAACCATGTCTACAACTTGGCCAAACCCGACGGGCTCACGCTCGGCGCGATCCTACCTGCACTTTACTTCGATCAGCTCGTTGGACGTAAAGAGGTCCAATTCGACTGGGCGAAATTTACCTGGATCGGCTCCCCTGAACAGAACGAACCACTCCATTACATGCGCGCCGATTCGCCGTACCAAACCGTAGAAGATATCCGCAAAGCGAAGGAGCCGCCCCGTTGCGGTAGTTCAGGGACGGGAACCACAGGCCATTACATTCCCAGACTTCTCGAAGAAACCCTCGGACTCAAACACACCATTGTCGGCGGCTACCAAGGCGGATCGGAAATCGATCTCGCAGTGGAGAGAAACGAGGTTCAGTGCTGGTCGCCGCTCATCGCGACCTTCTTCGGACGAGAACCGTATATCAGCTGGTACAAAAGAGGGTTCGTACGCGTGCTGGTTCAAATGGGCAAAAAACGCGACCCTCGGCTTGAGAATGTGCCAACGATCTACGAGCTCATGGACCGATACAAAACGCCTGAAGGAGGCAAGCGCCTCGCGCGGGTCGTCTTGACCGCGGCATCGTTAGGCCGTCCGATCGTCGCGCCGCCGGCGCTTTCGGCCGAGCCGGTGAAGATCCTGCGGCAGGCTTATCTTAATACGTTAAAGGACCCGCAACTTTTGGCCGACGTAAAGAAGCGGCGCTGGGAAGTAGCTCCGCTTTCTGGGGATGAACTCGCTGAGATGGCCAGAGAGGTCATAGATCAGCCGCCAGCGGTTATCGATCGAATGAAATGGGTTAACGGGCGCGAATAAGT
>JBOHVN010000247.1:0-7879 GCA_050735675.1 Binatia bacterium | reverse complement strand
TTTCGAACTCGGATAATCCTCCCGCAAAGGCGCCAAGACGCCAAGTTCGGAAATTGTTTTTACCTTTGCGTCTTGGCGCCTTGGCGGGAGATATTCCCAGTTATTTTTTTGCGTACTTTGCGTTCTCTGCGATAAATTTCCTTCTGGGTCCTTTTTCCGAGGGGCGCGATCAATCGCGCCCCTACCTTGTGACCCTTGTGATCTCTGTGGTTAATTCTTCTTATTCGGTTGCGGCTCTGCCGCACTGGGACCTTCGTGGCTAAATTTCTGCTTTCGCATGGACGATTTGGTGTGTTATAAACCCGCCTGGTAAAACTCGATCGTTGAAAAGGCAGTCTATGGCTTCTTTCGGACTCACTCTGGCAAACCGCGGCGTGATCATCGGCGCGGTGACCGTTCCTGAACTTTTCGCTATGGCGAAGCGCGGCGAGGACTCCGGCGCGTTCAGCGCGGTATGGGTCGGCGACAGCTTGCTCGCCAAGCCGCGCCTGGAATCGATCGCGCTGCTGTCGGCGCTCGCGGCAATCACCAAGAAAGTGAAGCTCGCCGTCGGCTGCATGGCGACCTTTCCGCAGCGCCATCCGGCGCTGCTTGCACAGCAATGGGCGAGCTTGGACGTAATCTCCGGCGGCCGCTCGTGGCTCGCGGTTTGCCTCGGCGGCCCCAACGAACAAAGCCCGGCGCAAGCGCTGGAACACAAAGTCATGGGCATCAAAGACACCGAACGCGTCGCGCGACTGGAAGAAGGCATCACGATCTTGCGCAAGCTCTTTCATGAAGAGAGAGCGTCGCACCGAGGGCGGTTCTACGAATTCGAAGGCGTCACGATCCAACCGCGCCCGGCGCAGAATCCTCTGCCGATCTGGATCGCCAGCAATCCCACCGGGCTGACCTGGAAAGACGGCGCCAGCGCGCCGTCGCCCGCCGTTGAAAAGGGTTTGCGCCGAGTGGCGAAGTACGCCGACGGCTGGATGACCAATAAAGTAACGCCGGATGAGTTCAAATCGCAGTGGACGCGCATATTGGCGATGGCTAAAGAAGAAGGCCGCGATCCATCGAAGATGGGCAGCTCGCTCTACCACAACATCAACATCAACGAAAACCGCCAGGCCGCGCTGGAAGAGAGCAAGGCCTTTCTCGATAAATACTACACATCGAACTTCAGCATGAAATTTGTCGAAGGCTTCACCACCGCGGGAAGCCCGCAGCACTGTATCGACGAGCTAAAGGCCTATTTTGCCGCCGGCATCGAACATATAACGCTACGCATGACTTCTTGGGAGCAGGAAAAACATCTTAAACGTTTTCTTGAGGAAGTAGTTCCGGCGCTTAAATAATCAGTCGTATATTTAGGCTTTTTCGGATCATGATTAAAGGAATTGATCACCTGGTCGTCGTAGTCGAAAATCTCGACCGAGCCGCCAAAGATTACGAGCAGCTCGGCTTCACGATTATCCCCGGCGGCCAACATCCGGTCGGCAGCCACAATGCACTGGTCTCTTTTGCTGACGGTTCTTATCTCGAAATCATCGCCTTCTATCGCGAAGCCGTGGAGCACCGCTGGTGGGATCCGTTGAGCAAGGGCGAGCGCTTGGCCGACATTTGTTTGCAAACCGACGACCTGCGCGGCGACACGCAGAAACTCAAGGACGCCGGCGTTGCAATCAACGATCCCATCCCCTGGTCGCGCAGACGGCCCGACGGATACGAGCTCAAATGGCTGCTCTCGCTGGCCACCGGCAGCCATCGCGGCGTCGCGCCATTCTTGATCGAAGACGTCACCCCGCGCACCGAGCGCATTCCGCAACAGTTCACCCATAAGAATGGCGTCGCCGGGATCGACAAAGTCATCGTCGCGGTTGGAGAGCTGGGACAAATCGAAAAATGGTACTGTGGGCTGTTAGGCTCAAACGGAGCTGCGATCACTGACAAAGATCTCGGCGCCGAGGGACTGCGATTCGAAGCCGGGCCGCATGTTTTGGAATTTCTCACACCGCGTGACGCCACAAGCCCGCTGATCGAGTGGCTGCGGCGCTTCGGCTCATCGCCCTACTCCGCGGTGCTCCGAGCCGGCCGACCGAAAGCAACGCCACTCGATCTCAGCCTTACGCACGGCGCCAAGATTCTCGTCAACTAGCCAGGCTGCTGAAAAAGACTCATATGGGCATTCGCTGTTTCGGGTTACGAGTTCCGGGTTTAACTTGAACTCGAAACACGAGACTTGCAACTAACACGCGCCTCGCCTCTGAGATTCTTTTGAGCAGCCCGCAATCAGAGTTTTCAGCAATCTGCTAGACGCGATCAAAATCATCCGGAGGACGAATGACTCTGCAAGAAAAGCTCGCGACGGCCTGCAGAATTTTGGCCATGCAGGGCCACAACGATATGATCTATGGCCACGCGTCCGCGCTCGCCGACACGCCGGGGCAGTATTGGATCAAAGGCTCGGGCATCGGCCTTGAAGAAGCGACCGAAGACGACATGGTGCTGATCGATTTCGACGGCCACACGCTGGCCGGCAAGCGCAAACGGCATAACGAATTTCCGATTCACAGCGAGGTGTACCGGACCAACCCGGACATCCGCTGCGTGATTCATACCCACCCAACCTACTCGACGATCATCGCCTCGTCGGAGCATCGGCTCCTGCCGATTACCAACTTGAGTTGCGCGTTCTTTCCGCCCGCGATCAACAAGTTCGAGGAATCATCCGACTTGATCGTCACCGCGGAGCAAGGCGTTGCCGTAGCGAAGTTGCTGGGCGAGCACAAGATCGTGCTGCTGCGCAATCACGGCATCGTCGTGGCGGGCACTTCGATCGAAGAAGCCTGCATTCGCGGCGTCTTGCTGGAGCACAGCGCCAAGACCCAAGTCGCCGCCGCCTCCATGGGCGCCTTCTCCTGGGCCACCGACGCCGACGCGCTGCTTAAGCGCAAACGAATTTATCGCCCGGACGCGATGATCAATCTCTGGGAGTACTACGTGCGCATGTTAGCGAAACACGAGAGCAAGTAACCGTTCCATCGGCTGAAGACAGCGGAAGTTCCAAAAGTTTCAATCGTTCCAATCGTTCTAAGACAATCTTCAGATTTCCACGGCTGGAACGGCTGGAACGAAATGCCCTCGTAGTCGCTATCGATGAATCCCCAAGAACGCGAACACCTTTGCCGCGTTGAAGACATTATTGAGCGGCACTAAATCGTGATCCGTGTGCTGGAAGCGAATATCACGTGAGCCGTAGTTGATCGCCTGGATGCCGCGAAAATTAAAAAGCCCGGTATCGTTGGCCGCCGTCGAGAAAGAGAATTGGGGCTCATAGCCGAGCATGGAGCGAATGCCATGTTCGAGCGCGCCCACGACGTTGGCATCCTTACCGACCTCGCTCGGATACATGAAGTCACGCGGCTGGATCTCGATCTCGTACGGTTCGATCGTGCCGATGGCATCTTTCATTTGCTGAATCGCCTTCTTCGGATCGTCGCCGGGCAATAAGCGACGGTCGAACATGATCCGGCACTCGCTCTGAATCGTATGGGTCGCCTTGGGGAAGCTCTCAATCGCGTTAGGGGTCAAACTGACTTTGCCCAACTCGGGATGGGATTTCGCTTCAGGATAGGGCATCAACGGTTTTAACTTTTCGAGAACCTTCATGGCGCCGTCGATGGCGTTGATTCCTTCCCACGGGCGGCTGCTGTGTGCTTGTTTGCCGCGCACGATCACGCGCACGTCGACGCGGCCTTTGTTGCCGAGCTGAATCTCCGGCGGGCCGTCGATGATGCACCAGTCGGCTTCGACCTTTCCTTGGTCGAGAACGTAGGCGAGCGAGTCGTGCCGGCCGGTTTCACCGGCGGTGCTCACGACAAAATACAAATCGCCGGGCAATTCCAGCTTGGCGGCGCCAATGAATTTGACCGCGGCCATCATGGCCGCCAGGCTGCCCTTCTGCTCGCAGGCGCCGCGGCCCCACACGCATTCGCCGTCGAGCTTATACGGAGCGCCGTCGACGATTTCCCCGGAGTAAGGATTTTGCATCGTGCTCGGCGCCGCGCACATGGCGTAGCCGACGAGCATCAACTTGTCACTGCGCGTCCGCCCTTTGAGATGGAGAATGAGATTTCCCATCTTATCGACGAACGGCTTGAGGCCGGACCGTTCCAACTCAGGCTTGATCACGTCGCGGATCAGCGCGAGCACCTGAGGCTCGGCTTCGAGCAGCTCGGTCTGCGGACTGGCATGTTGAACCAACTTGACCGTGAGTCTTTTAACCTCCTCGTAAGAGAGGTTCTTCTCGATCAATTTCTTCGCCGTTCCGGCGTCCATCCGAATCCTCTGGAGTGCTGGAATGATGGAGTGGTGGAGCATTGGGTGCTCGGAACCCATCACTCCATTTTTCCGTTATTCCATTACTCCATTTCCTCTAGTGTCCCTCGATTGAGCCGCCGACCTTGCCGATTTTGCGCGCGATTAAAATGAGAAAGATGCAGATCGCGCTGACGATCAACGCGAGCGAGCACATGGGTCCCAAGTTGCCATCAATGTAGAAATGGTAAAGCAACGGCCCCAACGGTTCGGCGCCCGGCGAGTAGAGAAAAACCGACGTGCTGAACTCGCGCAAGTAAATCGTCGCGAGAATAATCCAACCGGCGATGAAACCGGGCCTGAGCAGCGGTAGCATGATCCGTCGAAACGTTGTCAAGAAGCTGGCGCCGCACGCCATCGACGCTTGTGGAAGATCGTCGTGCAACTGCACGATCGTACTGGTCATCGTGCGCAGGCCGTAGGGCAAAAAGCGCGTGATATAGGCGATCAGCAGGATCCACAAGGTGCCGTAAATCGGTAGCGGCATGTAAACGTAAGTCCAGAGCAAACCGATGGCCAGCGCTGTGCCAGGAAACGCCCACGGAATAAATGTTAACGCTTCAATCACGCCGCGTCCCGCGGTTTTGCTTTTGGTCGTCACCCATGCGGTTATCGCGGCAAGGAGCATGCATAGGGTCGCGCCGGCCACGGCCAGAAATAAGCTGTTCAGTAAAGCCCTGTAGGTCCGATCGTCGGTGAGATTGGAACGGTAGTTATCCAGCGTTAACAGCTCCCAAGTCTGCGCCCCCGGCACGTGGACATAGGTCACGAAAGAAACATAAATCAGCACAGAGAAGGGCAAGACGACGATGAGGACGAGAATCAATCCCGCGATGCCCGAAGCGGCATAGCGCCATTTTCCCAGATCGATGATCGTCGGCCGGTAGCCGCGCCCGGTAACCGTGACGTAGCGCTCGGAGCGGGCCGTCAGGCGGCGATAAAAATAAACGAAAAGCATGGTGATGATCAGCAGCGAGACGGCGTAGGCCGCGGCCAGGTTCTGGTTCGGCGGGAATGCGCCGATGGCTTCGCGATAGATCTTCGTCGTAAATACTTCGATGCGGGCCGGCAGCGCGATAATCGCCGGCGTATCGAAGCTCTCGATGGCGCGGACAAAATTAAGCATGAAGGCCGCAAGCAGCGCCGGGCGCACGATCGGAAAGGTAATGCGCCGCGCCACCTGAATATTCGTCGATCCCGCCACTCGGGCGGACTCTTCGAGCGCGGGATCCATCGAATAGAGCGCCGCCGAAATCAGTAAGAATGCCAGCGGCGTGGTGATCAACGCCTCCACGAAAATCATGCCCTCGAGCGAGTAAATATTGAGCGGCGCTTCTTGGAGGCCGAATATCTCCATGAGAAATCGGTTGATTAACCCGGTGCGCGGACTTAGCAGCACGGTCCAAGCGACGGCCAGCATGACCGGGGGAAAAACGTTTGGCACGATCGCCGTGAGCTCGAACACTCTCCGAAACGGCGCGTTGGTGCGGATCGAAATCCATGCCAGCGTGGCCGCTAACAGGGTCGCCAGCAACGCCGAACTGGCGGAAAAAACGAAGGAGTTGAAAAACAGCTCATAAGTCAGCGGATCGCTGTAGGCGTTGATGTAGTGATCGAGCGTGAAGTTTCCTTGCACACCCAGTGCTTTTGTACGGAAGCTGCCGTAGAAAAGCATCAGCGTCGGCGAGAGACTTAGGTAGGCAATAATAATACCGACGACCGCGACCACCGCGAGATCGGGATTTTGCCAAAAGGCTCGAAGCGGGCGCTCAAAGAAGCGGCTGGAAGGCGCGGCATTGGTGAGCGTCGTGTCTTTCACTTGCGTCACACAAACGCAAAGAGGACCGGCCTTGCACACCGATCATGCAGGCCAGCCCTCTTTGGCGGTATCGGTCCAGAAAGCTATCCGGAGAACTAGTTGAAGAATATCTCCCGAAAAGTATTGGTCATCAGCTTTTTAAATTCTTCCTCGGACGGGTTCTCCATAAAGACCATGTTGGGAGCCACCTTTTCCGCGTCTTTGATGGGCGGAAAAACTCCGGGATACATGACGAACTCTCCTTCCGCCGCGGCCAGCTTTTGACCTTCCTCTGAAGTTACGAACTCGATATAGAGCTTTGCCGCGTTTGCATGAACGGCTTTGGCGCTCAGGCTCATATAGTTCGGATCGCTCAGATATTTGTCCATCAACACGTAGCTCACCGGCCCCTTATACTGCTTGACGTACTTGATGTACGTGATGCCCACGGGAGCCTCGCCCTTGATAATTGTAGTCGTAACCGGCGCCAGGGATTCGACCAGCAGAGGTTTTTGCTTGGCCAGCCCCTTGACCAAGTCCAACCACTTGTCTCCTTTGAACTTTTTAAGATTCCACAGAAACTGGGCGGTCGTCGTGTGCCGGGTTGGATCGGGCATGGTTATCTTAGACGTCCATTTGGGATTCAAAAGATCGTCGAAGGTTTTCGGAAGCTCCCCGGATTTGACCATATCCGTGTTGTAGAGAATACTGATCGGCAGGACCCGCCATGGAGTCATCATGCCGTCTTTTTCTTTAAACTGCGCAGGAAATTTTTCCGACGACGGCGGTACGTACTTCTGGAAAAGCCCGTCGTCGCGCATGATCAATTGAACGCCGCGGTTGCCTTCGACGACATCGAACCCCGGCTTGCCGGCGCGCCACTCGGTCAGCGCGCGTTCCGATACCTTCGTCGATGAGCCGCGCCAGTAATCGACCTGAATGCCGTATTTCTTTTCAAATGCGGCATGGAGCGGCTTCATGGCCTGAGGCACCTGAGCCCCATACACAACAACCTTGCCGTCCTTTTTGGCCGCGTCGACGTTAATCGCTTGGGCCGATACGCTAGCGCGCGTCACCAGGCCGACCCCAGCTACTAGGCCCAAGACTGTAAACCAGTAATTGATTTTTCTATTCACAAGTCCTCCTTTTAGCTCAAACGAATCAAAACTATAAGTTGAACGGCTTCAAGTCAAGGTCGGCACCATAAGGGTAGTGGTTCAGTCAGCTCAAGATCTCTCACTTCGTTCGAGATGACAGAACCCTTGCTTTGTTGTCATTCCGAGCGCAAAGCGAGGAATCTTTCTCGGCGTTAAAATTCGTCGGGCACTCTAACTGAACCACTACCACCCTAGCGCGGCAAAGCCGCAACCAAAGTAGACTGATTGTTCACCACGAAGCGCACGCAGGACACGAAGGGTTTGAAAAAACTGAACTTAAACTTCGTGATCTTCGTACTACTATAGTTGAGAACTTGCGCAGCTTGCGCAAATCTCACGGATTCGAACCCTTTCGACTCGGATAATCCTCCCGCCAAGGCGCCAAGTTCGGAAATTGTTTTTTACCTTGGTGCCTTGGCGGGAGATATTCCCAGTTATTTTTTTGCGTACTTTGCGTTCTCTGCGATAAATTTCCTTCTGGGTCCTTTTTCCGAGGGCGCGATCAATCGCGCCCCTACCTTGTGACCCTTGTGATCTCTGTGGTTAATTCTTCTTATTCGGTTGC
>JBOHVN010000246.1:0-12437 GCA_050735675.1 Binatia bacterium | reverse complement strand
CACCGAAGGGCTCGCCGCCGGCGAACGCGTCGTTGCCCAGCCGGGAAATCTTGTCGGCGGTCAACCGGTGCAAGTGATTCGATAATGCAAAAACTCGCCGAAATCTGTATTCGCCGGCCGGTTTTCGCTGCCATGATCATTCTGGCGCTCGTGGTCGTGGGCACGGCGAGCTATTTCCGCCTCGGGGTAGACCGTTTCCCAGCAGTCGACCTGCCCAACGTCACAGTCCGCACTACTTTGCCCGGCGCTTCCCCTGAAGAAGCCGAGATCGTCTTGTCGCAGCCGATCGAAGAGGTCGTCAATACCGTCGAAGGAATCGAAGAGCTGCGTTCCGTATCCGGGCAGGGGAGCTCGTTTGTTAGGGCCACCTTCAACCTGGACCGCGACATTGATGTCGCCGCTCAGGATGTGCGCGATCGCGTCGCTACCGTCCTCAGGCGTTTGCCGGACGAAGTCGATCCGCCGATTATTTCGAAATTTGACAACGAAGACTCGCCCATCCTCACCCTGGCTGTTTCCGGCGACCGATCTCTCCGCGAACTGACCGAGATCGCCGACAAAATCGTGAAAGTGCAAATCGAGCGCTCGGTGGGCGTGGGCGAGGTTCGTCTTGTCGGCGGACTGGAGCGCGCCATCAACATATGGGTAGACGCGGACCGCCTGGCGGCTTATCAGATTCCGATCACCGCCGTCCGCGACGCCATCCGCCGGCAGAACGCCGACATACCCGGCGGAAACGTCACCGAAGGGGCGCGTGAAGAGGTGCTTCGCACCATGGGGCGGATCGTCGATCCCAAAGCTTTCAATGACCTCGTCATCGCCACCGTCAATGGGTCGTCTATTCGCGTCCGCGACATCGGTCGAGCCGAAGACGGCACCAAGGAACAGCGTTCTTTAGCCCGATTAAACGGCGTACCGACGGTCCAACTTCAAGTACGGCGCCAGTCAGGTGCGAATACGATTGCGGTCATCGAGTCCGTAAAAGAAAACCTCGCGCGCGTCACTCGGCAGCTCCCGGCCGATGTGAAAACTGAAATCATCCGGGACCAGTCGCGCTACATCTATGCCGCGCTGCGCGAAATCAATGTGCACCTGATTTTAGGCAGCATCCTGGCGACCTTGGTCGTCTTGGCTTTCATGCGCAATTGGCGCTCCACCGTGATCGCCGCCGTGGCGATTCCGACGTCGGTGATCTCGACGTTCGGCGTGATGTGGGCTCTCGACTTTACCCTGAACAGCGTGACCATGCTCGCTCTCGTTTTGATGGTCGGCATCGTGATCGATGACGCCATCGTCGTGCTGGAAAACAACTTCCGCTTCGTCGAAGAAAAGCGCATGAACTCCTTCGAGGCGGCCCGCGCCGCCACCGCCGAAATCGGTTTGGCGGTCATGGCGACGACGTTCAGCCTCGTCGTGATCTTCGTTCCCGTAGCCTTCATGTCGAGTATTTCCGGACGGTTTCTCTATCAATTCGGCATCACCGCGTCGGTCGCGGTGCTGGTCAGTTTGTTGGTCTCGTTTACGCTCACGCCGATGATGAGCGCGCGCATGCTGCGCGCGGAGGACGCGGCGGCCGGGGGCGACCAAGCCCATTCGCGGCAAGGATTCTACGCCTGGATCGACCGCCACTACGAGCGCATGCTGCGGTGGTCGATGGCGCACCGCATGGCGGTCATGCTGTTCGCGGCACTCGTGGTGCTCTCCTCTATTCCTCTCTATACGATGGTTCAACAGGAATACATTCCCAGCAACGTGGACGAGGCGGAATTCGAAGTAAACGTAAGGGCTCCCCAGGGAACCAGTCTGGCGGGCATGGACGCGATCATGCGCGCCGTCGAGAACGAGATTCGTGCGGTGCCGTTGGTCCGCTTAATGCTCTGCGACGCGGGCGGTGGATTTATCAGTGGGGTTGCTACAGGCGGCTGTTACGTGCGCATCGCGCCCCACGACGAGCGGATCTTTTCCTTCGGGCGCCTCTGGCGCGAGACGCTCAACGGCCAGCCTTGGGTCGCCTTCAGGAATACTTCACAGCGCGACGTGATGCAGCAAGTTCGCGCGCGTCTAAAGAAATTCACGGACCTGAGGACTTCCGTGCGCAACATGCGCTCGTTCAACATCGGCGGCGGCAACTGGGAGATCGAGTTTGTGTTGCGCGGGCCGGATCTCGAAGCGCTCGCGGCTTACGCCGAGAAACTGCGCATCCGTTCGGAAAAGCTCGGCATCATCGATGCCTACACCACCCTCGAATTGGACAGGCCGGAATTGCGAGTCGTCATTGACCGTAAACGCGCCGCCGATCTCAATGTGGATACCGAACATATCGCGTCCGCGCTCCGTTTGATGGTGGGCGGCGACCAGGAAGTATCGCGCTTTCATGATCCTAGCGTCAACGAAGAGTACGACGTGCAGCTTCGGCTGGCGCAACATGATCGCGAAGACGTCGCTACGATTTCGCGGCTCTATGTGCCCAGCGGACGCGCCGGCCTGGTGCGGCTGGACAATCTCGTCAAGGTCGAGTCCGCCCAAAGCGCCTCGCGCATCGACCGTCTCGACCGCCAACGCCAGGTAAGCCTGCGTGCTCAGATCGCGCCCGGGTTTGCGCTCGCCGACCGTCTCGAAGCGCTCTATCAAGCCGTGCGCGAGATGAACCTGCCTGCTGCTTATACGACCGACGTCTCGGGACGCGGCCGCGAGCTGCAGCGGACGTTCTATGAATTTATCTGGGCATTCCTCCTGTCGATCATTTTCATGTACATGATTCTCGCCTCCCAGTACGAAAGCACGATCCACCCGCTGACAATCCTGCTGTCACTGCCGCTCGCCATTCCCTTCGCGTTGTTTTCCCTCTGGCTTACCGGCAACACGCTGAATCTTTACTCGGCGCTCGGCATTCTCGTCTTGTTCGGCGTGGTCAAGAAAAACGCCATATTGCAGATCGATCACATGAACCGGCTGCGCGACGAAGGCACGGAGCGGCTCACCGCCATCATGCGCGCCAACCGCGACCGGCTGCGACCTATACTGATGACGACGCTGGCGCTGGTGGCGGGGATGCTACCGTTGGCGTTGGGGTCCGGTCCCGGCGCTGAAGAACGCCGGGCCGTCGCCGTTGTGGTCATCGGCGGGCAAAGTCTGTGTTTGCTCCTGACCCTGCTGGTCACACCCGTGGCCTACTCGATGTTCGAGGACTGGGCGAAGGGTTTCGGCTGGAGCCGCATGCGCCGCGCCGGCAAGTTGTGCGCGGAGCGGCTGCGGTTGTCGAACCGGCAACCTGTTCGAAAATAGCAATTCACCGAGCGCCGTCATTACGCCCAAGCTGGCGAAAGCCGGCTCGACCCGGGATCCAGGTTCGGAACGATTTTGGATACCTGCACCACCGGGATGACGGCAACAACGCAACAATAACTTACAATCATCTTGCCGGCAGCGAGCCAATTGTCCATTCAATTGGCGCGATGTTGCAATGACGCGAGCTCGTGCGGTAAGACCGAGCCGAAATAAGATGACAGGAGATCGTCACATGATGCACCCGGCGCCAAGGGTGGGAAGGGCGGTCGCGCTTTGCGCACTGACCTTTGCGTTATCTCTTTTGTTCAACGCGGCGCGCGCTGCCGGCGCTCCGGAGGAATGGCAAAAAGTCATCGAAGCGGCCAGGAAAGACGGCAAGGTCGTTGTCGGCGGACCGCCCACCAGCGTGTTGCGGCGAAAATTCAAGGAGACGTTCGAGAAGCGCTTCGGCATCGAGTTGGAGCTCATTTCCGCTCCCGGCCCGCAGAACGCATCGCGGGCCATGTCTGAATTCAAAGCCGGCGTAAAATATTTCGACGTGCTGCACGCCGGCTCGGGCACGCTCGAGCCGCTGATGCGCGAGAACATGCTCGCGCCGTTCATGGATTTCGTGATTCTCGCCGAGGTCAAGGACCCGCGCCAGTGGTGGGGCGGCCATATGTGGGAAGACAACATCAAAACCAACCGCTTTATTTATTCGTATTCCGCGGATTTCTCCACCCCGCCATTTTACAACGCCGATTTGATCAAGCCGGACGAGGTGAAGTCGTACGATGACTTTTTGCAACCCCAGTGGAAAGGCAAGATCGGCTTTTTCGAACCGCGCGTCCCCAGCGCCGGCCAGGGCCTGTGGGGATTTCTGATGAAGATTAAGGGCAGGGAGTTTTTGCAGAAACTCGCCGGTCAGGAACTGTTCATCAGCCGCGACGGCAAACAGCTCGCCGACGCGCTGGCCAAGGGCACGCTCGCCTTCAACCTCGGCCAATCGCAACGATTCATCGATCCCTACATCAAGGCCGGTATCCCGATAAAAGCGCTGCGCAACATCAAAGAAGGACTGAGCGGCAGCAACGGCTTCGGCACCGTGGCGGTTATGGCAAACTCCGCCCAATCAAACGCCGCCAAAGTCTATATTAACTGGCTGCTCGGCAAGGAAGGCCAGGATCTCTATAGCCGAGCCCTCACCCAAGGCACGCGCCGCCTCGACGTCGACACGAAATGGCTTGCCAAGATCGATTCTGCCGCCGCCAAGGATGTGATGTCGCCCGAAGAGTTCGAGAAAGTCAGGTTCTACGGCGAAGATATCATCAAAAACTGGCGCGAGCCCGGCGGCGAATTCGCGCGAAAGATTCTAAAATAATCCCGAGCACGTGATTTAGAATTGTTCGCGATGTAGGCGCGATGGGTAACGTAGGGGCACGGCATGCCGTGCCCCTATTGCCTGATGTAAACGGAGAACCACGATGCGCTATGAGCTTTACTACTGGCCATCGATCCAGGGCCGTGGCGAGTTTGTCCGTCTCGCGCTGGAGGACGCCGGCGCGGCCTATATCGACGCAGCGCGGAAGTCAAAAGGCATGGCGGCGATGATGCGTTTCATGGAAAGCCGCGCGATCGAACAGCCGCCCTTCGCCCCGCCTTTTCTCAAAGCTGGCAAGCTCGTCATCGCGCAGACCGCGAACATACTGCTTTATCTCGCCCCGCGCCTCGATCTGGTTCCCAAAAGCGAAGCCAGCCGCGTCTGGGCGCACCAGTTACAGCTCACCATCACCGATTGGGTCGCCGAGGCGCATGACACGCACCATCCGATTGCGAGCGGGCTTTATTACGAGGACCAGCGCGATGAAGCCAAGCGGCGCGCCGGCGATTTCACCGCCGATCGCATACCGAAATACCTGGGTTACTTCGAGCAAATCCTCAAGCGCAATGCGAAAGCGAGCGAATTTCTTTTGGGAAAAAAAGTTTCCTATGTCGATCTGTCACTCTTTCAAATGATCGAGGGACTGCGCTATGCTTTCCCGCGCACGATGGCGCGGCTCGAAACAAAGCATCCGCGTGCGATCCTGCTGCATGATCGCGTTGCTGCGCGGCCGCGTCTAACAAATTACTTGTCTTCGCCGCGGCGCATACCCTTCAATGAAGACGGCATCTTCCGGCACTACCCGGAGCTGGACGGCTAAGAATTAAGCGATCCGCTTTAGAAAAGGACGCCGGCGAACCCCGGTCCCTGCATGAGAAAGGATCAAACCATGGCTAAGAACATGCTCCTCGACGCGGACTCGCACGTGAGCGAGCCCTTGAATCTTTGGCAGGAGCGCTTGCCCAAAAAATACCGCGGCATCGCGCCGCATATGGAAACCGAATATCAGGGCCGGCCCGGCGCTTGGTGGTTTATCGAACAGGATCGCCCGCCGCACAACGTGATCTTGGGTTTCGGCGCCGATAAGACGATCGAGGAACTCCAGCAGCTCTTGAAAAATTTCTCCTACGCCGGCGCGCATCGCGGCGGCTGGGACCCTGCCCAACGCCTGGAGGATATGGATCGGGATGGCGTGGCCGGCGACGTGCTTTACACCACGCTTGGTTTCCGCATGTTCTGGATCAAGGATGCCGGCTTTCAAAGAGCCTGCTTTCAGGTCTATAACGACTGGCTTGCGGAGTTTTGCAGCTATTCGCCCAAGCGTCTCAAGGGCTTGGGGCTCATTTCGCTTTACGATGCGAAGGAAGCAGCCGAGGACTTGGCCGATTGCGCCAAAAAGGGCTTAGCGGGAGCGGTGGTGTGGGCTTCGCCGCCGGAAGAGTTGCCGTTTTACTCCGAGGTCTATGATCCCTTCTGGGCCGCGGCCCAGGAACTGGCGATGCCGCTCAGCCTCCATGAATTCGCCGGATGGCAATGGGTCGACTGGGACTCCAACGCGCAAAAGAGAACGGTCGGCTTCGCCATCAATTCTCATGAAGTCGAGAAGACTTTCGCCACGTTGATCCTGTCGGGGGTGCTCGAACGCTTTCCCGCTCTGAGAGTCGTTTCGGCGGAATTGAATTGCGGCTGGCTGCCCTTTTTTTTACGCCGCATCGACGAACGTTTTCACACCCGCGGCGCGCGCTTGGGCGGCAGCCCGTTTGTAACCGAGCTCAAGCTCGCGCCGAGCGAATACTTCCGCCGCCAGCTCTACGCGACATTTATCGACGACCCGTTCGGCGTCGCCCATCGCCAGGACATCGGCGTCGAGAACATCCTTTGGTCGTCCGATTTTCCCCACAGCGCGACTTTCTGGCCCCACTCACGAGATAAGATCGCGCAGGACTTCCAGGGCGTCACTAAAGACGATAGGGGAAAAATTCTCCATCAGAACACCGCCGCCCTTTACGGGTTCGACCTGATTTGACGAATATGCTTCGTGACCTTTGCGTCCTTCGTGGCAAAAAACCATGAGCCGAACCACCGAGCGCACACCTTTCAATGCCGGCTGAAATAATAATACTCAGCGCCGGGGCAGTTAAGCCGGGGCTGACCCAAGTCATCGACGCATTTCGGCGCGAATCCAATTATGAGGTTCGAGTCTCATTCGCTACTGCGCCGGCGATTCTCAAGAAGATCGGTGGCGGGGAATCAGTCGATATTCTGATCGCGCCGCCGGCCGTGCTGGACGAACTCGGCAAGTTGGAAAAAGTCGCGGCGGAAAGCCGAGCCGCGCTCGGCCGCATTGGAATCGGCGTTTTCGTGCGTGACGGCGCACAGTTGCCACAGATCGCCACCGTCGACGAATTCAACCAAGCGCTGCTGGGCGCCGAGTCCGTCGTCTACAACCAGGCCTCGACCGGGACCTATCTTGAGGCTTTATTCGATCGGCTCGGCATCGGCGCAGCATTGCAAGCCAAGGCGACGCGCTACCCGGATTTTGGCGCCGTTCTCCAACATGTCAGCCAAGGCAAGGGCCGGGAAATCGGTTTCGGCGCAACCACCGTCATCATCGAGAACAGAGACAAAGGAGTGCAATTCGCCGGACCGCTGCCGGTGGAGATTCAGAATTACACAGCTTACGCAGCCGCCGTCATTGCACAAGGCGACGCCAAAAAAGCGGCGCAACAGTTCATGCGCTTTCTCTCATCCCCGGCGGCAAGATCTCTCCTCTCCGCCGCCGGCATTCAGTAGCGAACCTCACCAAACAGAAATCTTGTCGCCACGCAGCACCTAACTAACACGCGGAGCCACAATCGAAAGACGCAGTATCTCGCGCAAAGACGCAAAGGCCGCAAGGGTGTCATTTCGACCCCTTCGGCAAAGCTCAGGGTAAACTCCGGGAAAAATCTTTCTGAGATCCCTCGCATTGCTGGGGTTGACGGCTCCTGACCGTCACTTGGCATTACTGGCGCCTTGGCGCGAGCAAATCCTCGTTTCGGAAATTGTTTTTACCTTTGCGTCTTGGCGCCTTGGCGGGAGATATTCCCAGTTATTTTTTTGCGTACTTTGCGTTCTCCGCGATAAATTTCCTTCTGGGTCCTTTTCCGAGGGCGCGATCAATCGCGCCCCTACCTTGTGACCCTTGTGATCTCTGTGGTTAATTCTTCTTATTCGGTTGCGGCTCTGCCGCGCTGAGCTTTCCTGGTGAAATCTTTTTCAGCAGTAGTTGGAGCCTATCCGGCCGTCTCAAACGACAGCGTCGCGTAACGCATGAAGACGCCGCCGCGCGGCTCGGCGAGCGGGCCGTTCACCACCAGGCAGGCGACGACATGCTTGGTTCCCGGCGCGGCTCTATTGGTTACTTCCACTCGTTGCGAAGCGTTGATGCCGGCAATGGCGCCGGTCGGGCGGTCGATCTTGCCGTCGATCCACACTTCGCCGTAATTATCGACGTTGGTTTCGAACCATACGCGATAGCCGGCGACGTCGACTCCGTTCACTTGTTCCGGCAGCTGGACGGCAATGCGGTACCAGGCGAAGGTAAATCCCTTGGAGATACTCTTGCGGATGTTGGTGCAAACTTCCCAGCCGGAGTCGTCGTAATCAGGCAAGCGCGGGGGGGTGTTCGACAATTGTGCCGTGAGCCCCTCGTTCGGTTGGCCGGGAACGAGACCCTGGCTGAAACGCCACTGCCCTTTCACCTTGCGGCAATCTTCAGCATTGTTGAGATCCAGAGTGATTCTCGCCATAGCATCCTCCTATCGCTTGGAACGACGCCGTCTTTACAGGCGACTCTATGCCTTAGTCGGTGTTCGGTTGCAAGGAGAAATTCGCTATACTCCGCGAGCTCGGCGCCTCCGCGGTAAATTTTCTTGGGCTATCTTCACCGTCGAGACGCAGAGATTTAGGTCGCAAGACTTTTCGGTCAGATGCCGCCTTTGCGGATAAGATTTTTTTCTTCGAGGGTTTTCATGACCGCCTCGACGTAGGACTTGATCGCAGTTGGCACGTTCTCCGGCTCGGTTGTCTTGATCGTACCGGTCCAGACGACGTCGTTTTTGCCAAGGTCGTACAGCGTGGTCTCCGAAACATATTCGTTGTAGCGGTACACGGTCGGGGCGCCGCCGAGACCCTGCCAACTGGCGCCCACATGCGAGCCGAAAATTCCGAATGAAGTATACGGGAAATAGCTCGGCCCGTACTGGGTCTTCTGTTCCACCTGAATCAATCGGGCGAAAAGCAGCGCGTCCGCGCCGGCCTCTTGCGCCGCTTGTTTGAGCTTGGTTTCGTCGAGCTTTTCATCCTCAGGAATGAAGCCATAGCTCGGCAGCGCATCGACGCCGGCCGCCCGGAGTTGCGCGACGAATTCATCTTCGAAGTTACGCCGGACGCTCGAGTCTCCGCCCAGCCCGCCGACCATGATGCGCTTGAAGGAGCCGAAGGCGTAGGCCGGATTACGCCATTCACTTACGATCGGAGTGGTCGTTGCGCAAGCGCCGAGCGCTAGAGCAACGAAGACAAAACCCAAATAAAGCCATGAGTGCGCTCTGCTCATAGAGTTTTCACCTCCACGATTGCGCCGAGAGATCATTGGTATAAGCCCGCTCGGCATGTTGAGATTGTATCACCCGATCTTGGCTTTTCGAAACAAGCGTGTGAGATCGCCGGCAGATCCCTCGCGCCGGTCGGGACGACGGCCTTTGCCCGTCGCTTTTGTCCTTTTACTTTTTAGTTTTTACTTATTCTGACGCTGCTTGACAGAGCCCTGTAGTTAGCGTGAGAATCGCATCTGTCGAGATAAGAACTCAACCGCCAAAGGAGAACGACGATGGCCGGCACCATGATTTCAGCCGACGATCACATCGACTTGGGATATCTGCCGAGAAACTTGTGGACGGAACGGTTGCCTAGCACTTTGCTCGAACGCGCGCCGCACGTCGAAGACCGCGGCGAAAAAGGCGAGTACTGGGTGTGCGACGGAGAGACCTGGGCCGAGTATCGCGGCGAGCGCTGGTTTGCCAAAACCAATCGCACGCGCCTGGCTCTCGACCGAGGAGGGGTCGGCGAAGCGCACCGGCCGACCACGCCGGAGAAACGGCTCACTGATATGGATCGCGACGGTGTCGAGGCGTCGCTTATGTTTCCACCGATCATCGCCATGCAAGTGGGCGAGCCCGAGCTGAGAAATGCCTGCGTGCAAGCGTACAACGATTGGGCGCTCGAGTTCGGCAAGACCGCGCCGAAGCGGTTTTTTCCCGTCGCCATGCTCTCCTCCGTCGACGCCGAAGCGGCGCGCAATGAAGTCATCCGAGTGGCAAAGCTGGGGTTTAAAGAAGCCAACTTCCTCGTCAACGACGTCACGCTCGAAATGAATATGAAGCCGTGGGATGTTTTCTGGGACGCCGCCGAGGACGCCGGCATTGTCGTGTCGTACCACGTCGGCGGCAGCACGCAGTCAGGAACAGTCAGGGCGACGATCGACGCGGTCAAGCCCGGCGAGCGCCAGGGAACCTTCGACATGGGGCTCAGCAACGGCGCGACTTCCTTTTTCAATCCGTTCGTGAACATGTTCAACTTCGGAACCTTGGAGCGCCATCCCAAGTTGAAGTTCTGCCTCGCGGAATCGGCCATCGGCTGGATCCCGTTCGTCGTTCAAGAAATGGATTATCGTTACAAGAGACAATTCGAGCGCCGCAAGGCGGCGGAGATTCCTCTGAAAGCGATGCCCAGCGAGATTTTCAAGCGCCAAGTTTGGGCGACGTTTCAAACGGATCTGGTGGGATTGCATCTGATTCAATTTTTCGGCGAAGGCCATGTCATGTGGGGCTCGGACTACCCGCACCCGGACAGCACCTGGCCATTCTCCAAGGAAATCATCGCAAAAGACTCGGACCATCTAGCAGAGGAGATGAAACAAAAAGTCTATCGCGCAAACGCCGCGGCGCTGTACGGTCTCTAGTCTAAAATCTAGAGTCCTGGGTCTCGGGTTTTACTTGAGACTCTAAACACGAGACTCGAGACAAGTGTACGCTTCGGAGAAATAGCCCATGGCGAAAAACGGCTTCAAAATCTTGGACAGCGACATGCACATCATGGAGCCGCCGGATCTGTGGGAAAAGTATATCGATGCGAAGTTCAAATCACGGGCGCCGCGCGGCATAACCAGCAAAAACGTGCGCGACCTGCGCTTGGCCCATCCCGACGGCACGGAATGGGCGCGCAAATCCACCCCGCAAAACAATACGGCCAGAGGCAGAAACTTCGAAGAGAAGCAGGATATCTTCGGCAACGACGCGGCGCGCGGCTGGACCTCGGAAGTCCAGCTCGAAGCGATGGATATCGAGGGCATCGATATCGCGGTTCTCTACCCCACTCGAGGGTTGAGGGCGCTGGTGGACGATCGACTGGACGCCGAGTTTGCCGCCGCGATGGCGCGCGCTTACAACGATTGGATGTACGATTTTTGCCGAAAAGATCCCAGTCGTTTGATCGGCGCGGGCATGATCTCGCCCTACAGCATGGACGACGCGGTCAGCGAAACGCGCCGCTGCGCCGAACAACTCGGCTTCCGCGCCGTGTTTCTCCGCGCCAATCCTCTAGTCGATCACCAGTGGCAAAGCGATTATTACGACCCTTTGTGGGACGCTTTGGAAGCGCTCAATCTGTCCTTGGGCTTTCATGAATCCACCGGCACCGGCAAGAATCAGATCGGTGAGCGCCTCGAACCCAATTTTATGCTGCGCCGAGTTTTTGCTCAGCCGATGGAGCAAATGCTCGCTCTCGGCTGTTTCTGCGGCGGCGGCGTGTTTGCGCGCCACCCGAAATTGCGCGTGGCTTTCTTAGAAGCGAATTGCAGCTGGCTGCCCTGGCTTTTGTGGCGGCTCGACGAGGCGTGGGAACTGGACGGCGATGTCTTCGCGCCCGATCTCAAGATGAAGCCCTGCGACTATTTCAAACGCCACTGCGTCGTATCCATCGAGCCGGATGAAGTGATCGCCAACAACGTCGTCGCGCAAGTCGGCAACGGCAACTTGGTTTTTTCCACCGACTACCCGCACGTCGATTCGAGATATCCCGAAGCCGTGAATCATTTTCTTCGCCTGCCTCTCTCCGAAGGAGACAAGCGGAAAATTCTTTGGGACAACTGCGCGTCGTACTACGCGATGTAATCATCGTCGAACTTCAGACCTGGTTTGCGTAGATTCCCGATAGAAGCGTTCGGGAATGACGAGTCATGAGATTTTGAAACAAACTCAACCCTCGGGGCTGGCAACTATCCTATTGGAACGCGTTGAACGACTTGAACTTTTGTAACCCTCTGGCAAGGCCGGCGAATCCTTGACACACTTTCCGCCGTTTGGTACCGCTCGCTCAATAGGCCAGATTTCTTCGTCCGACTCTAAGGAGGTTTCTTCATGAAAAGCGTTGAACCCAAGGGAGCAGTGCATTGGATCGATCACTACGTGGTCGGCACTAACGATCTGCCGAACTGGACTTACTGGGCGCTCAATGCCACGGGCCTGCCGATCAGACCGATCAACGGCCTCACAACTAATAATAGAAAGAGAAGCACCCCAATTTTCTGCTTCATGTGGTGGGAAGGCGGCTCATGCCGCATCGGCGCGTTCCTTCAGCCCGAAAACTACCCGCCGGCCAGAGAGCTCGGCAAGGATCTGCCGCGCTGCGGCTTTTATATTCGGCCCGAGGACATCGACATGCACCTGCGCCGCCTCGATCAACACAAGAT
>JBOHVN010000245.1:0-11978 GCA_050735675.1 Binatia bacterium | reverse complement strand
GGCTTATGTCGGACGTAGATTGCAAAACACGCGTAGATTACGGCTGGAGATTTTTTATCGCCTCGTCGTGGGAGCCGTAAATGGAAAAAGAGACGAAAAGCCGGCTATGTCGAATACTTCTCTGACCGGGCCGTGAAGCGCACTCAACACGATCTTGCCGTTGGCGCTGGCGCTATTGAGACGCTTGGCCGCAAGGACAAACACGCGCAGGCCCGCGCTGCCGATATAATCGAGCTGCGAAAGATCGATGATGAAGCGGCGGCCGCCCGATTCTATCTGGGCAAGAATTTTCTCCTCAAACATCTTCGCTCTGGTCGTGTCCAGTTTCCCAGATAGATTCAGAGTAACAATGTCCGCAGTTTTGCGCACGGTAATTTCCATAGGCTAAGTCTCCTCTATACTCATTTATCATCAGCGGAAAATTTTTCCAGACTTGGCGCCGATATTCCAATAGTGATTGGTCGCCGTGGCGTGCTATTCGCTTGAAAAACACAACCCACCGCCGATCGAATACATTCCCAATGAAATAAAAGTGCATTGACTGATTCAGCCTGTTCACGTAAAAATCAATTTTACTGGAGGAGCAAAGATGTCATTAATTCCCAAGCTATCCGGATTCCTGGTATTGGCCGTGGCTTTAAACTTTTCCGCCGCGGCGTGGGCGCAGAAGGGCACGATCAAGATCGCCGTGCAGGCGCCGCTTTCCGGCGAGCAGGCCGCGATCGGCGACAGTATCAAGCTCGGCGCGCAACTGGCGGTCGAGGAATCGGTCAAAGCCTTCAAGGCTTTGGGCTACGATCTGGTCGTGGTCCCTTACGACGATCAGGCCAAGCCGGAGGTTGGCGTCGCCAACGCACGCAACCTAATCGCCGATCCCAACGTCCTGGTCATCGTCGGCCACTTCAACTCCGGCGTCGCGCTTCCCTCATCCGAAGTTTACAAAGACGCCATGCTGGCGATGATTTCGCCGGCCAACACCGCGACGGAAATCACCGACCGCGGCTATCCCAACGTCAATCGGGTTTGCGGCCGCGACGATGTTCAGGGTCCCGTCGGCGCGCGCTTCGCCGCTCAAGACTTGAAACTGAAATCGGTCTACATCATTCAAGACAAGACGCTCTACGGCCAGGGTGTGGCGGACAACTTTCGCGCCGAAGCGCGGAAACTCGGCATGAAGATTCTCGGCTACGAAGGCACCGAGGAGCGGGTGAATTTTTCGCCTTTGATTATTCCGCTCAAGGCGCGCAACCCCGATCTGGTTTATTTCGGCGGCATTTACCATCAGGGCGGGCTGTTCTTGAAGCAGCTCCGCGAGCGCGGCGTCAAGGCCAGATTCATGGGACCCGATGGTTTGGATTCGCCGGAAATGGTCAAGATCGGCGGCGGCGCGGTGACCGGCAGCTATTATACCACGGTCGCCGGCCCGCCGGACGCCTATCCCGAAACCGCGGCCTTCACCAAGAAATTCAAGCAGCGCTTCGGCAGACAAGTCGAGTCCTTCGGCATGTACGGCTACGACGCCACGTTGGTAGGCATCAAGGCGATGGAAGATTGGCTCAAGGCCAACGGCGCCAAGCGGCCGAGCCGCGCCGAGGTGTCCGCCGCCGTGAGGAACATCAAAAACTTTAAAGGGGTCACCGGCGCGATCCAGTTCGACAGCAAGGGCGATCCGCTCCAAGCGAAGTACTTCGTGCTTCAATATGCCAAGCCGGTTTATCCGGGCAAAGTCATCAAAGTCATCGAGCAGCAAGCGCCGGCGGCGGCGAAGAAACCGTAAGCTG
Source organism: Binatia bacterium (assembly GCA_050735675.1). Classification (GTDB taxonomy): domain Bacteria; phylum Desulfobacterota; class Binatia; order UBA9968; family UBA9968; genus DP-20. Next base: position 10,197 of record JBOHVN010000245.1, on the reverse strand, counting down.
ACGCAAGACCATCGAGGATAGAAGATAGAGGATCGAAGATCGATTCGCTATCCTCGATGGTCTATCCGCCATCTGCATCCTCGATTCTCGACCCGAATTTGCGGAAGTGTAAATGAAGAAAAGCTCCGCCTCGCTCTGCTCTTCGGCGGCAAATCGGCCGCACACGAGATCTCGCTCATCCCGGCGCGAAACATCTGCGCGGCGATAGATCCGTAGGATGGGTTGAGGCGCCACCCATCGATACCCATCATGTTCTGCAACCAGCCAATCGATGGGTTTCGCCGGGCTCAACCCATCCTGCTACTACTTGCAGGCACGCGCGAAAGCCGCTACCCGTTCGTTGCTGCGAGGATATTGCTCGGGATCAGCCGCTGCAGTTGAGCCAATCGACCGGGAGCTTCCTATCTCTGCTACCGATTCGGTATTCGTCGGTTGACACCTCGTTCACGGGTCGGCTAGGCTCTAACGACCGCTGAAATCACAACTTGGCGATGCGGCATAAGACAAAAGGTTTGGCAGGATGAACCGCGATCAGCTGATCAAGAGCTTACGGAAAATCGTCGGCGAGCGTTATGTTCTGCATGAAAAGGAAGATGTCATCGTTTACGAGCAAGACGGATCCATCTTCCAAGTCATGCCTGAAGTCGTCGTTCTGCCCGCGGACGTCGAGCAGGTCTCGGCGCTGGTTAAATTGGCTAAAGAAGCCAACGTGCCGATCGTGCCGCGCGGCTCCGGCACCGGCCTCGCCGGCGGCGCCGTTCCTGCCGAAGGCGGCATCATCTTATCGCTTGCCAGGCTCAATCGAATCCTCAAAATCGATTTGGCGAACCGTATCGCCGTCGTCGAACCCGGCGTGATCAATGTCGACGTGACGAAAGCCGTCGCCAAAGACGGTTTCTTCTACGCGCCCGATCCGAGCAGCCAAGCGGCCTGCTCGATCGGCGGCAACGTGGCGAACAATTCAGGCGGACCCCACACGCTCGCCTACGGCGTGACGACCAATCACGTGCTCGGCCTCGAAGTGGTGCTCGACGACGGCACGATTATTTGGCTCGGCAGCGAGGTGCCGGACACCCCCGGCTACGACCTCTGCGGCGTCTTCGTCGGTTCCGAAGGGACTATGGGCATAGTCACCAAAGTCGTCGTGCGGCTCATGCGGACGCGCGAGTCCGTGCGCACCTTGCTCGCGATCTTTGATCAGATGGACGGCGCGACCCAAACTGTTGTTGACATCACCGGCGCGGGAATCATCCCTGCGGCGCTGGAAATAATGGACCGGACGGCAATCGAGGCCGTGGAGCTCGGCGCGCCGGTGGGTTTTCCGCGCGACGCCGAGGCGGTACTGATCGTTGAAATCGAGGGATTGGCTGAGCACACCGAGCGCGCCATAAAACTCGCGCGCGAAATTTGCCACCGTGACGGCGCGCGCGAAGTCAAGCTTGCCGCCGATGAAGCCGAACGCCAGCGGCTTTGGAAAGGCCGCAAGGGCGCCTTCGGCGCCATGGGCGCCCTGGCGCCGAACTACTATGTCCAAGACGGCGTGGTGCCGCGCAGCAAATTGCCGGAGATGATGAAGCGCGTTGCTGAGATCAGCAAGCAATTCAATCTGCGCATTGCCAACGTATTCCACGCCGGCGACGGCAATCTGCATCCGAATATTTTGTTCGACATGCGCAATCCCGGCGAGCTCGATCGCGTGATCGAGGCCGGCGCGGCCACCTTGCGTGCCTGCATTGAACTCGGCGGCAGTATCACCGGCGAGCACGGCGTGGGCTTGGAGAAAAAAGCTTACATCGGGCTTCTTTATAGTGAGGCGGACTTGGAGGCCATGACTCGGGTGCGCCGCGCCTTCGATCCCGACGGCCGGTTCAACCCGGCGAAACTCTTCCCCACGCCGGCGAGCTGCGGCGAAATCCGCCTGCAGCCGGGCACAATTCCGGCGGGGTTATGGATTTGAATCATGAGTTTCTAATTCTTAGCTTCCGGTTAATAACCAGGAACTAGAAACCAGACATTCGAAACTAATTGGAGCATGTATACTTGGAGCACGCCGGTCATCACCAACCTATCAGCGATGGCGCAAAAATCGCGGCGCTCGATCTCCCCGAACTCTATCAGTGCGTTCATTGCGGGCTTTGTTTGAATCAATGTCCGACCTATCGCGCCTTGCAGTTGGAGCCGGAATCGCCGCGCGGACGGATTCATCTCGTCAAAGCCGCTGCCGATGGCCGGATCGAGCTGAATTCCCGCTTCGCGGATCACCTCTATCTCTGTCTGTTGTGCCGCGCGTGTGAAAGCGCTTGCCCCTCGGGTGTGCAGTACGGTCGCATCGCGGAGGCGGCGCGGGAGCAGCTTGGCCCGCCAGGCTCGGAGCTTGGGCGCGGCGTGTTAAAATTTGTTTTCACCCAACTCCTCCCTTATCGCCGCCGGCTGCGATTTGTGTTCGCGCTCTTGCGCCTCTACCAGCGAACCGGGCTGCAGCGCGTCGTGCCCTTCTTCCTGCCGAAGAAACTACGCGAGATGGACGCCTTGTTGCCACCGGTCCCGTCGCAGTTTTTCAAACCGCCTGTGGGGATCGCGCCGGCCATCGGCGCCCGCCGCGCCAAGGTCGCGATGCTCGACGGCTGCGTCATGCCGTTACTGTTCGGCGCCGTCAACGATGCGACGGTGCGCGTGCTGCGGCGCAACGGCTGCGACGTGATTTTCCCGCGCGAACAAAGCTGTTGCGGCGCGCTCAACGTTCACAACGGCGAGACCGTGGCAGCCAAGCAAATGGCGCGGCGCAACATCGACGCGTTTCTCAATGCAAATGTGGACACCGTCATCGTCAACGCCGCCGGCTGCGGCGCGACCATGAAAGAGTACGGCCATTTGTTGCGCGACGATCCCGTTTATCGAGACAAAGCGGAGCGTTTCAGCTCGATGGTCAGAGACGCCGGAGAATTTCTCGCCAATCTCGGCCTGGTCGGCGAACTTCGCCCGCTCGAAATGACCGTAACTTACCAGGACCCTTGTCACCTCGCACACGGCCAGCGCATCCGCAGCCAGCCGCGAACATTGCTGCAATCAATTCCCGGTCTAAAACTCGTCGAGATGGAGGGCGCCGATCGCTGCTGCGGCGGCGCGGGCATTTACAACCTGACGCACGCGGGCATGTCGCAACACCTGCTCAAGGAGAAAATGCAGGCGGTCGCGGCCACCGGCGGCGAAGCGATCGTTGCGCCCAACCCCGGCTGCATGCTGCAGCTCCGCTCCGGCGCGGCTCGATTCGGTCCCAATCTCGAAGTGTATCATCTGATGGATCTCCTCGACCGCGCCTATCGCCAAGCCGACTAGCAACCCCGTGATGCGGCAAACTTTCGATCCGCTGATGCAAAACCTGTTGTCGGCTTTGGGGCCGGATGCAGTGACGGCTGACCGTGACTCGCTCGACGCGCACCGGATCGACGGCATAACACCGCGCCTGGTGGTCACGCCGGAATCCACCGGGCAAGTCGGAGCGACTCTCCGTCTTTGCAGCGAGGCGCAAGCGACGGTGATTCCTTGGGGCGGCGGCACGGCGCTGGCGCTCGGCAACCCACCGCGTCGAGCCGACGTTGTCATCAAGCTCAACCGCCTGAACCGCGTGATCGAGCATGACTCCGCCAATCTAACTGTTAGCGCGCAGTGCGGCATGACGTTGAACGCCCTGCAATCGGCGATCGCGGCGCAAAAGCAGTTCGTGCCCATCGATGCGCCGCTTCCCGGGCAGGCGTCCATCGGCGGCATCGTGGCCGCGAACTTGAACGGGCCGCGGCGCGGCTGCTACGGCAGTGTGCGCGACTTGGTCATCGGCATGAAAGTCATTCTCGCCAGCGGCGAGCCAATCAAGGCCGGCGGCAAAGTCGTTAAAAACGTCGCCGGCTACGATATGTGCAAGCTCTTCGCCGGCTCGCTCGGCACGCTGGGGATCATCACCGAAGTAACGCTGAGAGTGGCGCCGATGGCCGAACACGCGGCGACGCTGATCGGCGCCGGCGACCTAATGCAGCTTGAGAATTTTCACGAGGAACTCCGGCGCTCGGCCTTGACTCCGGCGGCGGTTTTTCTTTTGCGCGATGGCGCGCCAAAGAATCGGCGGATCGCCGTCTGGTGCGAAGGTTTCGATGAAAGCGTCAAGCGCCAGCTTGGCGAGCTCAACGCCATGGCAACGCGCGGCGGCATCAACGGAGAAATTCTGACCGCCGAGAGACACAACGAATTTTGGAACCGGCTACGCGATTTCCCGCTTCAGACGAACCCCTTGATTTACCGTGTCACACTCCCGCGCGCGACGGTTTTCGATTTCATCAAGATGGTTCAGAATTGGCCCAGCACGGCGAGCGTCAGCGATGTGATGATGGGTACGGTCTGGCTCGCCTGCGCGGCCAATAAAAGCGGCCTCGAGCGCTTTTCCGAGCTAACCGCGATGGCCCGTGAACGCCACGGTCATGCCATCCTCTTCGCCGCGCCCTCCGCTTTGAAAACCGGCATCAATGTCTGGGGCGCGTCGGCGCCGACGCTTTCGCTGATGCGCGAGATCAAGCAGCAATTCGACCCCAAAGCGTTGCTCAATCCCGGCCGGTTTTTCGGCGGCCTTTAGGCGCGCTCCATCGGCGCCGCGAAACCCTCGAAGATCGAGGATGGAAGATGGCGCTTTTCAATTCTCCATCATCGATTCGCAAACCCGGTTAAAAAGGCCGGATCACCCAATCGCTCAACCAGTTGTCCACGCCAAAGCCGGCGCTTCCCCGCACCGCGAAATAAAAGGCCGCGATGACGAACACCAGATTGTCGCGCAACCCAACCTCGTGAGCATGATAGGCTTGCCGGTCGAAAGAACGAAAATAGTTCCCTATTTTCTCGTCTTGGATCGCGTTTTTCACCACCGCCGACATGGTCGGGAGCACTTTCAGCCAGTGCCAATGAAGCGCGAAGGTCGGCAGTAAAAAGATGATGATCATCAATGCCGAGATCGGTGTTTGGAAACCCGCCGCCAGGCCGACGCCCCCCACGACCATCAGAAACGTTGCGATGAAACCAAAGACGGTCGCGCCTCTCGGAAAGAGAATACTCGCGGTAGTGACGGGGTTGGGCCAACGCCGCACGTTGCTTAACCCGCTGATCAACATGCGCCATCCGAGAACGACTCGCAACGCCCCCTCGGCGAACAGCATCAGCGTCGAAGACTCCAACGATTTTCCTTTCCGCGATCCGGCCCGATAAAGTCGTCGCAATATAACCACGCGTGACATCACGGTCAAATCCGACACGCGGGTTGACAATAACGACCAAAGACATGGCGGCCCGTGCCACGCGGTGATACCGGGTGGACCCCCTAGAACCAAATTTGTCGCTCAAGCGGCTAAATTATGTTTGTCTCTGATGAAAAACTTCTCTAGAATGCGGCATCGCGATGGCGCTGAGATGATGGCACGGCGGTTGCTCGTCTTTGCGTCGTAACATGGAGGTGGCAATGCAGAGTGCACGACCTTGGCTCATCCCGCTTTGCTTTGGTTTCTTACTTTTTTCATCCGCCAGCGGGAGAGCTGAAAGCCACACAGCGAACCCGCAGCCCTCTCCGTTCCCAGTACCGGCGGGCCTCGAAGCGCCGGTCGAATTCTGGAAAAAAGTTTTCAGCGAATACGGCCTTGCGCAGCTGATTTATTTCGATCCGCTCGACATGAGCAAGATCTACGAAGTGACGGACGTCGGCGAGGATCGCCGGTCCGATGAGTATATCAACGCCGAGCGCGCGCGCGTTGCCGCCGCGCATGGCGTTGATATCGAGCGCGTCAAAGCGCAGCGCGGCGTGAAAGAGCGAACCGCGGCCGGCATCAAACGCTCGGGGCGGTATATCACACAGATCAGACAAATATTCCAAGAGCGCGGCTTGCCGCCGGATCTCACTTTTTTGCCGATCGTGGAATCGTCCTACGAGATTAACGCGCGATCGTCGGCCGGCGCCTTGGGCATCTGGCAATTCATGCCGAGAACCGGCAGGCACTATCTGCGCATCGGCCGCGGCATCGACGAAAGAAGAGATCCCCTGGAATCTTCCCGGGCGGCGGCATCCTATCTTAAGGAAGCTTATGAAAGCTTGGGTAGCTGGCCGTTGGCGATCACGTCTTACAATTACGGCCCCGCGGGCGTGGCGCGCGCCGTGGCGGCGGTCGAATCCGACGATCTAGTCGAGTTGATCCAAAACTATAGCCACCCGCGTTGGGGATTCCCGCCGAAGAATTTTTACGCCGAGTTTATCGCCGCGGTCGAAATCGGCAGCAACTTGGAACGGTATTTCCCCGGCCTCGAGCTCGATGCCGCGGTCGAGATTAAAGAAGTCGAGGTCCGCCGCGGCTCGTCGGTGGCATCCCTCGCAAGATCATTCAAGCTTGATCAGGACGAGTTTTTAGGCTGGAACCCCGCGCTCAGCCGGTCGACGCGAGTCGTGCCGGCCGGCTATCGCGTAAAACTGCCCATAGACAAATCCGCGGAACCTCTCATCGTAGTCGCAAACAACACAGATCGCGAACCCAAGGCGCGAGCCCGGGTCGTGCACCACCGGGTAAAACGCGGCGACACCCTTTACGATATCGCCAAACGCTACGGCGCGTCGGTTCAACGCATCGTCCAGGTGAACGGACTCCGGCGTTCGCATATCTTGAGAGTAGGCACGACGCTCCGCATCCCGCATTTATAGAATCTTTCGCAAGCGTTATCACCCCTCCAGGACCGGGGCGGAAAACCGCCCCGGCCTTGTTGTCTCTAGGTCAATTATCTTGAACTTTTCCTCTCTGTCAGGTACGCGCGCCTCGCCATCGACGCCGGAATATAAAAACGCAGATTCTTCGTCGCCTGGCTCCTCAGAATGACATGCTTTGTCAAGCAAATTTCTCGAACACCACACTGATTTCGCATGGAACATTTCAACTCCAGTAGACTCAGAACGGGTTACGGACGCCGGCACGTTGACAAATTTTTCGCGGGCTGGATATAGTCGGCGGCATGACAAGCGCAATGTTGAACCAAAGACTTGCCGTACAAAAGTTGCGGATGCGAGCGCTAGGTTTGGCCCTATTCGTTCTTCTTTTTCTACAGCTCTGTGCGCCTATCGAGGCTCAAGAGCTGAAAAGAGTGCGCATGGCTTATTCTGCGTTCAGTATTTCGTTCTTGAACCTCTTCGTCGCGCGCGACGCCGGTCTGTTCAAAAAGCACGGGATTGACGTCGAGCTGATTCAGATGGCCGGTCCGCTGCCTGTGGCCGCGCTCGCGGCCGGCGAGATTGATTACTTGACCGGCTACACGACCGGCATCGTCGCTACCGGTCAGGGAGCGCCGCTCAAGGGCATCATGATCTCGCTGCGCAAACCGCCGTTTTTTCTCGTCGCCGAATCGAGCATTCAGCGGCCGAACGATCTTGCCGGCAAGCGGATTGCCGTCGACCGGATCGGCAGTTTGCAGCACCTGGTCGCGCGTCTGATACTGCGGAACAAGGGCGCCGATCCGGAAAAGGCGATCTTCACTCAAACCGGTTCCGTGTCCAACACTGTGACCAGCCTGGGACAGGGCGCGGTGTCGGCCGCCCTATTGTCGGGCCCGCATAACGTTATCATGACGCAAAAGGGTTTCCGCCAAATCGGCGCCGCCGATGAGCTGGCGACACATTTTCCAACCAGCGGCCTCGTGGTCAATGACGCGAAACTAAAAAGTGATCCGGCGCGCATCAAGAGCGTGATCCGCGTGATGCTCGACGCCGCGGCTTTTTGCCGCAAGGAAAAATCGTGGGTCGTAAACTATATTAAGGATCGTTGGAAGCTCGACCAAAAAACCGCCGAAACCGTATACGGCCAGTGGCTTTCGATCCTCACACCCGACGGCAAGATCAGCATCAAAGACATGCAGGAGTATTTCGATCTCGCCTACAGCCAAAAGCAAATCTCGGCGCCGATCAATGTCGCCGCGGTGACGGACTACTCTCTGCTCGATCAAGTCTTGGCGGGGAAGTAACGGACGTGTCTCATTTTGTAGTCTATAGGATGCTAAAAAAGGTTCGGCATGCTTCGAGAGCCTCAGCATGAACGGAAAGTCACGCTCCGTTCGTTCCTTCGTCAAGCTCAGGACTAGCTCTGAGGTACGTCGAAGGACTCCGAGGGAGTTTTTCGCAACCCGCCAGGTTTAACTAAAACACGAGACCGCCAACTCCAAAATATGCGATGATAAGGAGCAAATATGGACGGCAAAGCACTCGTTGATTCGGTAAAGAAAGAAATCATCGAACCCGGCATTAAGCGTCTGATGGACAGCCAGTATTTCACCGAACTGCGCCAAGGAAAGCTTTCAACCAAGCGCATGCAGGGCTGGGCGATCCAGCATTATCTCCACAACAAGGCGATCCTTAAATCGTTCGCCTTGGGCATGGTGAAAAATGCGCACGAGCCGATGATGTTTGACTACTTTACCGAGCAATTCACTGAAGAGCAGACCCACCCGGATCTGGCGAAACGCTTCGGGCTCGCCCTCGGTCTGAGAGAAGAAGACTTCACCGAAGCGACGCAGATCTTCGAATGCCAGATTCACTCGGCGCGCACCGTTTACAATACTTTGATGGGATACCCGCCCCAGAACCGCGCCTCCGCGCTCACCAGCGAGAGCATGGTGTGCCGTTATTCGGAAGAGTTTTTGAACGCCGGACGCAAGCATTACGGACTCAGCGATCATGACCTGACGTTTTTCACGGTCCATATGGTCGCCGATCAGGAACACACTGCGCGCTCGGCGGATTTGATCGCGCGCCTGGTAAAGACGCCCAGGGAGGAACGCCTGGTGCGCGAAAGCGCCCAGTACATGGTGCGCATCAAGCTGGGCAAGTTCGACGGAATTTACCGCGAGTATAGCTAAACTTGTAAAGGCGACCGGCCGTAAAACGCTGAATCGAAATCACTTACAATACTGCTGCCGCCGACATCGTGCTCCTGCGCATTTCTTTCGTCATTACCGCGAAAGCGGTAATCCAGATTTCTTATGACGAGTGTTAGCAACGTACCACTAACCACACATAGCCGTCGCTTCGATCTCCAATAAATATTTCTCACCGGCAAAGCCGTCGACAAGCCGATACTCGACGTTCGAAAGATCGATCCAGCTCTCCTTAGCTAACAAATCCTTGACGACGCTGAGACTTTGACTTCGGTGCAGAAATACCGACAGTCGGCCTGTCTTTCTGAAGTCTTGGGTCAACCCTCCTGATATGGCGCGCGCACCCGAAATCGCCTTAAGAACTTCTGTGATCTGATCATGCAATGTGTCGGCGGTTGACGTGTAACCCGAATAGAACACCACGGAATCGTATCGGAGATAACAAAGATAATTTCGCGCCGGTTCGAAGTCGACGGGCCGCCGCTCAGCACGCTGATCAACGGGCTTCATCGCCAGCAATTCCAATCCGGTTGTAGCGTCCGAATCGAACCATTCCTGCGAGATGAAGCTCGAGCTCGCGGCCCTGCGCTTGCCGGTGAGAATCTTCGATCGTGCGGTTGTCGCCAAGGTTCGCGCGGCCTTGTCTCTTCCCCACACGCGGGTCCGCGCGGTGTTATCGAGCGAGAGGCCGTAGAGCCTTAGCTCCGCTTGAAACTGCCGGAACAAATCATCAGTGGCGACGTCCGCAGGCGCTCCGGACTTTCCCTCGCCAACGATTTCAACAAATTCTCTACCGAGCCAGCTAAACAGTCTCGTTTTCATAATGCGCTACTCTAGCGCAACTCGCACGTCGGTGAAAAGCGCGGTAGCGGTTCGGCTGGGTAGATCCTCTCACGGAGTTAAGCCTGAGCCAGGCGAGGGTTCGAAACGACAGAATGCTCGCTTGTTGTCACTCCGGGTCCTGCGGCGGATTCAGGAGAAACTCCGTGAAGAATCTTTCTCGGCCTGAGAATTCATGGGTACTCTGAACGAAAACTATTTTGTCGTTAACGACTGAAGTGTAACATTCCAAAAACTTGCATTTGCGAACCTATTTGACGTATGTGAGTTCATCGAGCAGGAACCCGGTGGAGGATTAGCGGCCATTAGATATATGTTCCGCCGTTTACTTAGCGCCGAAGGCCAGAGCCACTCAGCCGAAACTGTAGAAGTTTTCGGCTGGCTGATCCTGATCGAAGGAACCATCGTGCTGTTCGCTCCGCA
>JBOHVN010000244.1:0-81970 GCA_050735675.1 Binatia bacterium | reverse complement strand
TTCTAACTTCTGTCAAACGTCCTTGCGGATAGAAAATCCTTGCATCGAGAATGACTCAGTTAAAACTGGAAATGAGCACTTGGGATAAGTCCAGAATATAAGGTCAGTCCGCACCCGTTTCCCACCTTGGGTTTTCGACGCCAAGAAGCGCTTCGGCATGTCGGTTGCGCCGATCGAGACAGGCGAGTTGACCGTTGGAAGGTTTCTCAGTACGATATCCATCACCATGACCGCGATCGCAAAGAAATTGGATGCGAAAATGAGCCGCTGGACACCGGAAACGGCAAAGAAAGTCGAAAGGCTGGTGGCCGAAATTATCGAATTGGCTGACAGCGACGCGCTCGACGTAGTCCGGTCGCGACATGTCGAGCAGGAAATATTAGACATCCTCGATGGCCGCAAAGCCGGGTGGGGTTTGGCTTGCTGATCTCGGGCTCGCCGCTAAAACGCGCCCCGTAATTATTCTCTCCCGCGACGACCCGGACGCGCCTCGCGCGCTCGTCACCTACGTTCCTCTCACAACCCAGAACCGCAGCAGCCGTTATGAGATCGACGTTGGCAAATTACGCTTTCTTAGAGAAGCGTCGGTTGCAAATGTCCAGGGTATCGGCTCAATTCCCTCAGTGCGACTTCAGCGAAAAATTGGCGTCGTCCCCGCCGATACTCTCGTCAGGATCAAAGCGGCCCTTCGGTTCGCTCTAGATTTCTGAGGCTGGAACGGCTTGAACAAATTCCTGTGAAGACTGGAGGTGCTCAATGGGGAAAGGTCAGCAAATCGGTCGCCGAACGTGGTTGGCCCAAGTCGCCCTGGGCAGTTTCGCAGTATGGAGCGAGCTCAATTTCGGCCTCGGGCGCAGGGGATGGAGTGTCGCCATCGGGGGCCGCGACCTCGCGATCGGGGTCGCCCACGCTCAGAACCTGGGGCCAGCCGAAGCCCTTCGCGTCAACCTAGGCTTCGTCAACGCCTATGTCCTGATCCGGGGCAAAGAGGCGGCGGTCGTCGATACGGGCACGCCCAACAATGCGTCAAAGATCGCCGACGTCGTTCGCACCGCCGGCCTGGGTTGGGATGCGGTTCACTACGTGATCCTGACCCACTATCATCCCGATCACATTGGCAGCGTTGGGGAGGTACTGGCGGCGGCCGCCAAGGCGACGGCGTACGCCGGCGCCGCGGACATCCCGCAGATCAAGTCACCGCGCCCGATCAAGGCGGTCGGTGACAACGACGAAGTGTTCGGCCTGCGCGTGATCGCAACGCCCGGTCACACACCGGGTCACGTCTGCGTGTTCGATCCGGCCGGGTCGCTGCTCATCCTGGGCGACGCCATGAACAACACCGGCAACAAGCTCGGCGGTCCCAATCCCCAGTACACGGCCGACATGGCCCAGGCGCATCAGAGTGTGAAGAAGTTGGCGGGACTCACGTTCCAGCGCGCCGTCTTCGGCCACGGAGACCCGATCGACAAGGGTGCCTCGCAGGCGATCACCAAGCTGGCCGGCACTCTCTGAGGCGTCCGCCAATATCGCGCTAGCTCAGTGAGAGCCGAGCCTCCGTGAAGCGTCGGTACTCTTCTAACGAGTCCCCGTATTTCATATGCGGGCGTTATGCTATGCGCAGTCAGGAGCATTGGTCAGTTTGAGCTGAATCGCCTCCGATTGATTGCGGAGATTGACGCCCGTGGTTGTGCTTATGGCGTAATTTGCTCGTAGGAAAACTTTGGTATCTCGGCACGTTCGCTCGCGTGTTCGATCGTGATGGCACAAATTTGTCCGTTGTTGTCGAGATCTAACAGGGTACTTTCATCCAGATCTTTGGTCTCTGCCACCTCGCACGCACGAAACTCGATGTGCAGCGTATCCGTATCCTGAAAATATTTTATTTTCATGGCACAAGCGGCGCCCGAGTAACGCGTCGGACTCTGTCTTGATGCGCACATGACCCGGAACCTCGGCTTTCGCTTTGATCTCTCCGCAAATTGTTTGTCCCCCAGAAACCTTCCTTCCAACACGTCATAGTATTCTTCCTACACACTCCAACACAAACCGACGATAAAGCTTTTGTGCTTCGTTAAGGTTTCCACTGAACTGTTCAAGCACCTCCGTGCTGTCCAACCATTGCTGTCCTTGCGTCTTGCCGACATAAGCGCCATAGCTGCTCCAACTATAGTCCCCCGGGGTCTTTGACCACCTTGGCCCGTACCGGATTTAAAGGCCGATTCGTTTATCGAAGATCGTTTTGTTCGCGAGTTCGTCAAAAACACGCTTGGTTTTCACACCAGTCTGACGACGCATATGAGTCTTTTTCAGCAGCTTGCTACAGCCTTTTAGGCCCTTTTCTACTCGGAGGATCGCCGACAGGAGGCCGATCGCCCGGCCTAGGGTCACCAGGATTCGGTGGTTGGGGCGGCTCTTTCATGGGTGGGTTTCGCCGCCGTTCCGGCGGCGGTTTGATCGCGGCATTCTCCACCACTCCGGCGGTGGTTTCACCGGCGGTTTCTTAGGACCATTCGGCGGCTCTTTTCTTTCAGCTGGGAGAGCAAGGTGCTCATAAATCCAGTTTGCTACTTTCAAGGAGCGACCTCAATTCCTAAAGAGCACGCACGCCTCGGACAACAGGTCATTCCGAGTCCACTCCGCAGTTAATTCTCGATAGCACGATAGATCCTTAAAATTCACTCTCGATCAGCACGGTTTATAGGAATAGGATTTTCGATGAAACAGCTCGGTTGTGTGTGGTTCAAACCCCGTCGCGCCGACCATTTCCCGCCAACCATGTCTTCTGTAGCGACGGTCTCTCGAAGATTGGAACAGACTTCTTCGATTCGACGCAATTCCGCGCCCGGTGAGGGTGTCCTCAACTGGAATTAGCCTATCGAGGCAAGTGACGAGTAAAACCGGTAGATATAGACTGAAAAAGCTACTCAGGCAGATGGAGAACGGTCATTCCAATCACTATCGCGAGGCGTCTTTTCCTTTCGGCAGCAAACGTTGGTCGAACCACGAGTTCATGTCCGGCGGCAACTGATCCTCTAACTGGCCCGGCCGAAATTGTTTCTTATTCAGGCCGTAAAGACGCATCTTACGGAAGAGTGTCCTGACACACATACCAGAATTTGCGGCTGTCTGCTCGACTCTTCCCTGAAACGTTTCCAGCTGCTGGGTTAAATATCTCTTCTCTTGTTCTTTCATCCACTGAGAAAAAGAAATGGTTGTTGGGAATGTCTCTTGAATCCTCAGCGGCTGTGAAATATCGGGTAGATCCACCTTCTCAATGATCGATGAACTACACAGTACGACGGTCTTCTCGAGCACGTTCTGGAGTTCGCGAACATTGCCTGGCCAGGTATAGTGCGTGAGTTGGCTCATTGCTTTGGGGGAGATCCCGGTGATGCCTCTTTGCACGGCAAACGGGTGTTGCTGAATGAAGTTCTGAACCAGCAAGAGGATGTCTCCACGGCGCTGCCGCAGTGGGATGACCTGAATGAGGACCACATTGATTCGATAATAAAAATCGCTCCTCATCTTACCTTCATGAACAAGATCCTTGGCGGGAACGTTGCTTGCAGCAATCACCCGCATATCGACCTCATACATTCGATTTCCACCGAGTCTCTGGACTTTCCTGTCCTGAAGGACCCGAAGAAGTTTTGCCTGCATCGAGAGCGACATGCTCTCAATTTCATCGAGAAAAAGAGTGCCCCCATGAGCCAACTCGATCATTCCTGGTCTCGCGTGATCTGCTCCAGTGAACGCTCCCTTCTCGTATCCGAAAAGTTCACTCTCGAGAAGCGGGTCGGGCAACGCCCCACAATTGATCGTGACGAGTTTTCCCCGTCGGCGCGGGCTTCGTTCATGGATCGCTCTTGCAACGAGTTCCTTTCCTGTCCCAGTTTCCCCTTCCACCAGCACCGTCACATCCATGTTCGAGACCATCCGTATAGTCTCAAAGACCCGGTGCATTTCAGGCGTTTTGCTGAGCATACCAAGAAATTCGGAATCTTCCTTGATGGTGCGCCGCATATGTCTGAGCTCGGTGAAAATCTGAGCTTTTTCCAATGCGAAGCGCGTGGATTCTTGAACCGCCTCAGCGTTAAAGGGCGTACCAATGTAATCGCTAACTCCTAGCTTAAGGACCTTGACTGCAATTTCGACATCTCTGTCTCCCGTAATAACAATAACGGGAACATCAGAGTACAACTGCCGTATTTGCTCGACAAATTTGATCCCGTCCACATCGGGCAAACAAACGTCTGTTACGACAAGGTCCGCGACACCCTCTGCTAGTCTTTGCAGAGCAGTTTCCGCACGTTTCATGACCGCGACAATGTAAGTGCATTGACTATAAAGACGCTTCAACTGCTCGCAGATTGCAGCATCGGCGTTAATGACTAGGATCTGCGGGGTTAACTGATCCCATGACAGAGACGAGTCGCTGTTGCGCTGGAAATTCATTGCGATGAGCTGGCGTCCGACGTATTGTTCCGCCGGGCTTCAACTTTCTAAACCCGCTATCTCCAATATCGGCGTCTGCGACTTTACGAATCTAAAAAGCCCGTTTTCAGGTCCGCCACAACCACACCATCATCAATTTATCCGCTAAGTACATCTTTCAGCAAAAATCTTTCAGAGCCAGCCGACTTCGCGGGAATAAACTTCACACTTTAGGAGTCGCAGATCTATAAACCGCTTATTGAACAAATAGAGGATACTCATTCAACTGCGGTCTAGAGTTATGACGGCGATGAATCGATGTCAAGCGAATTTCCGGCTCAAGTGGCCTTTTTTGGAGCGCGGAAGAGTTTTGAAGGAAGTAAAACTCTGCGGTCGGCATTTCAATGGAATGCAGCAATGCTGCTCAATCAAGTCGGCTACGGAGTACCTAGCATAGTATCCTTTACGCTGGCAGCTTTTGTCAGTGACCTAAAGTTTTTATCCTGGTCACGATCAAACAATTGGCACTGTCAAAGCCCAAGCACCGAAGTTTAATCAATCGGCCTCTGCCGACAGTTCGATTCTTTGCGTTCTCTCGGTCATGCTCTAAAAACGAAAAAAGCGCCGCCATCAGACTGATGGGAGGCGCTTTTTGCCCACTTATTTCCTGGAAGAAAGTTAAATTATTGGCAGCTCGATAAAACCAGTCTTGGTCAAAGCGCGGATTACTTGGGCTATGCCCCAAGGGCCACAGAGAGCCGGCTGGATCTCGGCAGTCACCTCTCTCACTGCCGCTCTGAATCTGCGCTCACACAAGGACAACAACTACGGAGGCAGATAAAAGAAGCCGAGAGAATCTTCGCTTATGGGCTTAAGACCACGTACAGACTGAGGATGAATCTAGCGTATCCGGATGAATCGGAATAGTTTTGCGTCACGTCAAGCGCACAAGTTTCGCAAGCCTAACTTCAAAAGAAGCACTGTAATTGTCGCGCAGATCGATTCAAAGTCCGGTGATATTCTCAAAGCCGCTCCAACCACCATAATCATAACATGTAAATTTGACCGGTTTATCTGTTGAGACAAGCGCTGGATATCATCGTTGCACAGGACGGCCCGTAGATCCCCGCTAACTTCCGTAAGATAACGAACACCATCACGTTTGAGCTCTTCGTGAACGATCTCAAGCCATTCGCCTCGCTGACTCAAGCCTGGTCTCAGGATGTCGATAAAAGTTACAGCCTTGTCCGCGTGCCGAACCGCGGATAGAAAAGCCACAATTCCGGCCGCGCGGGTAGGCTCAGCGCGTGCTAGCAATTGCATCCCCAATATTGCATAGAGGTCATCGATTTCTACCGAGAAAAGCTTCATGGCACCGTCGACTAACGCTTGCGTTTTCTCGGAAGTTTCCACTGGACCGTTTGCAGTCCTTCACGGAATTACTGAATCTTATAAGGAATGGCCAAGCACACTCAGCAAACGGCGATGAGGACGGACATCAGAGACGGATAATATTGGGGCTTGAAAAATCTTTAAAGCCGTTTCGGCTGTCCAGTATGAGAGCGCTGTGTGCGGCAATCATCCCATAATTGAAGTCTGCGTGATTGGTCAATAGGACCGCGCAGTCCATTGACTCAACAACATCGACAGTAAGATGGAGAGATTTTAACGTCTCGCCCGCGATTTCGACTGAAGAGACGTAAGGATCCGAGTAATAGATGGTTGCCCCTTTTTGTCGAAGTCCTCGCATAACCTCGGTGGCTGGTGATTCACGGAGATCGTTAGAATCACGCTTGTAGGCGACCCCTAAAGCGAGAATCGTTGAGCCTTTAAGGCTCATTCGCCTTTCGTTCAATGCATCGACGATCCGTTCAATTGTAAAGGTGGGCATTTGACTGTTAATGTCTGTAGCTAACTCAATAAGGCGGGGATGAAAGCCGTTCATTCTTGCTTTCCATGTAAGATAATGCGGATCCACCGGAATGCAGTGCCCTCCGAGGCCTGGCCCGGGATAAAAGGCCATGAAGCCAAATGGCTTAGTCTGTGCCGCCTCGATCACCTCCCAAACATTGATTCCAAGCTTGTGAGACAGCAGAGCCATCTCATTAGCAAGCGCAATATTGACACTGCGAAATGTGTTTTCTAGAAGCTTTACCATTTCGGCGGCTTCGGCTGACGCAACGGGAATAATCTTTTCGATAAACTCTCCATAAAATAACGCGGCCAGCTCAGTGCAGCGAGGGGTTATGCCACTGATGATTTTTGGAATATTGCGGCTGTTGTAGGTCGGGTTCCCAGGATCTACTCGCTCGGGCGAATACGCGAGAAAAAAGTCTTCCCCGACTTGCAGTCCAGTTTCCTCTAGGATCGGTAGGACCAGCTCCCTCGTTGTGCCAGGATAAGTAGTGCTTTCCAAGACAATCAGCTGACCTGGGCGTAAATGATTGCGTACCGCCTCAATCGCAGCGATAACGTAGGAGAGATCGGGCTCTTTGGTTTTCCTTAAAGGTGTTGGAACACATATGCTCAACGCGTCAAGGTCTTCCATAGTTGCCAGAGCTTGAGTAGCCTTGAGCCTCTCTTGAGAGACGAGCGAAAAAAGCATCTCGCTCGGCACATCGAGGTTATAGGATGTGCCAGCATTGACGGCATTGACTCGCGCCGCGTCAATATCGATGCCTTTGACCTGGAATCTCTCTTTGGCCATTTCGACAGCCAAGGAAAGGCCAACATATCCCAAGCCGACGACGCCAACCTTTGCGGATCGGTCGCGAATCTTCTTCTCTAGATCTCTACCCTGTGGCAGCGAAGGCATTTGTGACGAAGATTCCATGACTGCGTCCATGTCGAACCTCCCAGTAAACGTTATATGACCCCTAACGGCCTAACTTGTTGGACATTAGCCAACCATTTCCCAATTATTTGTTTCAACTTACAGGAACAAATCAAAAACCGTTACCTGAGAGAGAATTCATTAAAAGCTCTTTTCAGGCAGCCGGGATCTCCCTTTCCTGATGATCCTTAAACCAGCAGGCAAAGTCTTTAGACCATCACGCAAGCGTCACCAATGTCGCCGTAGACAAACATCCGCCGGAACCATCACCGTGAAGTTTCGATAGACCACAGGATGCCGTTTCCAGCACTAAGCTCCGCGGCGACATCGCGGATAAAAAGATTAGGCCCGAATAGACCAATATCCAAAATGCCCGCACCCATCGCCACTTCTTCTCTATAGAGGTCACGGGCAACACGTTCCACAAGCGAGCTTAACGAAAGCGTATCCACGTTATTGAGCGTCGCTACGACTGATCGCTCAACAGCCGTGGCAGGACCTCGAGGAGATGGGTGAATGAGCCGAACCTTTGGGTCGGCAGCGTTAGCTTTATTCGGTGCTGATTTTATGTTTTTAAGCATGGTCGGTCTTCGTTAATGCGAATTGGTCTCAACCAAGCTGCGAAATAACCGCTCTTAAATTTAGACTGATTAAAGCGAGGCCAACTCCGAGCTGGAGCAACTTCGTCGGCAGCTTCCGGCACGCATAGGCTGCAAGTGGCGCCGTGAGCGCTCCGCCCAACACCAGCGCAAGCACCAGATCCCAGGATGGAGCGTGCAAACCCTTTTTAAATAAGAACGTGGAGATCACGCTCGCGGCGACGAAGATCTCTGCGAAGTTCACCGTCCCGACGGCGCGAGATGTCTTTGCGCGTGTGATCAGCATCAGGCCCGAGGTCGCAAACGGACCGTAAGCGCCGCTCGAAGCATTGAGGGCCCCGGCGGCGAGTCCAAGAATCACCAAACTAAGGCTACGTATCCAACGCACCTTAGACTCTCCTTGAGACGAGCCGCGAACGAATAGACCGGGGAAAAGACAGCGGCACAGGATGAACAAACCCATGAGAACTAGAACCAAAGCCATCCAGAATCGGAATCTGTCCTGCGGCACCGAAACCAAGAAGTGAGCCCCCAGCACCCCTCCGGCGATTCCCGGCACGATCAGTGGCAGGAGCCAACCTACCCGTACGTTCCCGGCTCTCCAGTGAGCCAGTCCGGAAAAGATTCCGGTTAAAATTTTTGCCGTATTCACGGTCGCTACAACCGCTACCGGAGCAAACCCCGCCGTGAGCAGCATAGAGGCGGAGAAGACGCCAAAACCCATGCCGAGCGTGCCGTCCATCAACTGACCGACCGAACCGACAACGAAAACCAGGAAAAATCGCGTTAATTCGTCCATCATGGAATAGTGCCCCTTAAAATGCTCCGAAGGAGCCGGATAGCGTGCAGCGTGTCGCGAATTGTTGCGAATCAGCCTCTGGCGTTAAGCCGATCGGCGGATTTCGGATCGTTTTTCAGGGGGCCTTATTTCTCGATAATTCAGAAAGCCGCGTTCGGCCAGGTATCTGACGATTTGGCGCGCATTGGCCTCAGGCGGACAGTTTGTTGTATCGATTCGGATTTCGGGATTCAGAGGCTCTTCATAGGGATCGTCTATGCCGGTAAAGCCCTTGATCTCACCACGACGAGCCTTGGCATACATTCCTTTGATATCGCGTTGCTCACAAATCTCCAAAGGCGTATCAACAAAAATCTCGATAAAGCGATTCTCACCTACCATCCCACGACTCTCATTCCGCGCGGCACGATAAGGGCTCACCGCAGCACAGATAACAACCCCGTGGTGACGAACAATTTCGGCAGCCACAAAACCGATTCGTATAATGTTGGTATCGCGGTCTTCTTTGCTAAATCCTAAGCCCTTCGACAAATGTGTGCGGACAACATCACCGTCTAACACGGTAACCTGTCTGCCATGCTCCATCAGTAAAATCGCGAGAATTTCAGCGATCGTCGACTTTCCTGCGCCGCTAAGCCCGGTAAACCAAAGACAAAATCCTTGCTGATCGAGAGGAAGAGAAATCGTTGACAAGATCGCGGCGGTCTCCGGGCGCGTGAACCACTCGGGCAAGCTTTTTCCATTGCTCAGATAATCATTACGCACTTGGGTTCCCGAAAGAGTGGCAATTCGTGTGCCGGCCGGCACACGGTGTTGCTCTTCAAACCGGTCTTGATCGGGCAAATAAACGATCTCCTGAAAGGGAACCATCTTCACGCCAATCTCAGGTGCAAATTTTTCCAGGAGCTCTTGAGCATCGTACGGCCCGTAGAACGGCCGGCCCGAGGAATCTTTTCCGGGACCTGCATGATCCCGACCGACGATGAAATGATTCGCGCCGTGGTTCCGCCGGATAATCGCGTGCCAAAGAGCTTCTCGGGGTCCAGCCATGCGCATGGCAAGCGGCAACAAACTCAAGACCGTCTGGCTTCTGTCATAATACCGCTCCACCAACGCTCGGTAAGCGCGCACGCGCGTGTAGTGGTCCACATCACCGGGCTTGGTCATGCCGACGACCGGATGAATCAGCAGAGAGCCTCGGATTTGGGCGGCCGCCCGCTTGGTAAGCTCTTCATGCGCGCGATGAATCGGGTTACGCGTTTGAAATCCGACCACGTTCGAAGCTCCCAATTTTTCCAACGCCGCTCGCACCCGGCGAGGAGTATTTCGAAGCTCGGTGAAATCATGATGGATCGGCAGATTCAATACCTTCATCGGACCAGAGATATAGTGACGCCCCCACGACGACATTTCGGATACCAGCGGGTGCCGTACGTCCTCTGTTCCGAACACATGGCAAGCTTCGTGCTCAAGATCCCACCCGAAGATTTCCTCCACCGTCATAACCGCAAGGAGGTCATTCTTCGGGCTTCTGAGGGCAATCTCCTGCCCTAGTCGAACGCTTGCACGGTCAGCGACCGGAAGCGTAATGGGAATGGGGAAAAGCGTCCCACCTTTCAGGCGCATCTCTTCGACTACCCGTGTATAGTCCGTTTTTCCCATAAAGCGATCCAACGGCGAAAAACCGCCGGTGGACAAAAGCTCGAGATCGCACAAGGAGCGGGCAGAGAGTTGTAACGAGTCCAGTTGACTCGCCCGATGCGCCAGTTCGTCGCACTGCTCACCTTCCACGATTAAATTGACAAGCTCACCGCCGTACGGTGTGATAAGCCCGCCAGCGGCTTCTGGATCTTTAACAGCAGTATGATTCACGATATTCACCTCCGATGATGGTAGATTTACAGTGCAAAAGTTCCGTTGTTAGCCAGTCGAGGCTGCTTCGCCTCTTCCATGAAATAGCGCACCGTCCTCAGAATGCCTTCTTCAAAGCTGACGGCCGGCCGATAACCAAGAATTTCCCGAGATCGCGAAATATCGGCCAGCGTTTGCCGCACATCTCCAGGTCTCGCCGCCACATGCCCGATGGCGAGCCCTTTCTGGGTAATTCTCTGAAGCAGATCCACAAGATTGAGCAGGCTGTAGCATCGACCTTGCGCGATGTTGAATGCCTCGCCGATACCGCCCCGGCAACGAGCCGCGAGCAAATTGGCGTCAACTACGTTCTCGATATACGTGAAATCTCTAGACTGCAGGCCGTCTCCGTGAATTTCGAGCGGTCGCTGTTGCAAGGCGTTTGTAATGAAGCGCGGAATCACCGCGGCGTATTGGGAATTCGGATCCTGCCGAGGCCCGAAAACATTGAAATAACGCAGCCTGATCGTCTCTAGACCATACAGCAGGCTAAACACTCTGCAGTAATGCTCACCGGCTAGCTTGGAGGCCGCGTAGGGTGAAATCGGGCTCGGCGTCAAAGACTCTTTGTTGGGAAAGACTTTCGTATTGCCGTATACCGACGAAGAAGATGCGAACACGACTCGCCTGACGCCTGCGTCACGAGCCGCAAGCAAGACATTGAGAGTGCCTTCGACGTTGACCCGGTTGACAAGCGCGGGATTTTGTACCGAAAGCGGCACCGAGCGCAGAGCTCCCTGATGCAACACGACGTCCACCCCTTGCATCACGCGCTTTAGCACCGATCGGTCGAGAATGTCGCCGCGCACGATTTCTACTTTGCCATTCAGGCTCTGCAAATTTTCCATTTTCCCGGCCGTGAAGTTATCGAGTACCCTGACTCGCTCTCCAATGCCCACTAGTCTCCGAACGATATGCGATCCAATAAAACCGGCGCCTCCTGTGACAAGATACATCGTAATCTCTTTTCAGATCAGATCTGCTTCCCTGAGGCCAGACACTCAGGATACGTTTGTCGGTGGGAAATATAGGAACTGAGGTACGTTGAGATCTCGACGGCAATTGATGATGCGTAAGAACCGCAATGCCCGTCCAATTGACCGTCATTAGAACGTGGCTTAGCTGGTTCGCCATAACTCGGCTTTAAGGATAATTCAGAGCGGGCGGCCTGGCAGCAACATTTCATTGACTCGGCAAAAGACAACAAGAATAAAGTAGGGGTCACGATCTTCAACGCTCTCTGGCTTCCAACCAGCTAACGACAAACACGCCTATCCATGATAAGACGGCTGCCAAGAACAATACTCGGCTTAAGCGATTGATCCTGAGGCTTTCGAGCATGAGGAAAGCACTCATAGAGAGAAGACTGATACAGATAGAAGGAATTACATCGCTAATTGGACCTGACAACCAAAATACTGGTTGAAGCCCAACTCCTAAGAATAGCAGCCGCTGCGGCGTTACTACCGGATTCAAAATCTACCGAACACCACAAACATGCTACGCCCACAAGCACCCACACCCATTCAACGGAATATGCGGTCGACCTTTTTCATTCTTGCGTTCCAACGACCAATTGATCAAGGCCAAAACACCAGCAATGAATAGAGCTATACTCGGGTGCCATATGCTCGGATTGCCACGGTGGTGCAAGTCCTTTAGATGAGGAACTAAGAACCACGCCATCGCTATAGATCCCATGGCCGACAACGCAACTATCAAATAGGTTCGCTTAACAAATTGATCGCTGATTGTAATCTGAATGAAGCTGCGCGGATGCGACGAACTCGACCCTTTCGGGGATCGGCGCCGGCTGCTCTTTATGGCGAATTCCAAGAAGGATATAAGAATAAGAGTAGTACCAATCAGCTCCGAAGCTTCTTCCAGCATACCGACAAGAGTGCCGCGATTTTGACCGACGGACCGCATTGTCGCCTCCAAAAACTCCTGCACTGGAACGGATATTAGAAGCCCGCCGCCTATTAGGGCTAGAACTTGAGAGCTTTTAGACCGCGACATATAAGAGCTAAAGAATAGAATGTAATAGCAAAACACGAGGGCCATTACTGGCCACAGCACGCCAACCCAGCCGGGTAGTCCCAAAGTGTAAGATGCTCCGGATCGAACCCATCTCGTCGAACGAGAACGCCACAAATGTTAGAGCAATCGCTAGCCAACCGTAACGATAGGGATTTCTGAGCCCACCGGATGACTCGGCCTGGCTATCTATATTAAAACAGAGAAGCGCGGCCATGCCGGTCAAAAACAAGACTATTCCGGAATACCACACCGCAGCAACGTTCTCGTGGCGAAAATCTAGCTGTGCTTGAACAATAGCGAGGGGTCCAAAAAGCTGAGTACGCACCAATAAGTAACTAGACAATAGAACTATATCTACCATCGCTATAGTGATGTACAACAAGCGAAGAGAGTTTTCCGGAACCTGAAGATCGAAAGAACAATTTCTGCCATTCATGATGATAAGCCGATTTACTTCCCACATGAATCACTCCGGTTTCATCGGTGCCGCGGTCCGCTTCGGAGGCGGGAACAAGCCATCGTTTCGTCGAAAATCTGGAACCTAGTTGAGCCCTTGTTCTCTCATCACAAACGCGCCTCTTACGGTATTCCATGAGTCGTTGCCTTCTCCTCCGCCAGTTCCTGTAAATACAAGAGTGAAATGTTTTCCATCTGCGCTCAGCCACTTATTCGAGAAGTTCCAAAAGAAAGTGGTTGACTCCACATGCGGCGTTCCAAATGCGGTTGCATACTTCACCGTGGTCCAAGGACCCCACGGGTTCGGGGCGTCAAAGACTCCGATATTACCCTTCAGAGATGCAACGTGCTCCGTAATCAAGAGATAGCGCCGTAGGCCAGGATTATAGCCGGCGCTGGTATTCCAACCTACGCCCTTGGTATCTTCAAAAACAGCCTTCCGTGCTTCTAAATCGTTTGTCCATCTCGGATTGCCATTGTTATCGATTCCCGCGAAAAACTCATAACTCTGGCGGTCCAAAATACTTGTTTTCGGAACTCGCATTAAAGCGATTTCGCCCGGCTTGTGGATTCGGAGCCTGTCCTTGCTCAGGCCGATCAGCCTGGGTTTAAAGTGATTTGCATAGATATAGACAAAATTATCTCGAGCTCCTTGATAATCTTTACCGAACTGCAAGAAAGTCGGGAGAATAAACCCGTCGCTCTTCTTGAACGTCCAGTTGGCCGCTGTCCAGGAAGCGCCGCGGTTTGTTGATGAGTGGATTCTTGCCCACTCATAACTAGTTGCATTCGATCCGGGGCTGACCCACATGTATAAGATCCCCGCTACAGAAATTATGCCGTATGATTTACCCTCAAATGTTGCCTCATTCTCCGGTTCTTTGCCGCCCCAAACGTTAATCCCCTGATGGCCGCCTGCCGTTCCTTCGACTCGTGCAACACCTAGAGAAACTCGTCCGTCTCTGTTTGTACCGCCAAAGCCTCCCCCATCTCCCCATGAGGTATATTGGTGATCATTGTCGGCCCAGGTAATCGGCCAGTTGTCGCTTCCCTGCGCTTCCCGGTCGTGGGTCGACCAGTCGAACGTGATATTCGCAATGATGGAACTCGGCGGATACGGAAGACTAGCTTGGTCGTGAGAAGGTGTAGCAATGAACCAAAACAGACCTGCAAGTACAGCGATCCAGAGCCACAGCGATTTACGCGCCATATTGCGCATGATTTTATAGCTTGTCGCGCAAAACAATCCTAATCGCGATCTCTTTCGGGCAGGCGGTTCTCCTACCAAACTACGTTCTTGCTTCTGTCGCTAGCGACGAGGACATCTAGGTCGCCAGCACGATCCACGTCAATCAAACCGATATCGTACGCCGTTTGATCTTTATAGATGGGGTGAATGGTAAAGTTTCCGCGGCCATCATTTTCGAACCAGGCGATGATACGATCACCATTGAAGCAGCTCACAACATCCAAGTCTCCATCGCCATCAATATCCCCAATGGCCAAACTGTGTGGTCTAGTCAGAGCAGGAGCAATCTCGCGTGCTCTCCAAGACGGAGCCTCGTGCCAGACTAAACCCCGACCATGGCCACGAGCAGCGACAAAATCGACCTTCCCGTCCTGGTTAATGTCTCCCATCAAAATATGGCTTGCGCCTTTCTGCTGGGTCGCAACCTCATGTTTCTTCCAGGGCTGAGCAGGGTTTGAAGGCGCCTCCCACCAGGCAAACCAGTCACCCTGCTTGGCAGCGCTGGCAATATCCTTTCGCCCGTCTCCATTCACATCTCCGAACCCGAAGTAGTGGCTCAGTCCGGAAGCATCGCGATCAGCGAACACGAAGCGGTCCCACTGAGCAGCTTCCCGTGGTCGGGGCGGAACCTTGTACCACAGCAGGGATTCGGGAAATGAACCCTTTGGCAGGGAGCTATTGGTTATTAGATCTGGTTTTCCATCACCGTCAATGTCGCCTACCATCAGACCATGCACCCCGTAGATCTGGTCATCTACCAAGCGATGAGGCCACGGCCCTTTTAGGGGATTCGCGGGTCGCTCGAGCCAGAAAATCTCCCCGGGATCAAAATACGCAGCGATGTAGTCTGGATCTCCGTCGCCATTCCGTCGCCATCCACATCCGCTATTCTCGAATGCGATCCAGAATATTATTGCTTTCGCCCGGCAACGGTAAAGCAGCTTATGCGCAGGCCAAAGGGCATCCATAAGAGCTGGCAGAGAATCGCATTGAGTCGCTCTGGTTCGAGAAACTCTCGCTCTCTCCGCCTCACTTTTTTGGCCGTCCCGCTAGCAAATATATCCCCGACAAACCTCATAAACGGAAATCCATCAAACGTGTTGCGAAACTGGTCGTACTCTGGCAATGACAAAATGTAGGGATAGTCTTGGACCCGCAGCGGCGCAAAACTACCGGTATAGCGGACTCCCGTCTGTTTAAACCATCTCAAAACCTCGTTGGCCGTGTGTAGCGTCTCATGAGGGAAACCGTAGGTATCATAGAGGATCTCTCGGTAGTTAAGACCATGATAGCGTTTGTTTAACTTGCGAATTGAAAACGGGAAGAGACACTGCCCCCATCGCACCCGCGCTGAGATGTCGTCACCGCCTAGCCAGCGACAGATTCTCTGTCTTAGATTTAGCAGGAAGCGGCTGTAGTTATTGTAAAGCGACACGATCACGACACCACCTGGTTTGGTGACACGTACCATCTCCAGGAATCCTCGGAATGGATCGCCCGTATGATGAAGAACACCGACACTGAAAGAATAGTCAAACGCGTTATCAGGCAATTCCAAACTGAGGACATCCTGCTTGAGAAAACTCACATTGTTGATTGAGTGATGCTCCGCCTTCTCTCTCGCCTTGATAAGCGAACCATCAGAAAGGTCCACGCCAGTCACGTGTCGGGCACCATGGCCTGCATACCAGAGGGCGTAATCGCCGGTACCACATCCGATTTCAATCACGTTGCGGTCAGTGTAGTCTTCCGGACTTACGCCCAGGGCCTTCAGTCGCCACGACATCTCCTCATCCGTTTGGCGTGTGCCGGGCCAGGGTATTTGGGTGTACATACCGACTACCCGCTCGCGGATCCCAGCAATCCGGGCCTTATACTCATCACCAGTCAGTACTTGGTTTTCCACGCGATAAGTCACGAGAAGCCTTCCTTGTCTACCTTCCCAGATAAACGGTTATGTAAGGAACCTACATTTTTGTCGCTGCCAAACTATACTACTAAGAGGGTTTTAGTTGCTCAGCTTCACACAGGGGCGGAGGGCTTGACCGCGAGTAAAACCACAGTCCTGGAAGCACAACCATCAGCTGCATGACATGAGCAAGGAAGGCCAGCGCGAAGGCGCTTTCAGGCGACACTCCGATTAAGCCGTAAAGACCAATCGCCGTTGCTTCGTTGATTCCCCATCCGTCCGGCGCGATCGGAAATCGATAAATCAGCAGGTAAACAGAAGTGACCGCTAAAAAGACTATGGCATTTTGCTCGAAACCGAGACTCCTCGCCATAATCAGAATGACTAGCAACTGGAGGCCCTGCTCGACCACTGTCAGCAGACCGTTCCATAAAAGCGCGCGGCGCTGCTGTCGATAGTGACAGTAAGCCTTGTAAAGGCGCTCAAAAAAACTCAGCAAACGAGACTGGGGCATCATCTCATGCCAGTTAAGGATCAAGGCATGCACGCGAGGTTGCAATGAGATCAGGAATAGGCCGTTAACCACGAGTACAGAGATAAACACGATTCCACTCCAGGTCGGCGGTGCCTCTGGCAATCGAAATAAGAATACGGCAATTCCGATGACTGCCCAGTTGCCGGCCGAAAGAAGCCCAATCGTCTTCTCCATAAGCAAAGAGGCGTAAACCTGATGCGTAGCGCCCGTCTTTCTAGACACCCAATGCGCACGCAGTAAATCGCCGCCGATTGAACTGGGGAGAAAGATGCTGGCTAGGGTCGCTTGGTAATAAATGCGCACCAGGCTCCCGAACCCGACTTTAATCTGCTGGGCTTCGAGCAGCACGGCCCACTTCCAGGCCATCAACAATCGGTCGACCGTCCATAGCCCCAGAATGAACAAAATCGAGTGAGTCGAAACACCGCCCAGTATGCTAACGGTCTGGCCAAGATCTAGAAACAGCGCACACCAAGCTAAGATCGCCAAAGCCATACCCCAACGCAACCAGCCTCTTGAAATATATGCCCGCATAGGTGTCAATCACGGACCGCGGTGCACAAGCTGATCCATCATGATCTCCAGCTCGTCGCGCCTGGCACCTGCGAAGCTAACTTTTCCACAAATCCCGCACATGCAAATGATTTCGTACGTTTACTACCAGGTGGAAGTTTAGAGCGGCCTGTGTCCTGTAAGCCGATGCGAGTTTAGCTCAGACTCGAATGAAGCGCTGAGGTCCTTTCGCGGATGCGTGCTTGGGGATGCTCCGCGATGAACGATCCCAACGCAAGAAAGTCGAGGCGACCTATTTTGAATGCCCGCCACGCGTCTTCGGGCGTGCAGACGATCGGTTCCTCATGGATGTTGAAACTGGTATTGATGATGCTCGAGATGCCGGTCTGCCTCTTGAAGCTTTCGAGTATCCTGTAGTAGTCGGGGTTGTCTGCTTTATTGACGATCTGCGGCCTCGCGGTATTGTCGACGTGAACAACGCCGTCACATTCCCTGCGCATGCGCTCGGTACAATTGAAAGTTATGGTCATGTAGCGAGCCGCTTCGCGGGCGCCTTCAAGGCCTATGAAGCTTTTGTCTGCATCGTCGGCCAAAGTGGAAGGAGCAAACGGCATGAACTCCGTTCGTTTCAAATTCCTGTTCAACCAGTCATTCACAGAAGGATCGTCAGGGCGATAAAGGATCGAGCGATTGCCCAAAGCCCTCGGACCATACTCCATTCTTCCGGCAAATCGGGCAACCACATAACCCTCGGCGAGAAGACGCGCTATTTCCTCCTCCACCCACCTGTGTTGCTGGTACTTAACGCCTTCCACGGCGAGAAGTCTCTGCACCTGCGCTTCCGTAAAAGACGGCCCTAAATAGACATGGTCGAAACACCTGGTGCCAATAGCCGTCGGGTCAGGCGCCTTTACATAGTTGAGGGCCAGGGAGGCGCCAACGGCGAGTCCTTCGTCTGACATGGCGGGATGAACGAATACGGACCTGACGCCCGGAATCTCATGCACCCGTTGATTGATTTTCACGTTGGCGAAAAGCCCGCCCGCCAGTCCGACGTTGTGTTCTTTCGTTTTTTCCAGCCAATGGAAGATATACCGGGTCGCAATTTCTTCCGCGATTAGTTGGATGGTAGCCGCCAGGTCTTTCTTGCTGAAGTCCAGCGGCAAGGCTTGTCTGATTTTCTTGAGAGCCGACTTGTAAAATAGTTTCCCACGGTTAATCACCGTGCCATCTCTGTAGCAGATAAATTTTTCAACAATATCTCTGTAGCTGTCTTTGCCGTATGCGGCCAGGCCGGTGATTTTCCCCTCATGCTTACCGGCCCTGAATCCACAAATATGAGTGACGTAGGCATAATAACTTGCCAGGGAATCAAAACTCGGGACCCGGTGCAAAAGCTGCCATTTTTTATTTTTAACTTGATATACGTGAGAGGACGATCCGTCACCCGATGCGTCCATCGTAACCACGAGAGCATCCTGATATCCGCTCGAATAAAAGGTGGAGCACGCGTGCGCAAAGTGATGCTCGATAAACTCCACCGGCGCCCTAATATCGAACTCCTCCTTCAATACTTTTCTAACTGCTTTGCGTCGATGAGCATACACAGGCTCTCTCAAGTCGTAGTAGAGCCGTTCCAACACAGGAATGTCATCTCTCAAGACGCTTAACCTGGAGCCGAGCGACATAAACATTTCTTTCACGACACCCCGGCTTATGGAAAAGGCGCCGGCATCGAAGTCGACATAGTCGTTTAAAAAATGGCCCCGCTTGGACGCTACCGCTACATAATCGACTTGCTCGGGCCGTAACTTGGCTAATTCAAGGACCGTCTGAATAGACCTCCTGGGAAATCCCATCACCATTTTCTTCCGCGCGAGACGTTCCTCGTTGATGGCGGCAGTCACGACGCCGTCTTCTAAGAGTGCCGCGCCGCTGATGATATGATCGCTAATACCTAGAATTCTCATGTCACGACCCTGCGCCGTATCAGCGCTTAGCGGACTTCACTTTCGATCCGCCGTTTGGGTGATAGCGAAACTGTATCTCTGAGCGTTGTCTCAAATAATTCAATATACGTCTGCGCATTGGCTGTCATATAGTGCCGCTTGATGTCTGCCCTGTTGTTTCGCTTCATCGTTTCAGCCAGTTCTGTGTTTTCGTATATTTCCTTGATTGCAACCGCCAGTGGCTCCGATTCTCGAGGCTTCACTAAAATCCCGTTGCGATAATTTTCGATAATGTCCACCTGCCCTCCATTATCGGTTGAAACGATGGGCAACCCGGCATACATAGCCTCTTGAATTACAATACCGAGGCCCTCATGAAGAGAAGAGAGGACGAAGCAATCAGCAGACTGCAGATAACTATATATTTTCCGTCGTGGCACGTATCCTGTCATCCGCAACCTTCCGTTTAGGTTACATTCTGCTGCAAGTTTGCTCAGGTCTGCTTCGAGGGGGCCGTCGCCTATCAGACTCAGAACGACATTCTCTGGAAGACTAGCTAACGCCTTAATAAGGTACTGGAAACCCTTGCGCTCGACCAATCGCCCAATGGCTACAAGGTGATACTTCCCATCCTCTTTTTTTATTTCCGGCAATCCCTCAGACCTCCACATCGTGAATGGAAACCCATAATTGATTACGGTTATTTCGTTTCGTACATTGTAATATCGTTGAGCGTTGCGCTTGGTATCGCTTGAAATAGCGATAAGCTTGTCAGCAGAGTTCATAACCAGGCTGTTGACCATCCGCATCAAAACACTTCTATGAGGCGAACTCCTTTTCGTGGGATCGTAAATATCTCCACCGATGATGGTCAAAATACAAGGGATTCCCAGCATGCGACCAGCCAAAATACCCAACACGCCGCCGGGCAGCGAAAAATGAATATTGATTACGTCATTCTGGCGATAATCGCTGCGGCGAGAAAGGATATGCACAAGCCCAAACCCGATATAGGACAACATGCCACTGAACGAAAATCTGGCTCTGTCCCTGCGTGGAATGGTAAACACCCTCACAACGCGAGCGCCATTCAGGGTCTCCTTGAACTTTAAACCCGGGCGCCAACTTGTCAGCACCGTGACTTTGTGGCCGCTTTGGCT
The DNA here is from genome assembly GCA_050735675.1 of Binatia bacterium. Taxonomy (GTDB): domain Bacteria; phylum Desulfobacterota; class Binatia; order UBA9968; family UBA9968; genus DP-20. The sequence goes on along the minus strand of JBOHVN010000244.1, from coordinate 61,583 downwards.
CCAAGCCTCCGCATATTGATTGGCGCCAATACCACCGCCTCCGCCGAGCGGGGGATACTCATGACAGAGGAGGAGAATATTCACGGCAATAACTTAGGAATGGAACAAGCGTCTTTGGGGCGAGCATCTCGGCTATAATGCTCTGTGCCCAAACGACTTGTCGTCAAGCGCGACCGGACAGAGAATTACTCGACGAAAATCAAACGCGCCGTTTGGCCGTCAGTTGATGGCGGGGGACTGCTCTAAGATGCACGCACTTCGAGAAATTCAACTTGCGATCCTTGAGGGTTGAGCGACATCTGCTCGCTAATCTTTTCTTTATTTCTGCGGATCCAATGGACCAGCCTGGCAACACCCTCCATCCAAAAGACCTTCGGCGACCAGCCCAATTGCTTTCTGGCTTTCGTAATGTCTGATACGTAAACCGACTGGTCACCGGGTCGCCAACGTGAATGACGTATTGTCATGGAGGGATTGACCTCCTTCTTCAGGTAGTCCACTATCATCGACAGTGACACCGCGTTCACTGGACCCCCACCGATATTGTAAACCTGGCCCGCCGCTTTATCGACGTTAGACCATGCGAGGTCGAAGGCATCGACAAGATCGTCGATAAACAGAATGTCTCTGACCTGTTTGCCGGTACCGTAGATCGTAAAAGGTAGCTGTAAGACAGCGGCGATGATAAGCCAGGCGACCCAACCTTGATCTTCGACGCCAAACTGCCTGGGGCCGTAGATACAGCTCTGCCTGAAAGTCACGGTTTGCAACTTGTAGATTCTCGAATAATCGATAACGTACTGATCCGCCGCTCCCTTGGAACAGCCATACGGAGAATGAAAGTCCAGCAGGCAATCTTCAGCTATGCCATTCGGCAGATCGCGAAACGAGTAGGCATTTGCTCCCTCGAGAATTGCCACACCCTCCAAACCACCGTACACCTTGTTTGTCGACGAGTAGAATACGACGGGCCGCTTGCCATGAGAAAGGCGCACAAGTTCCAATAAGTTAAACGTGCCCTGCGCGTTCACTTCAAAATCATATCTGGGCTCGGCCACCGAAGTTGTGACGGCTACCTGGGCAGCAAAGTGAAACAAAGCATCGGACGATTCGATTTCTGTTCGCAGGCGGTTAGTAGGATGACGGACGTCGCCGTCTAAAATGACCAAGTTCCGGGAGCGGGCATTGGTCCTGAGCCAAACTAGGTTTTGGCTGCATCCGTTCCTCGACCAATTGTCAAAGATGACGACCCTGCATCCTTGCGTTAAATAATAGTTTGCAACGTTCGAGCCGATGAATCCCGCGCCTCCCGTAATCAGTACTTGCTTCATGCCATGTTGCCCTTTCCTTGGTTCAGAGCTCGCCAGTTTCTTCACCGCAACAATGTAAGATGGCATCCCAAGCAACGCAGATCCCCGAAAATCCCGCTGCCAACGATTACCAACTCTTTATCGGCTAAGGCCGACACTTCTTGGATCATTGTTATCGCTATTGAGCTACAGCAAAGCAGCACAATGAAAGAATAAGAAGCATCCTGACATTGGCAAAGAAATTGCTCCGCTTTCGTTGTTTATATCCGCCACAGGGAGAGAAACTACAAAAAACTCTTTGTGCTCACATTCTGTCGTCCTAAAATGTGCGGTATGGGAAAAACCCTTTCAGAGGCGCGTTGCTGGATGCGAGTAACGATACTTGTCTTGACGTTGGTGCTCCTTTCAGCGCTGAGTACGAGTCTATTGCCTCCAGCACGAATCTCCGGAGAGCTGTTTGCGGCCGGCTCGAATCCTGAAGAGGCGGTCGTATGGCCCGATCTGGATTGGGAGATAGCAACACCTAGTCAGGTTGGAATGGATACGGCGAAACTCGCCCAAGCCCAGAGCTATGCTCTAAAAGGCGGTGGTTCCGGCTACATTATACGCAGAGGCCGTCTCGTCTGGTCATGGGGGAACCCGGCGACCCGATACGAGCTTAAATCGACGACTAAATCAATTGGGGTAACGGGCCTTGGCCTTGCCATCCAAGACGGCAGGCTCGATCTCGACGACTTTGCGCAGCGATACCATTGGAGTTTCGGTACCAACAACGAGAAAAATCATCGCACGGGTTGGCTGGATGATATAACCATCCGCCAACTTGCGACGCATACGGCAGGCTTCGAAAAGGCTGGCACGCGCCCTGAAATCATTTTTCCACCCGGCACAGCCTGGGCATATTCCGACGCCGGCACGAACTGGCTAGCCGACCTACTCACACTGATGTACCAACAGGATCTAAAGGATGGTTTCTTTACCAGGATCTTTACTCCGCTAGGCATTTCAGCAGCGGAATTATCATGGCGAAACGGGCCCCGCGCGAAGAAGCACGAGGTTCAAAAACGCGAATTTGGCTCCGGCATCAGCGCCAGCGTCAACGCGCTAGCACGTATAGGTTATCTCTACTTACGCGCAGGGCGGTGGCGCGGCGAGCAACTGATTCCCCAGAGTTTTGTGGCGGAAGTGCGAAGTACGCAGCCGAGCGTTGTCGGTCTCCCTGAACTTTTTTCGAGAGAATACGGCAATGCCTCTGATCACTATGGACTGCTCTGGTGGAACAATGCAGACGGCGCTCTCGAAAATGTGCCCCGAGATGCATACTGGTCTTGGGGACTTAAGGATAGTTTGATCATCGTGATCCCAAGCCTTGACCTCGTCATCGCGCGGGCTGGCGACGGGTGGCGTAAAGGTTGGGATGCGAATTATGATGTGCTCCGTCCGTTCATTGAACCGATCGTCGGTTCGGTCCACTAACCGGCGACTAATCCCAGACAATCCGCTTAAGCCGTTGTCACTTGCTGACCGTCGTCGAAATTTTTTAAGCATGTCCGCTTGTGTCGACGACCTAGCTTTGAGCCGCTTTGAACTGAAAGTCGGCGAATTGCCACGTGCCGTCCACCTCGAAGCGAAGTTGGACCCAGATCACACGGCCATCGGTAGGCAAGAGTTTTACATTTCTTGAAGTCGTGTTTTTACCTACTGTACCGCTATCGTGGAGATCCTTCACGCCCTGCTTGGAACCCACATAGAGCCGCCATTTTCTGACATCAGTTCCGTTGGCAGTCCAACTAAAAGTCACATCCGATCCTGGCAGCACCGAGCCCGGGTTCGGCGTAGTAATTTGGGGCACAACAACAGCGGGCGACACCATCAAGGTTACCGGGACTTCTACAGGAGAACCCGTCACGCCCGGAGCAACGATAGAAATCGTCGCTAGATATGTGCCTGCCGCCAAGCCCGGTGAGCTCACGCCTACATTCAAGATCGATGGAGCTGTCCCGCTCACAGGCGAAACGGAGAGCCACGTTGCGCCAGTAGTTGCCGTCCAAGAGAAGCCAGTTCCGCTAGAGTCGGTGACCGTCAGCGTCTTAGGCGATGGATTTAACCCGCCGACGGTGGCAGAAAAATCAAGCCGGCTGGGTGCAACCTCCAGATTGGCGTTAACTTCACCGCACGATGGCAGAGAAATGGCAGAGAGATATTGCTGGTCCACAACATCCCGCGGCTTCACTCCCGCGTCGGATAACACATCGTGAGCCGCAGTACAGGCGTCCGTGGTATCCACCTGAGCTGCGACGAAGGGAACATGCTGGTTACCCTCTCCGTCGATCTCCGCACCATTTAGACTATAATTACCCTGGGCATAGACCTGACTACCCTCAGTCACATAGAGCGCTCTCCTAGCACCCGGCTGAAGCGGGGAATAATAAAAGTTGTTCACTACATTAGCTTTCGTGTTCTTTGTAACCACGGTCCCGTAAGCGGAGAAATCCCAAACCAGGTTGTTACGAATGTCGCTTACAATTTCCGGCGGGGTAGTGGCATAGGTGTTATCCCAGCCAGACTGCGGGTTTCTACTTTGTCCTTTCACGAATAGGTTGTGGTGGAAGGTGACCCGGAGGGCTTGATACTCAATTGCCGACAAGAGGTTACCCCGCGTGTTCTCGGCGAGAATACTCCACTGGACTGTGATGTTGAATGCGTCTTTGGTGATGTCGATGGCTCCATCGCTCGCGCCCTGTGAGGAGATATGGTCGATGATCACGTTATGCGCCCCGTCACGAATTGTGACGCTGTCCGCGTTAGCATTCCGCACCCGCATGCCCCGCACGATGATGTCATGCGCGTCGTTATCCCCATCGATTACCAACCCGTCGTTGATCAGGGTTATCGGGGAAGGTGCGGTAAAGCCATCGATGGTGATAAAAGCGCCTTTCACTTTGATTTCCATGGAGAGCACGATCTCCCCGCCGACATCGAACACGACGGTCCGATTTCCCTGTGACACGGCGTCACGCAGGCTTCCTGGGCCGGAATCGTTCAGGTTTGTCACGCGGTATACAGGTTGGCCCTCTCCACCGGGCGTATTGGCTCCGAATCCTTGATACGGCTGTGCGAGTAATGGCACAGCGGGATCGAGAGCAGATAGAATTGCCGCGATCAGTAGCAAGACGAGCCATTGGAATACGCTTGTGTAGAGTCGGCTGCCTATTTCTTTGAGGTCCATCATTGATCCCCGGCCGAACATCATGCAGAAGTTGATGTCAAACATGGTTCGTCGCACGCCTCTAAGGCTTCAGTCAGTGGGATTGGAGACGCGGCCCGAGAGAGGACAAGGCCATCGAACGCGCTTTGAAAGAAACGGATTGTTGAAGAGAGAGGCCTCTCGGCTGAAGCGAGATCACCGCCCCGAACAGGCGGCGCGTGAGATTGAGCTAAGGTATTGCAATTCGATCGAATCGCAGTTCCGTCGCTTTCATCGGGCTATGTAGAGATGCCAAGCCATTTAGCAATTGATCCGCACTCTGCTGACCGCAGCTTGGTCAATGGCGTCCCGAATAGGATGGCCGGCCTTGGCTAGGACTGTTTGGGCAGCGCTACATGCGTCCTGCTCCGTGATTGGCGCGGTCGCAAACGGGATGGTTTCTTTAGGCACTCGAATAAAAGGCGAGTTGTCTATATCGGCCACATCTCCGCTCAAGTTGCCCTGTACGTATGCAAAACCGCGGAGGCAAGTGAAATCAGCATCGTACACAACGATCGCCTGCCGCTGGTCATTCACCGAATAGCCGGGATTGGAATAGTAATTTCGGACGATGTTGGCTTTGGCCCCGCAGGACACATCAGTGCCGAGTCCACCCCTCCAGTTGGCGATAAGGTTGTTGCGCAGGTCCACGGTAATTTCATTAGCTGGCGATCCGTGACTCTGGTTGTAGGCAATGCGAGGACTCCGGTCGGCTGAATCAACAAACAGATTGTGGTGCAAAGTAACCCGTTTGGTGTCCACATATTTAATCAACATGGCCTTATTGGCCTGGGTAATTATCGAGCGTTGGACGGTTACGTCGTGGGTATGCTGTCCGTTCCAGCTACCGATGTCTATCGCACCATCGCCGCTGTTGGCAACGCTCACCTGGTCCAGGACTATGTTGTACGCGCCTTCACTAATGGTTATGCCATCACCAAGCGAATTTCTGGACCGAATGCACTGAACGATGATGTCGTGTGATCCAAAGTTACCGCGCATTTCCAGCGGACGGCCAATAATGTCGATGCCAGGCCAAGGGGCACTGCAACCATCAATAGTGATGTTAGCACCCATAACGCGAAGAGCGCTTCCGGCCGTGATTGCTCCAGCAACCGAAAACTGAATTGTCCTATTTCCACCAGACAGCGCCGCCCTGAGAGAGCCTGGACCGGAATCGTTCAGATTGCTAACAAACACAGTAGGCTTCCCTGCACCCCCCGATGTTTGAGAGCCAAATCCTTCAAGTATCCCGCTTGGCGGTTCATCTGGAGGCGATGGTGGCGGAGCCGCGGGTGGAGGCGGTGACGGCGGGGTATCGGTGTGAACCGTGATACCATCGGAATAACCCGCCTCGGACTGTTTGCCTTCCCTATTTATGGCCTTGACACCGATGAAGTATGCTTTACCGTTGCGAAGACTTAAGCCGTTAAGCGTGATCTCGGTTGCCAGGCCGGCCGAAGTCCAGTCGACAATCTTACGCCCGGAGGTCGAGCCTTCCCGGATTTGGTATCGGTATTTGGCAAGCCCGGATTCGGGATCTGAGCTTGTCCACTTCGCATGAAGGCTCGTGAAAGAGCTGGTGTAGTCACCGTCATCGCTCACCACCGGTTTCGTCGGCGGAGTTTTGTCTGCTGCAAAGGCTGGTAAAACGATCACGAGACTGGCCGCAACGTAAAATGCACTGAGTCTCGCCAATTTCATACTTGGGCTTTGCCCAAGCAAGAAAGATGCTAGAAAGTTTGTAATAGAATCCGGCAATGAATTTCACGTTTGCGCCTTCAATGTCTTGACTGGTCATGAATTGTCTCATCAACACAACCACTGGTTTGCCCAGTGGCGATAAAGGGACAACCATACATGCACACTACACGATCATTTTTGTACCGTTGGTTTTGGAAGGGATCATTGTTTCTGTATCTTGTACACTCGATATCGATCATCTCTATACAGTTGATACAAGTTTCCGCCGCAACGGTCATCAAGCTGCGCGCTTTCTACGATAACGTGCGTGATTCTGTAATGCTCATCGAGCGCTCTGAGGATCTTGCAAGCTCCATCTTCAGCTGCGTAAAACCTTCTTGCGGCCACGAGGCGCTTGTACCACTCTAAATATTCAACATCTTTAACCGGTCCGGATTTGAAAGTGACGAACGTGGGCGCGCCGGTGTACAGCCGGAAATCTTCCAACTCGACGGGTACCAGATATATCCCGCCTGAAGATTTTGTTTCCCTTACAAAATCCATCATCGCGACGCTATCGCCGCTATAGTACTTCGCATGACGTTTGACATGGGTATTTACCCCGTAAAGCACCAGAATCAATATCGCCGCAAAGTTTACCGCGGCAATGACTTGCCGGTTCCTATGAATTTGCCCGGCAAACTTTCGAAACAGATGAGAAACGGCCCAGGCCACGATGATTCCGAGCGAGAGTGGAACTAAAAAGACGGAAATACGCCAGGGAGTGAAGGCCGCCAAAGTGGCATTTTCCGAGAGCAACTGCGCGACCGTGAGCAGGATGCCCATCAAGAGCGGCAAAAGCATTATCAAAAAAAGTGTGGTTCTTCTGACCAGATACAATGCGCCAATCGTCAGCGCGAATTTCGCGTAGACCGGCCAGCCTAACCAAACCTCCGCGATCATGTGATGCGGGCTTCTAACATTCACCAAGATCGCGGACGCCTTGCTCCAGATCTCCGGCGAAGTGGGGCTAAACTGAATATAATAATAGCTCAATAACGGCGAAACCAATATGAGGTTGAAGATGCCGATGGCGAGCGGTTTTTTTGGGCTGTTTTCTTCCATGAACACAACGGCCATATACGACAATGTAACGACCGCTGAAATTGGGACATAAGCGGGATGAATGATCGACGACAGCGCTACCAGAAAAGCAGCCAGAAAAATCTTGTGACAGAGAAAGGCGTAAATCGACAGCAGTATAAACACCCCAAATACGCTGGGCTGAAATATTCGCCCAATCATGTGTTGCTCGGCAACCCCATAGTGGAGCAGCTGTCCCATTTCAATGCCAAAGATTCTCAACGAGAGAGAGTCGAATGCGTAAGAATGAAGGGCAATAATCACCACCAGAAAAGTAACGTATTCGGGTCGTTCACGGTCAATATTATAGATTCTCGAAGCGATCCCCGCCATGCTGTAGAGGTAAACGCCGAAAATAAGAATATTGAAAAAATAGAACATGTATTCAGGAAGATGTCTGTAAGTGACGTAAACCAGAAAACTAAAGACAGGGAACGGATCTATCGTGTTGGCCAACCAGTCTTCGTTAAGAAATCCCAACCCGCCGTCGGCTAAGCCGATAAGAAATTTGGTGTTCTGATTTGACGTGTAAAGCGGTGCTTGAGTGTAGGCAATGCCAAAGGCCAGCGACCAGAATAAGGATTTACCGATCGATGCAACCCCTGTGCTGGCGATTGCGTTGGAAATTCGTTCGGCAGATAGAGGGAGCCTTGCGGTCTCGATAGACAGTCTCATCTGTTGCACCAGTAGGTTAGATCACGACCGAGCAAGTTGCTTAGCTCCTGAACTTCGGGGCTGAAGTCTTCCTGCAACCGTCGCCTCAGTTCTGCCTTCATCGCTGGTATTCTCGCGTGGCTTGTATTTAAACGTTTCAGCCAGCCTTTGTATCCGCCCTGGCGGTTCTGCCGAAGCATCAACGCTCCGGCCAGCCAATCAAATGAGCGAGGAGGATGATGCAAGAGATCCCTTAGCAACGTGCTTCGGGCACGTGGTCTGGCATTGATGACGGGGAAGTCTGGTCGAAACCGATGATCGACACCGAGGAACTCGCAGCAATGTTTGTAGACGCCAGCGACATCTTTCTGCAAATCCTCGAAAATAATCACGTGCACATTGTCCCGACCGAAGTTTTCGAAATAACGCCGTACCTGGCGCGTAAATTTTACCGTATCCCGGTAGAAGCATCCCATGAGATTCGATGCGCGTTTCGGCAACGACAACCCACATTTTCGATCTTGCTCTGCAGCCAATGCTGCTTCAAAATCCTCGATGTCCTCATTGCCGTTATACAGCCGTTGGCAATAAAGAGAATGCATCGCGTCTACGGGGTTCCGTAACATGACAATGATCCGTGCGGAGGGACAGAATTCTTTTATTTCGGCGGCGGCGTGCTCAGAGTACAGATACCATACAGCCGCTTCGCCTACCCTCTTTGCGCTCGCAGCCGGTGAAAAAAAAGATAGATATTCCGCTTTCGTGACTCTGGGATAAGTAAAACTTAGATCGCTGCCGAAGAAATGAATTTCCTTTTCGGACACAAAGATGTCCGGATGCTGTTTCAGATAATGATTCATCGCCGTCGTGCCACACTTTGGCGCCCCGACAATGAAAAAATCGGGCGTCTTCATCGTCTAGCGGCCTGCGTTCTTTCCTGTTGGCATCTGGCGTTCAGGCATCGACGCGCAATGATGCTAGACCCGCCACCGTCGATAGCGGAGTGGGTTGCCTGTTTTCAGACTTCGCAGCCACTTCCGCTACGATGTCGGCGATCTGCAAGCTAAAACGGTCCCAACTAAATCGCCGGGCTTGTTCGCCGGCGTTGAACCCCATTCGGCCAACTTCTTCAGGACGTTGGTAAAAGTAAAGCATCTTTTCTTTCAGATCCGGCACGTCGCGGGGAGAGATATAAAACCCGTCGATGCCATCGCGGACGACTGGTTTCGGGATAGAGGTGGTGATAACCGGGCGGCCGCTGGCCATCGCTTCAAGAACGACCTTGCCGAACCCCTCGGCAAGTGACGGAAAGACAAGGACGGATGCTTTTTGGTAGTATTTAGCGGGATCACTGACGCTGCCGGTAAACTCCACATTACTATTTAATCGTGTTCTGAATCTGCCAATCAGATCTTCAACTTCCTGACCGATACGGCCGCATATGAGAAGCCGAGCGTTCTGCAGGCTCATCTCGTCCCATGCTTGTAAAAGGTACGGAAGGCCTTTCAAGATACCCGTGCTGCCGCTCGCGTGTGCCATGAAAAGGTAGATCAACTCACCGCCGGACGGCGGCGGCGCAGCGGGAAACTTGGCGAGATCTACGCCAAGTGGAACGATAAAGATTCTTTCCGCAGGAAAGCCATGCTGTACGTATGTTTCGGCCGCAAACTCGGAAATCGCCAGGATGTAGTCTGAGGCGTCAATGTGGGCAGCGAATCGTGCCATTTCCCAAGCGCGGCTTCTGTTCTGTCGTTCTTTTGTCAGGCCGAAGACGCTCCGTTCGATCTGGATCTGCCGCAAAAGAAAAACAGGGTCTGAATGTCCCCCGTAAAGGAAAGTCGTGTAGCCAAAGCTCTTGGCTCGGCGCGCGGTCCGCGCCATGCCCGGGGTGGCGATCAAAATTTTCCCCCTGCCGGTCAGCCGAGAGGCGGCATGGCGGTCAAATAGCAGCTCGCTCAACCAACGAGACGGAAAGTTCCGCCATACCTTTTCTCTAACCTGGCCGAGTCCATAGATCAGGCGCGACTCTCCAGGAAACGTATCGACCAGATCAAGGTTAAACTCGTATTGACAGTGGCGTTTCGAAACGGCGATGACCTTTTCCACCCACCCTCTTCTCCACGCTTCCTTGACGATGTGGTACATACCTATGCCCTTGAGCCCCCTTGCCCCGAAATGGGTATAGGCGGCCAGCGTCACGCGAGGTAATTGCTCGTGCATGATCAGCGCCTAAAGAATGCAATCAGGCAAATTTGGTGGGGTTTGCAAGGAGCACTGCCGCGTTACGTGCAAAGTTCTCGAACCCGTATAAAGCCACTGCCGGTAATAACGAGCACAGTCACGCATATTTATTTATATGCTTCTTCGATCTCTATTGGTTGTTTGATCTCTGCGCCCGACCACGTCTCCATTGGGTTGGTTGACAAAAGAGGCCATCCTCTGCTCAGTACGAACCGCAACCATGCTCCTGCCGCTTGCGACGTGAGGACTGCCGTGAGGACGAGAGTCGTGTAAAACGCGGCATTGATGATCCCTGTTTCGTATGCCACCGTCGCCAGCACAATGCCTGGACCGCCTCGCGCATTCGTCACGACTGCCAGATTGACGATGTCCATACCGCGAAACCCTGCCAGCCGAGCCGCGAGACCAACCGACAACAAACAGAGCACGGTCGAGCCTAGAAGAAACGCAATCAGCATGGAAAAGGAGAGACCGTCCCCGAAGACCAGCTTGTATCCGACCATGGCAAAGTAGATGGGGATGAAGAACGCAACCGCAACTTTCGCAATTGAGTCCAGTGCCTCCGCGAAGCGATGCCGCTGTGAACCATCGATTCCACCCACCAGTCCGAACCCAGCAAGAAAGGCGGCGAACACCAACGTAACATTGAATGCAGCCGCGACAATAGCGTAAACCAACAGAATAAGAATCACGTAGGCGACAGGGGATGCCTTCACGAGGAAATTTCCCCGTTGGTCGTGCAGCCGCTTCAGTAAAGCAGGGGCTATGGTCAGCCCCGCGCCCATGTATACGACGGCGGCAGCGAGATGAGCCGTGATGTCGCCGATCACATGCTGCTGTGCCAACGTGGCAGAACTTGCGAGTGCAGTTGCAATCGCGAGGACCCCCCAGAGAATGATGTCTTCTAGAACCGCCGATCCGAGAATGAGGCTGGCGAACCGCGTATGCAGGATTTTGAGATCATAAAAGATCCGCGAAATCACAGGAATGGATGTGACCGCGACCGCGATGGCAAGAACCAGCAACGCGGAAATTTCCTGTCCGGCAGAACCGACCATCGTATGCAACGGGAGAAGCCCGCCCAACCCCAAACCCAGTACGAGGAAGAACGGCAACGGGGTTCCAATTCCGATGATCCAGGCGATCTCGCGCCGGTTCTCGCGCGCCAGTAGGCGCCGCGTCTCGCTGCCGGAGACGAACATCAGCAGCAGAAGTCCGAGCCAGTAAATAAAATGCAGCACGATGTCTATTTTGTTGGTCCCTGTCGTTCCATTCCCAAACAGGCGTGCTGATACTAACGGTGCCAATTCCCCCAAAACGAAAGGTCCGATAAGGATTCCGGCGAGAATTTCGCCAACCAGCCGGGGTTGACGCAGTTTCTCAAATAAGTGGGCCAGGCTATGAATAACCGTCAGTAAGATACCCAGGGTCAAAACTAAGGAACCGATTTCGTTGCTGGACATGATTAAAGGAGTCCGTGAATCGGGAACTGGTCAAGAGTCTTCTGATTAAAAAGTGCGCCTAGCGGATTTTCCCCTCGATAAACGGCACTTCGTAGACCTTATCGTGGGTGATCGGCCCGTGGCCGAAGTAACCGGCTTCGCCGAACAACTCGCCGTGATCGCCGGTTACGGTGATGTAAGTATTGGGTGGCACCACGTCAAACAGACGGGCGAAGACCCCATCGAGGTACTTGACCGCCGAAACCTGCCGGGCGCGCAGCAGATCAAGTTTCTCCTGGTCAAAAAACTTTTCCGGTTCTTCTTCGTCTTCCACCAGCTTGCCGCCCACGACAAAGTCGTCCAGGTGTTTAAAGACGCCGTGAACCCCGTGGATTTTCGGCCAGCCGTCCTCCGGCTCGTCCGGCAAAGCGTACGGGTAGTGCGTTTCACCAACATTGAGAAGGTAAAACGAGGGACGCTCGGGCGAGAACGTTAACCGCTCGATCATCGCCGCCATGTCATTGTGTTTGGGCATCAGCTGAAAGCTATCGAAATCTTTATTAAGCAGGGTCGCGGGATTGAGCACTGGCAACGATACCCGCGCGTGAGTCTGGTAGCCTAACTTGCGTTTGAGAAACGTGGGCAGGAAGAGATGCGGCACCAGGCTCTTAAACTCTACTTGCTCGGCGCCAAGACGCTCTTGATACTTAAGAAAGTCGCGCTTGTAATATTCCGAGGCGTAGACGTGAGGCGGGCTCGAGTGGGGCAGCAACCCCATCAGTAGATTATAGTGCGACGGCGCGGTCCACGAGGCATAGCTCCACCGTCGTTCGATGGCGCCTAGCCGGCTCAAGGTCGGAGGCGCCGCGGCCATGAGGCTATCGTAACGACAGCTATCAAGCACAACCATGATATAATTGTTCAACCCTTCCGCCGCGCGCGGCACAGCCTCGGCTTCGTCCTTCTGGACGGCTCCTGTGGATTCAGGAGCAGGCCGGACCGGCTGTGACGCCGGCTCAGACACGCGCTTTGGGAGCATTCGTTTCAATATATTCATGATCGTATTTCCTCTTTTAGTCGCCGCATTAAATGTCAAAATTTTTGTGAACAACTCCTCGGACTTCTTGCTCTTAGCCGAACGCTGAAAGCGAAGGTATATGGCTAGGCGCGCTCTTCACGAACCATGCTGAGGAACCCGGCATGATCAATCACCCGCATCGCCGAACCGCCAGATCAAATTGGACCGCCGGTATCCGTTTAAATGCACCACAATGCCGAGCCCGATACCGATCAAACTCCAGAAAAAGATCTGCAGGGTCAAATTATGAAAAACGTTCATCGCGTTCATGGAGATCAAGAAACCTATCAGAGACGATACGATAGCCCATAAAATGGACTTGAGCTCCTGATCTTTTGTCCTGCTGTGGGCCTGGGTCATAGTCCGCACAGCAGCCAGGATGAGCCAGACGATGACACACCATCCTGCTATTCCATGCTCCAGAGCTAAAGTGACATGCATGTTCGGAACCTCAGGGAATTCCTCTTCCTCCGAGGGATGAGCGGCCTCCGGCACAGGCTCCGTCACGAGCGGGTAGGGCGTCACGGCGCCGCCGCCGATTAGCCATGTCTTAACTGGAATCTCCCGAATAATGTGCAGTTGTTTTTGCACCCAGTCAGCCACTTCTCCCTGGACTCCGGCGGGTGAAAAGCGCGCGCCGCCGAGCGAAATCAGAGACAGCAACCAAACTAAACAGATCATGACAAAAAACAGCGCGTGGCGCCGGCGTCGTGAAAGAAAGGCAGTACCGGTCACCAGGAGAGCCAAGAGTCCAATCCGGGTCTGAGTGAAAAAGATGCCGACGAAAGAGAGGGTGGCGCAGATGAGCCAGAAATCCCGCTCCCTCTGCTGCGAAGCGCGGGTTACCTCTGAGAGCAGGAGGGGCAGGCCAAGAACGAGATATACGGCTAGAACAACGGGATTGCCTAGGAGGGAGGAGGCCCGTATATACCCGGCTAGTTGCTCTTGGGACACGGAAGAAGCCAAGGCGACCGTATAATTGAAGAGAAAAATCTGAAAAAGCCCGAGCACCGACATCACGACCGAGGTTAGCGCGATGACTCGCGCCGTCAATATAATAAACCCCTTGGTCGCGAGGCTGTTCACGATCAGGAAGGCCACCAGGAATCCCGTCACCATATAATAACCGGCCCTCAAGAGGCCCTGATCCAAATCCTCGGCGAAGAACACGGAGACGGCGCTGAGAACGATAAACAGGACAAGCGGAACATTGAGCGGGCCACGATAAAGACAAACTTGAGTAGGCCCCTTTTTGAAGAATAGCCCGCCCGCCACGAGGATAATGAACAGATAAACTAGGCTGACCCTGGCGCCGAAGAATGTTACGTACAAAGAAGATTGTAAGCCCGCCGGGAGAAAGGAAACGAAGAGAAAGAGGAAAAGAACGAAAACACCCCTGTTGAACCAGCGATTGAGAATCTTGGCGAATGTTAGAGAGACGACCTTACAATCGAGAAGAAGGGATCGATGGTTGATGTAGATGAGATCGTAGCGAAGTTTATTTCGTGGTGAAGTATAGTAACCGCCTCGAAGTTGGGCAATGCCAGTGATGCCCGGGGGCACCAAGAATCGCGACGCATAACGTGGAATCGTCTGCTCGGACTGATCGAGAAAGATCGGCCGTATGGGTCGCGGGCCCGTAAGCCGCATCTCACCTCGGATAACATTGAAAAGCTGGGGGACTTCGTCAAGCTTGCTGCGCTTCAGAATTCTCCCGATCCTGGTGTAGTAGATGCCCTGGTCTTCCGGCCCCAAGAGCCGGGCGCCGATCTTTCTTTCCGCGCCCTCGACCAGCGTCCGGAATTTGTAGATCTTAAAGATACGTTTCCCCCGGCCGACCCGTTCCCCGCGGTAGAATATAGCTCCCCCATCAGTGAGCTTGATCGTCGCAGCAATCAGAAGCAGAAGAGGACTAAAAAGAATAAGTCCCAAAACGCTCACAAAAGCTTGGACGGCCCAAACCAGCCAATCAGACTCAAAGATTCCTTCACTGGGGGATCGAAGCGCGGGCTGATAGACCTGTTCAGTCGCGGCCGAGTCCGTCCGCGTCTCAACGGATGCAAGAGCGCGCCGGTTCATAAAATGTCCTTTAGAGTAAACCGATGACAGTGTGAGAAGGTCAAAACGAGGAACGACTCAGAGGAACGACGGAGATCAATCCGTCAATCTTTCCAAGTTTGATCAAATACTATGAACGGAATCGACAGCGCAGCAGCAAAACATCAGTGGTAATAACCCGACCTGCAAGGCCGTAGTGTTTTGGACGTCCGTGGCGCAGGACAAGCTCTGGGCTAGTTCCTCCATGTCGATAAGTCTTGGGCGAGAAGTTTTTGCAGATTATGAATTTCTTGCCGATACAAGTGGTTCAGTCGCTTACGTGTCTTTTCATCCATCTTAGGAAGATCCGACCTCGGTCCACGAAAGCGAAAAATGTATCGACTGGCGCTGATCAAGCCGATTTTTTCGGCAATCGGCGGAACCCATCCAAAGTTTCTTTTCACCAACACTCGCCTTATTTTTACGGCTGAGGAATAGAGTCTTGGCGCTCTAGGCAGATATGAGGAATTGATCGTTTGCTTCATTCGGTTGACGTCAAAGCCATCGGGATCTATCTCCAGAAACGAGGCTAGTCTTTGTATTGTTGCCTGGTGATTGGATATAGCATCCTCGAAGATCAAGCATAAAAATTGATCACGTGAAAAAAGTCGAAAATAGCGTTCAAGCTGTTCTGTATAGTACCCTCTTTCAAGAACCCCTGTGGATCGCTCGATGAACTCATCGAATGTTCCTTTAAAGTTCAAGTTGCGTAGCGTTTTTGTGTATTCAGAATAAGCGCGATCTACCGGATTCCTCAGCATTACTATAAACCTGCTATTGGGAACATGAACATGGATCCTGGACGCAGCATCAGGGTCATCCATATACGTCGGGGTGATTTCTCCGATCGCTCTGTATTTCGCAGATTCTTTCGCCGACGGGAAATGGCTACAGTACCATCCTATGCCGTGATCATAGAAATCATTGAAGAAGTTGAGTTCTTTTTGTTCTGATATATAGACATCCTTATGGTTTCGTAATTGCACAAAGAGCCATGAGGTGCCTGCTCGCATAGCGCCAATGCCTAAAAAATTTGGCAAAGTCATATGGTCGGATTTGGTGAAATTATTTGTATTCAATGATTTGAATCTCCGCCTAACGCTGGATGTTGGCTCGTATTGCGACAGACTTGTTGATCGCGCGCAAAGAATTTCGTATGGCGCTTCGCGTGCGAAGACCGAGCAGGCAGATACGGAAAAACAATGCATCAGCCAGGTTACGATTCCTCGCGCGATATAATGTAAGGACGCCGTGCAAGCTGGTTATATGGTTCTTATAACGTTGAATGTCAGATTCGAATCGGTCGACATCGCTACCGGTCCAACTGTTGTGATGGTAACACACGGTCCAGAGGCCGAATGGCATGCGCCTAAACTTCCATAGTTGCTGCGGTATGTGGGTGATCCCGAGTGAATCGATGTTCGGAGAAAGATAAAACCCATCGTTGACTATATCGAGGTTTAATTTTTTCAGAAGTCGAAGCGTTGTGCTATCGAAAGAATGCGCCGGCGCAATCCAAACATCGGGAGTGATTTCTTCCCGTTGGAATAATGCCAGAGCATGGTTCAATTTGGCTTCTTGTTCATACCCCTGAAGCCCGGCAAATTCGCTTCGATTGTTGATGCGGATAAGCCCGGCTCGGTCGGTCACATATAGGTGTTGATAGCCATGTAAACCGATTGTCCATCCGCGAGCCTGCCAGGCGCGGACGGTGCTCCAGAATCCCAAGGGAGCTTCGCCGAATACCAGACTTTTATCCTTATTATCCGGGACAACCGCCAAGATTGGATCTATCCCTTTTTGAATAAGGATTTGTTCTATTTTTTTCCATATATCCCAATTCATGGTGGGACATATATCGTCAAAACGAATTAGATATCTAGCAGGCATTTTCGCTTACCGGAGTCATTCCGTGCGTAAAACGAGGAAAAATCACAACACGAGAAACGTCAATGCTAATAAAGATTAACCTCGCATTCGCCGTTAAGAAACTCTCCAACTGGGTAAAGAAAATATAGATCAGTAATGGATCTAGTTGCCTGGCAAGCTACCGATTCACAGGCGCAGGCGATATCATTGGCGGGAGATGGGTCGCGATTTCTTCGTACAACTCCTCATACCGCTCAGCAATCGCCCGCAAACTGAACCGCTCTCCAATGCGGCGGCGTGCTGCTGCGCCTAGTAAAGATCTTTTCTCCGGACCCATCTTGATTAATTCCCGCCACGCATCGGCCAAAGCTTGGGGGTTTTTGGCCGGCACAACCCTGCCCGTGTCGCCCACGATCAGCGCCGAATCCCCCACATCCGTCACGGCACAAGGCACACCGCAGGCCATCGCTTCACCGATCACATTGGAAAACCCCTCCGTGTAAGAAGAAGAGCAAGCAATGTCCAGCGCGGCATTAATTCTTGGAATATCATCTCGTTGCCCTAGAAGGTGACAGCGCTCACGGATGCCGCCCGCTGCAATCCATTGGGTAAGCTCTGTGTTTCCAGGCGTCACACCGTCGCCACAGAGTAAGAAGTGAATCTCCGGCAATTCGGTGTGGAGCCGCGCAGCGGCGTCAATGAAGTTGCGGTGATCCTTTAGAGGGTGAAAGCGACCTACTAATCCAATGATTAAGGCTTCTTTGGCGATACCAAGCTCTTGACACACGGATAGCCGCGCCGCTGGGTCCGGTCTGAAGTCCATGAGGTCAAAACCGTTGGGAATGACCACAATTTTCTCCCCCACATATCCGAACTCAATATGGACCCGGCGAGCGAGTTCCGCGCAACAGACAATCCGAGTAGGCAGCCAGCGGGACAACCCCGCACAAGCTTTAACGGTCCAATAAGTACTACGTTTGTTCCCATTGGCGTCGAGGTCACTATGGCGAATGTTCCACGCCACCGGAATGCCGCCGGCTAGCTTGGCCGCCAAGCCGCCAATAAGGTCGGCGTGGTACATCCAGGTTTGGATAAGGTGCGGTGGGTCGCGTCGCAGCCAGCGGGCAAGTCGATGAACTCCCCAGGGGTTCGGTATACCCGGGCGCATCCCCAAGGTCCGAACCGGGACCCCCAGCGCCCGGATCTTTTTGTCGAGGGAGCCGACGTCCGCGAGTGGAATGACTTCAGCGGCAAAGGCCGTCCGGTCCATCTGCGAGAGCAGCTTGTAGAGCATCGTCTGCGCGCCGCCCGTGGTGAGTCCGCTGATCACGTGGGTGATTTTCATAGTGCAGTCCGCGCGCTAGCCTTTTTCACCGGCGGCTATCCACCCTCTGCCCTCTTTGTTGAGAACTGCGATATTCATGAACCCTGCTTCCTTGAACCAACCGTCAAGTTCGTCCGCAGTGTGGAAATGCGTGACGGGAGGCTGGATGCGGTCAAAGACGCTTCTGATCTTTGCCCGGAAGGACCTTCGGCAGGCATCTCCGAGAGGAATCCGATTAACGATCGATTGGCCGCCGGGAAAACGGGATACTATGCGGCACGGCAGCCAGATCGCGACTTCCAGACAACCGGCTATCGCGAGGCTGAGCCAATACTGGCCCGACCGCGGCAAGCGGGGCGCAACTCCCCGCAACAACGTCATATGAGAAAGACGGTACCACCAGCGCATCTCGCGCAGCCCATACACCCAGATGGAAACCTTGCCTCCTTGCCTGACCGCTGGGAGAATCCGCTTAAACCCATCGTGTGGATCTGGCAGATGGTGGAGCACGCCGATACTGTAAGCGAAATCAAAGACACCCGGCTTGAAAGGAAGGTGATGAATGTCTCCCTGCACAACATGACATCGCGCCGATTCGGCCGTATTGTTGCGCGCGACTTCCACTCCTTCGCTGAGGTCCAGACCCACCATCTCCGCGCCAAACTCCTGAGCGCAATAGAGAAACCGTCCCTCGCCACAGCCAATATCCGCGCCAATTTTCCCCCGGAAGAAATCCTTCCCTCTCCAATCCAAAGGAATGCTTTCATGAAAAATCTGCCTCCAGCGCGGAAGCTCTCTGCCACGGTCATCCAACTTCACGTGCTGATAACTGTATCCTTCTAAGGTCCGCGCTACTCTCTCATCGGTGCCCGTTGCGCCATTTCGCGACACGACTTCAGGATGGCGCTCGAAGAAATCCCGGTGAAACGACTGCAGAGATCGTCGTAACGAGGCTGGCAGCATTCGCGGAATGCTATTGATCACAGGGAACCGGCTTTCGCACCCCAGGCAGCGGATTTCTCCCTCCAGTATTTCCTGACTCCCATTCTGTCCGCCCGTGTAGCTGACAACGTCGAAATTCTCCTGCCGACAATCAGGGCAACAAAGCAAATCCAATAATCGCTTTTTCATATCGCTACAATCCGTTTCGTCGTGACTTGAAACTCTCCAGAGGAGCACGCATGCTGTTCGACAGTTTGGGATGGCAGAGTTTACTTGACGGCCATCAGCGGTGGCTGGACGTTCACCCGTGGGCACCGCACATACTCGTCATGCCAGAGCATGAAGACCAGGAGGCACCAAATGTTCCGGCTATAATCGACGCGCATGAGCTCATGGTCGCGGATCATCGCCGCAACTGCCTCGGGCCTGAAAAACCCGGTCTCTTTGAGACGCTGCGGACCGAGAACCTCGTGAACCAGGTCGCGCAACTCTTGGCGCAGCCAGCCGGCTATGGGAACATTAAAGCCGCGCTTTTTGCCGTTCAGGACCTTAGCGGGAAGTTCGCGGGACATGGTCCGCTTCAGAATATATTTTTTGGTCAGACGCCGCAGTTTCAATGCAGCAGGGAGCGAGGCCGCGAATTCCACCACCCGGTGGTCGAGGAACGGCACCCGCGCTTCTAATGAGTTAGCCATGCTCATTCGATCCGTCTTAACGAGAATATCGTCGGGAAGGTATACCTTCATATCTATATGCTGAAGCCTGGTCAGTACCTCGGCGGAAGCGCAATCCTCATAGATGCGATGGTAGAGTCGGAGCGGATGCTCAAAACTGGCCCCATTGTTTGCGTAAAGCGCGGCTTTGGCGTCCTCGCTAAAAATCACTTTCCAGGAGTAGTGGCCCGCTGCCGGGGGCAGCAGGGCGCCCTCGATAAATCGCTTCGCTTTGTAATCGAAACTGACTTTTTTGTGAGAAACTGGCAGTCGCCTCACAATCGCCGGGATAACCTCGGCCGCAACGTTTCGCGGCAACCGTTTGTATAGTTCGGCAAGTTTATAGGCCGCATAGGTGTGATACCCCGCGAATACCTCGTCGCCCCCGTCCCCGCTCAGAGCGACCTTGACGTGTTGCCTGGCGAGCTTTGAGACACAGTAAACCGGGATCGCCGAGCTATCCGCGAAAGGCTCATCAAAGTAACCTATCAGCTCAGGTAGGAGATCGATGATCTTGGGATTCACTACCAGCTCGTGGTGCTCCGTACCAAACTGGCGAGCCACGGCCCTAGCATAGTCGAGCTCATTGTATGACTTCTCATCAAACCCAATAGAAAAAGTCTGGATCCGTTGGGAGGAGACCTTGCTCATCAACGCGACGATAGTGCTGGAATCGATTCCGCCGCTCAAAAACACCCCAAGCGGAACGTCACTGATCAGGTGCTGTTTGACGGTGGCGCTCAGGAGCTCGTATAGTTCTTCACAGTAACTTTCCTCGGAGCGGCCCTTGCCGTTAGCCGCAGCCGGTGGATATTGAACTTCCCAGTAGGCCCTGATCACCACGCTCCTTCCCAAACACGTCAAGACATGCCCGGGAGGAAGGGAGCGGATATGCTTGAAGATTGAACGCGGCCCCGGCACATAGTTAAACGAGAGATAATCGTGGAGCGCTTGCAAGTCGATGTCTGTCTCTGTGCCACCCTGTAGAATAGCCTTTGTTTCCGATCCGAACAGCAATCCATTCGGGCCTTCGGAATAATAAAGCGGCTTGATGCCCAGACGGTCCCGCGCCAAGATCAACTTCTTTCGGCGCTTGTCCCAGACCGCGACGGCAAACATGCCGGTCAGGTGTTCAGCGAATTTTTCGTCATATTCCTCATATAAATGAACGATCACCTCGGTGTCTGTATGGGTGTAAAATTTGTGGCCTTTCCGCTCAAGGAGTGCGCGCAACTCCAAAAAGTTGTAGATCTCGCCGTTCAGTATCGTCCAGATTGACCCGTCCTCATTCTCTATGGGCTGTTTGCCGGTAACCAGATCAATAATGCTGAGGCGCCTCATCCCCATGCCGAAATTCTTGTCCAGGTAAATCCCCTCATCGTCGGGACCTCGGTGTCGAATCACCGCACACATGCGCGCGATGGTGCCGCGCGACACAGGACGAGCGTCTTGAAAATTCAATTTACCGGCAATACCACACATAATCGCAACTTCTTACGTTACTGCCACCCGCGGCCGACCTTGTCCGAAAAATGCCGCATCACAATGACCATCCCTAACACAGCCCCAGACTGGTCGAGCACTAGATCGCGAAGCGCAGGAGTCCGCGTTGGAACATAGAACTGGAGTGCCTCGGAACAGACAGAAACGAGGGCACAGCCGAGAAGCGAGAAGACCGCGAACTTATACTCACTCATATGATTGGTCGATCCGGAAAAAGATCGGCGGAAAAGAAACGCCAAAATAAAAAAGGCACTAAAATGATAAGGGTATTGGAGCCATTCTCGTGGCATGCCCAGAAAAGTCTTAACATCTGAAGGGAAAAAGCTCGTCTTTGGTCTGGAAGCGATCCACAGAATCATCGCGATCCATAGGAGTAGCGGCAGCAATCTTGTCCACCGCCAGGCCGAGTTTTTCCATCTGGACATCGTCGGGAAAATACTTTTCCGATCTAAGGGACAACGGTGTAGAGATCTCCCACCGGAACGCGGTCAGACGATCTTGGCTCGCGAAAAGTCAGCCAGAGGCGATGCCGACGGATCGCTTAGTTTTTGGTAGAGTTCTTCTAACGCCAGGACCATCCGCTCGCCATCCATCAGCTCTTTCACACGCTGGCGACCGTTCAATCCCAAGCGTTTTGCGAGCTCGCGGTCCGAAACCAGTCGGTCGATTGCGTTGGCCAGCGCCCAGGGATTCTCGGGTGGAACGAGCAGGCCGGTCTTTTCATGATAGATGAGCTCGGTGACCCCATCGACCGAAGTCGCTGCCACCGGAAGCGCCATATGCATTGCTTCGGTCAAAGCCCGCCCGACGCCTTCCCACCGCGAGGACATCGCGTAAACGTCGCACACGTTGAGGAGATCGGCGATGTCGTCGCGCTCCCCGAGCAGGGAAACATTGGACGAGAGGCCACGGTCTCCGATTTGTTTCTCCAGAAGCGACCGGAGCCTCCCTTCGCCCACAAGCAGTAATTTGATCTGCGGATATTTGTCGATCAGAAGCGCCACGGCCTCAACGAGGTAATGTTGCGCTTTCTGTTCAGAGAGGCGGCCGATGCATCCAACGATCGGCCATGCTCCTTCGGCACCGAGCTTTCGCTTGGTCTCGAGCGCCGTGTGTCGTGGCGCATAGGAGGAAAAGTCGATACCGCTGTATATCGTCGCCAGCTTTTTCTCCGGTGCTATCTTCCAGGCCGATATCTCTTGTCTAAGCACCTCGCCGACACAGACGAAACAGCGCGTCATGAGTCCCAAAAGCCGTTCGTAGACGATGTAGAACCGCGACTTTAAATCCTTGTTTATCCGGAAGGGAACGCCGTGAAGCGTGTGAATTATCAGCGGGACTCCCGCGCACCAAGCGGCGAGCCGGCCAAGCAGTCCCGCCTTGACCGAATGGGTATGGACAATG
Organism: Binatia bacterium; assembly: GCA_050735675.1. GTDB lineage: Bacteria > Desulfobacterota > Binatia > UBA9968 > UBA9968 > DP-20. The sequence goes on along the minus strand of JBOHVN010000244.1, from coordinate 38,933 downwards.
TGATAACGCCTGGATCGAAATAACCGGTACAATCGAAGCAGGGCACGGCAATCTTTTACTGGATCCACCGGGCGAACGAGATCCGCCATCACGTGAACCGGAACTCCGGCGGCCCTCGCCTCTTGGATCAGGGGGCCTCCCGGACCGCAGATCAGTTCAGCGTCATATCCATCCTTTATGAGCCCCTTCACGGTAAGAAACGTATTGCGCTGGGCGCCTCCGTAGGGTGCGGATTCGGTAATGACGTGAGCAATCTTATTTCGTCTCTTGTCTTCGGCCACGGTGTCAGCTCCTGCCTACGCCATAGTATTCAAAACCCAGAGATTTGACTCTATCCGGCTCGTAGACATTGCGTAGGTCCAAGAACAAGGGCCGGCGCATCAGCTCTTTAATTTTATTCAATTCCAGATTACGAAACTCATTCCATTCGGTAAGCAGGACCAAAGCGTCTGCCTGTTGCGCTGTATGGTACGGATCGGAACGGTAATCCACTTCGGGCAAGAGTTGCTGGGCCTGCTCCATGGCCGCCGGGTCGAATGCTTGGACGCGAGCGCCCCGGCGCTGAAGTTCTTTAGTAATCGTAATCGATGGCGCATCTCGCACGTCATCGGTATTCGGCTTGAAGGCGAGCCCGAGCAATCCGATGGTCATACCTTTCAGTGAGCCCCCGTTGTTAGAGGAGACTCCCAACGCGCCGACAATCTTTTCCACCATTCGTAGCTTCTGTTGTTCGTTGACTTGTACGAGGGCCTCAACCAAACGGGCACTGCAGCCGTGTTCTTTCGCGCTCTGGGCCAGCGCTTGTGTGTCTTTCGGAAAGCACGAACCGCCGAATCCCGGCCCCGGATGCAAAAACTTCGGACCGATACGTTGGTCAAGGCCCATCGCCCTCGCCAGCACATGAACGTCCACCCCCAATGCCTCGCATAGGTTCGCCATCTCATTGATGAAGCTGATCTTGAGCGCGAGAAAGCTGTTCGCGGCATACTTGATCAACTCGGCGGCCTCGATACTGGTGATGATGAAAGGTGTCTCGATTAAATACAGCGGACGATAGAGATCCTGCAGGATCGCAATTGCCTGCGGACTATTCGCTCCTATGACCACTCGGTTGGGCCGAAGAAAGTCTTCAATCGCTGATCCCTCACGTAGGAATTCCGGATTGGAAGCGACGTCAAAGGGCTCCCCGAGAGCCGTTGCCATTGGCCGCGCGAATAATATTTTCGATCTTCTTGCCCGTTCCCACCGGCACCGTACTTTTGGTCACGATAACTTTATAACCGTCGAGGTTTTTTCCGATGACTCCGGCGACTTCTTCAACATAGTTAAGATCGGCAGAGCCGTCTTCTTTCGCCGGGGTGCCGACCGCGATAAACACGACCAGTGAGTGTTTAATCGCGTGTTCGGTGTCGCTGGTAAACTGAATACGTCGTTGCTGAAGGTTCCGCTGGAGCATTTCAGAGAGGCGCGGCTCATGAATCGGACTTTCTCCTTCGGCCAATTGGGCGATCCGCTGCTGATCCTTATCGGCACAGATCACGTTAACGCCGAATTCCGCGAAGCACACTCCGGTGACAAGACCGACATAACCCGTTCCCACCACAGCAATGTTCATAAGTTTCCTCGATAAGCCGTTCCACGGTCAGATGTGACTATCATGGCGATTTAGAAAGCATTATTTGAAGGACTCGTTCTTCGATAAGGCTATGGTGACTGAGCAATGACTTTCCAGCCATAGTGTCCCGATCTAAGTACGCCTTGGCGGCAGCCTACAGCGGCGGTGAAGGGGTTCCCAAAGGAACTATGATAACCGACGCGGCCAGTGACTTGTGCAGCACGGATACCCATCCGAGGCTTTCGCGTAGATCAGCTACGTGATGCGTTTGAATCAAATTCATGCGGTTGCCTGACCTGGGGTAGCCGACCGACGTAACCAGCACCAGATCCTCGTCCAGCAATTTCCCGCATCGCCACAACGCCTCCAGGCATTTGGGAATATGGTCGGTACTGGTCCGCACGAACGGGATATCTACATAGATACCTTCGGTTCCAGGCAGCATATGAAAACTGCGAGCCGCGATGGGATCATTGCTGACGGCCAGTATAGGTTGCCGCGGCATGTGCATGGCCACTGTGCGCGCGGCATAACCGGCGATCGTAACCGCTACGATCTTGGTTACGGGCAGGCGGCGGCATATAAGCGCGATCGCGTCCCCTACTGCCTCCGGCACGCTGAAGCCTTCCCGCCTGCCGTCATGGTCCAACATCGATTGCAAATGGGCGGACGCTCTGTCGGCTATCTGACGCATGGTCGTCACGGCGGCGGCCGGGAACTGCCCGACGGCCGTTTCGCCTGAAAGCATAACCGCCGCGGCCCCATCGAGGACCGCATTGGTAATATCGGTGACTTCGGCTTTCGTCGGGACCGGACTGGTGATCATGGAATGGAGCATCTCAGTGGCTACGATAGCCGGCTTGTTTGCCTGGCGAGCCGCGTTCAAGATCCGCTTCTGCAGCAGCGCGATACCATACAGATTCGTTTCAACGGCCAAGTCGCCACGATCGATCATGATCGCGTCGGAAACGGCGATGATTTCCTCCAAGTGTTCGAGCGCCACCGGCGTCTCGATCTTAGCGACGATCCGCGGGCTCGCTTCGCCGATCGCGGCGCGAATCGCCTGCACGTGCTCGGCGCTTTCCACGAAACTGATCCCGACAAAATCAATGCCATGTTCTTTCGCGAACGCCAGCATTCCCCGGTCGCGTTCCGTCACCATCGCCGTGCGCAACGTGACCCCGGGACAGTTGATGCCTTTTCTGCTGCGTAACGTTCCAGCCGCCTCGGCTTTGCAGACGATGTCGCGACCGAGCACCGATTCTACGGTGAACCGCAACTGGCCGTCATCAGCCAGGATCGTGTCGCCCGGGGAAAGATCTTCGTGCAGGTTGAGATACGACACCGGCACCTTGAAATGGCCGTTGTGATCAGATGACGTGGTCAGCACCAGAGTATCGCCCGCTTGGAAGCTGGGTTCGTGATCTAAAGCGCCGGTGCGGATCTTGCGGCCGGGGACATCGAGCAGGATCGGCATTTGCGGCACCACTTCGCGGAGCAATTTGATCGTGGCGGCGTGCCATCCCAAATCGGCGTGCGATCCATTGAGGCGGGCCACGTTGGCGCCGGCTTGCAGCAGGGCCGTGAGCGCAGAAGCCGTGTTGCTGCCTGGTCCGATCGTTGCGATGATTTTCACTTGGCTCATTGAGGGCATTGCAAAATCTCCGGTAACACTTATAGAAGACTAGAGGATGAAGATGCGCATTTTCAATTTTCTTGGCGGCAAGGCATGGATTGGCTGGGCGCTTTTAGTGCTCGCGAGTTCCGCCCTGGTGCTCGTGGCATCCAGCGGCGTCAACACTCAGGAGAAAGCTCTCCAAGCGCCCTATCAGGGTTTCGGAGCGAAGACGCCGGGAGGCTCGGGAAAGACCATTGTCCGCGTTACTAACCTCAATGATTCGGGGCCGGGCAGCTTCCGTGATGCCGTATTGAAGGGAAATCGGACCGTCGTCTTCGCTGTGGCGGGAGAGATTGTTCTCACGAAGACTGTCGGCGTCAGGGGCGCCTTCATAACCATTGACGGCTTCACAGCGCCGTCCCCTGGTATCACCCTGAAGAATTTCGGCCTCAGCATCAATGGACGCCGCGGCGCCCATGATGTCATTGTGCGCGGCATCCGAATACGTGACGCAGGGACCAAAGGCGACAAGGAAGAGTCCGACGGCATTAACATTATCAGGGGCGCGTATAACGTGGTCATCGACCACGTCTCAATTCAGGGCTCTGAAGATGGCAATCTCGATATCGGGACCGATTCGCGCGACGTGACCGTTTCCTGGAGCATCTTGGCGGAACCTAGAGATCATCAGAAAAACATGTTGATCAAATATAATCCCTCACGAATCAGCCTGCATCACAACATCTTTGTGGGAGCGCAGCAGAGAAACCCACAAGTCGCGATCGACAATGCCGGAACTGCAGCCACCGATACCACTCTCGATATGAGAAATAACCTTGTGTGGGATTGGCGCGGCGGATACGGGACGCTTATCTGGTACGGCGCACGGGCCAACATTGTAAATAACTTTTATTCCTCTCCGCGGAGCTTTCCGAAGAACCAAAAACAGGCGCTGATCGTCGGCGCAAAGGAGGATGGCAAAGAAAATTTAACCGCAGTCGCGAGAGTCTACGCAAGCGGCAACTTTAGCGCCGACAAGCTCGATCAAGACATCAATAGCGCCGGCAACGAAGAGAATCCCCTCCCGGCAGCTCCCGTTGATACACAGGACGCCTGCACGGCCGCCCACACGCTGCTATCGGCTGCGGGAGTGCGGCCGCTCGACTCGATCGACCAGAAATATCTTTTCGCGATCTCCCTACCGGTTTGCCCCGAGAAGTCGGGCGAGTAATTAGTTTCCTGATTAATTGACGCGAATGATGACGGTGAATAACTTCAGGAGTCGCGGTGAATTTCGGGTACGCCTCATTCTCGCCCCAATACTTGGTTCACCGAACAGAACTGCGCGCCCAGTTCGCCGGCACGATGCACCAGGCGTTCGAGCGCCCGGCGCAGAGTCAAGCCGTCTTTTGTCAGTCGGTCGAGCTCCCAATGGTGTGTGGCCACGACAAACACGCCCCTCCGCCGATGACAGAATTCCAGCTCCGCCAACCGCCTTTGACAGGAAACCGACGGGGTGAGCGAATGGTAAGCCACTTCGCGGTGCGTCTTGAAATCCAATAAATATGGATAGCGTTGTTGCCAAACCTTCTGCGCCCAGACGACCCGCGCAAGCTGCGGCAAAAAGCTTACTGTAAAAGGCCGCGCTTTACGAAAATGGACGATTTGCACGATATCCAGTCCAGCAGAGGTCACCGCCTGGAAGGCCCTTGCAGAAAAAGCGTTGTGAGGCGGGACAAAGGCGTAGACAGGTACACCAAACAACTTTTCTAAATACTCTCTGCCCTCGCGCACCTTGCGCTCCAGATCGACTCCTGTTTGAAACTCATGGCCATCCGGTTCGTCTACATGGCTGTAGCCATGCAACATAATAGATGTCTGCTTGCGCGCTGTTCGATCCTTTAAGAATGCAACCAACTCACAGTTATCGGCCACCGGATACAATTCACTGCCTCCGGACCAATATTTTACCGGGATGCTCTCGGTCCTTGTGCGGCCATGAAATGGCACGACGGCCAGAGATACCGGCGCTTTGTCCCAGATGCCGTCGTAAGCCCGCAACAACTGCTCCGGTCGGGTGAAGAATGATGTGTCATCGTCACGAATGGCGAATTTCATAGCGAAATGATTGTCGACTAATCCCAGGAGAAATTTCGACCCACCAGTTCAGACAACCGCCGGTTATGCGGCTCGAAATACTCAATTAACCGTCTCCTGGTTGCGCCATCCATGGTAGAGTACTCCCGAGCATTATAGCGCTTAAAATTGGCGAGCTCCCACGGGGGTAGATCGAGGAACCGCAGAACTTTTTGGAAGACGCTGGCGGGGCCGGCGAAGAAATCCTCGCTTTGCAAGATGAGCATCTGCTCCCTCGAAAATAGATTCATCCAGATCGCCAGCTGGTCCGCGTAAACGCCCCGCGAAAGATACGAATGGTGCCGGTAACTGTAGCTGTCATAGCCTTCGTCGCAGAGCATCTTCTCTCTCTCGCCCTCAAGTCGCCGCGGCTCCTGCTCGATCGCCGCTTCAAAGGGCAAAGTTTCGTACCTGAGACTCGCTTCGTGCTGGTATTGAGAGTAGGCCCTATCGACGGGGTTGCGCAGCAGAACGATCAGCTTGGCGCGCGGCACGGTTTCTAAGATCCTTTTCGGCGCATGCGGATAAAAAAGATAAGCCGCACTGGCTTCGCCGGTCAGGAACCTGCGCCGCAGAATCGTCGTTACGTAATATTTGTGTGGCGCCGATGGGAAATGCGCCCGGTACCAATTCACCCCCTTCTTGAGGTTCCTGTCGAAAAAATGCACCTCTTTTCTGAACGACGGCGCAATGCATGGATGCTGGATCAGATATCTTTGCAGTGACGTTGTGCCGCAGCGCTGCGCGCCGATGATCAGGAAATCCGGCAGGAGTCGTATTCCCGCGGTCAGCACCCTGGGAGCCTTGGCCACACCCTTTAAAAAAGGCGGCAGCCGCTGCGGATTAACCAGTCGCTTCATCTCGCGCACCAGTGGCTCAAATCACGGCCAAGCAGTTCGCCCAGCCGCCGGACCTCGGGCTCAAACTCGAGTTGCAGTCTTTCTCGAAGTGCGCCATCCAAAGGGCGCAAGGCACGCGAAGTGCTGTTCAATCGTCTGAGCCATCCTTTGTAGCCTCCGTTACGGTCGGGGCGGAGCTGTAAGGCTCGAAACAACCAGTCGGAGGTCGGGTGGGGCCGCCGCAGCAAGTTGCGTAACGCCTCACTCCGGATTCGCTTCCTGCTATTGAGAATGCGAAAGACCGGCTGAAAAGTCCAATCCACATCGAGAAAGCGACAGACTCCTCGGTATATCGGACCAGGATGGCGCGCAAAAGCTTCAGTAAGAATCACATGTACATGGTCCTTGCCGAAGACGGTGAAGTACCGCTCGACCTGCTTGCTGTATCGCGCCACGTCCCGGTAAAAACACCCGAAGTCATCCGACGCCTTTTGGGGTAAGCGCAACCCTCGCAGTCGTTCCTCTTCTGCGGCCAATGCCGTTTCAAAATCCTCGATATCCTCATTGCCGTTATACACTCGCTGGCTATGCAGGTAATACATCATGTCCACAGGGCTGCGCAGCATAATGAGGATCCGGGCCGAGGGGGAAAATGCCTTGATTTCTAAAGCCGCGTGTGTTGAGTACAGATACCAGGGTGAGCTCTCGCCCGCCCGCCTCTCCGTCGTCGCCCGCGCAAAAAAGGCTAGGTATTCTTCCTCGCTGAGCCGGCGGCGCTTAAATGGGAGATCACTGCCAAAGAAGTCCAGCTCTTTTCGGGCTGCAGGGACGAAGACCTCCGGGTGCTGCTTCAGACAGTCCATCATTGCGGTCGTGCCACACTTGTGTGCGCCCACAAGAAAAAAATCCGGTCGCCGCATTTTTGAATCTCCTGTACCAGGGAGCACTGCGACAACCTGCTTCACCGTCCCCAGCCGAAATCACGCTCTAAAAATTCATACAACCGCTGATTGTGCGGCTTGAAATAATTAATGCCGCACCGTTGAGCTCCGATGATGAAAAAATCCAGCACGAGTCAGACGCTGGCCGTGAGCGCCCGAGGGGCCTTGACTAACCGCTTCAGAAAAGGCGGCAGTGGCTTAGGATCAATGAGCCGTTTCATGCCTTGCACCAATGAGTCAAATCACGCCCGAGTAATGCGCTTAACTGCCGGACTTCAGGTTCAAACTCCCGCTGCAACTGTCTCCTCAATACCGGATCCATTGGGCGAAGAGAGTGGTCACTGCTGTTTAACCGCCTGAGCCACCCCTTATATCCGTCATTGCGGTCCGGGCGGAGCCCTAGTCCTCGAAAAAGCCAGCCCGCCGTAGGGTGGGGGCGCCGCATGAAGTCTCGCAACGCCTTACTTCGTACCCGCTTTCTCGTATTGACGATGCGAAAATCCGGTTGAAAATCCGAGCCTACGTCGAGGAATTGACAGGTTACTCTGTATGCAAGGCCGGTATCGTTGGCGAAATCGTCGTAAATAATGACTCGGACATGTTCCCTGCCGAAGCGCCTGAAGTATCTCTCGACCTGTTTCGTATAGGTCGCCACGTCGCGGTAACACCAACCGAAAAGATCCGACGCGCCATGGGGTAAGCGCGACCCTCGTTTCCGCTCCGCCTCGGCATCCAATGCGGCTGCAAAATTTTCGATATCCTCATTGCCGTTATATACACGCTGGCTATGGAACGAATACATCATGTCTAGAGGATTCCGCAGCATGATTATAATTCGCGCAAAGGGAGAAAACTTCTTAATCTCTGACGCCGCGGTTGTTGAGTGCAGATACCAGACCGAGCCCTCGCCCGCCCGTTTTTCCATCTTCGCCCGCGCGAAAAAGGACAAATATTCTTCCTCGGTGAGCCGATGGCCTTTAAACACAAGGTCACTGCCAAAGAAGTCAAGCTCTTTGCGGTCAGGGATGAATACCTCCGGATGCTGCTTGAGGTATTCGATCATTGCGGTCGTGCCACACTTTGGCGCGCCGACGATGAAAAAATCCGGTCGCCTCATTTTCGAATCCTTGTGGAGGTGGTCGTGCAACCACGGAGGCCGTCACATCGCATCTTTTATTCCGCCCGGATTGACATTCTCGTTCTCAAAATAACTCTGCCACGGAAAGCCGGGAATGCCGCTGACGATGAAGTCGGGATTGTGCAAATCGGGCTTGTTGTATCTCAATGTTTGCCCGGCCAAATCTGTGATCGCCCCACCCGCCATTTCGACAACGCAGTGTGCCGCGGCGGTATCCCACTCCATGGTTGGCCCTAAGCGGGGATAAAGATGCGCTTCGCCTTCGGCGACGAGGCAAATTTTTAGAGAACTCCCCATGTTGACACACTCGTGGGGGCCGATTCTGTTAAGTAGCTTCTCGAGCTCCTCACTCGGATGGGAACGGCTGACCACGATCTTCAGCCGCACGGGCTCGTATTCGCCGACGGCAATCGCACTCGTTCGCGTCTGAGCCACCTGTTTGAACGCGCCTACCCCCTTCGCGGCGAAGTAGGTCACATTAATGGCCGGCGCGTGAACGACACCAAGAATCGGACGCCCGTCCTCGACCAGCGCGATATTCACGGTGAACTCGCCGTTTCGTTGGATGAATTCTTTGGTCCCGTCCAGTGGATCCACGAGCCAGAACCTCCGCCATTTCCGTCGCGCGTCGTAGGGCACCGTCTTGGATTCTTCCGATAATACCGGCACCGTTGCGGTCAAGGTGTGAAGATCCTCCACAATCAGATTATGGGACGCCATATCCGCGCAGGTTAACGGCGAACCAACCTCTTTGCAATTTATCGCAAACTCTGCTTGCGAATAAACTTTCATCACGGTCTCGCCTGCTTTATCCGAGAGCGCAACAAGGCACGGGAGAAGCCTTTGCAACTCAACTGCATCCATACGTCAGCACTCCTCGAAGATACTTGCGCTTCAGTCACAGTCAAAAACTAGGGCAGACATGCGTTCCCGTCGATCTCGCAATCTGAGCTGGTGAGATATTTGGGGCCCTGGTTGGAGTTGTTGCCGCCACCATCAATGTTATTTCCATCAACGGCATTTAACCCGGTTACCAAAATCCCTAACGGACCGTCTCTGTTGGTCATATTCCGTGTGATAATATTGCCAGTCCCGATGACGCGGAGCCCATAGCCTTTGTTGTGATGTATCTGGTTATTGTCGAGGATGGCATTATCATTCCCCTCGACATACATTCCATTGCCCTTATTGTTAGAACTTTGATTCTTCTCGGAGATGTCGTTATGGTTCCCGATCACTACGATCCCGTCCCCGACGTTCTCGACTGCCCGGTTAAGCGTTACGAAGTTATCATCCCCGGTGATTCTCATGCCATCGCCGCCGTTTCCGGCTAGTTGCCTATTGTTTTCGAAGATATTGCCGGTGCCCCAAATGTCCATGCCGTCCAAGGTACTGCCTTTGATGCCGATCTCTTTGATGGTGGACCCAGTAGTCGTTCCCTGGGACTTGATGCCGGTCCCAAACTCCCTGATTTCACCGTCTACGATCTCGATATTGTTAACGCCATCTAAGATCCTTATGCCAACGTCGCCGGCACCGCCATCGCCTTTGATCCTCTCGCCCCGGAGGTTCAAAGTGACGCCGCTCGTGTTCATAATCAGACCGTCACCCGGACACACAGCGTTCAGTACGGGGTCGGCCCCCGTCAGGGTCCGATCCGCCTCCACTGTGTCGCCGCAGACACATACGGTATTACCTCCGCAAGGCGCCCCTAACGTTGGCGAACTGAAGGCCATACCCATGAAGATCGCGATGCCGATAACCAGAAGAAATTTTTGAAACATAAGCACCTCCGTTACCTGTTTGATGACGTTAATGTTGACCTACAATTCACGAGTCACGAACGTTGCCGAAGGAGTCGAGATCCTTACATCGGGGAAAAGCACGGATACTGCTTAAAGTACTCGATTGATATAGGCGCGCCGCATTGGGGTGCCCGAGGAGACACCTTTAGCCCGTCTCACTGCGGGCAAAGTCTCTGCACCACCCTATGAATCGTGCTTCATCTGTCCCAGCCAAAATCCCGTCCTAAGAACTCATACAATCGCTGATTGTGCGGGTTGAAGTAGTCGATTAAACGCTTGCGAGTGCGGGACTCCATCTGGCAGTACGTGGCAAAATTGTAGTTGTCGTAGGCCGGCGGTTCCCAGATCGGCAATTCCAAAAACCTTAAAGCCTGCTTGAAGAGATCCGCCGGCCTGACACGTAAGTCTTCACTGCGCAGAATTAACATTTGCTCTTTCGGAAACAGGGTCATCCAATGACTAAGCTGACTAATGTAGACGCCTCTCGCCAGATAAGAATGATCGCGGTGATGAACGCTGATGTAATTGGCATCCGCTAGCATCTTCTCCAGCTCCCCTTCAAGCCTCCGGGGCTCGGCCTCGACCGCGTCTTCAAACGATAAGGTCTCCCGGCCTCTTCTAATTTTTTGGTGGTACTGTGAATACGCTCTGTCAACTGGATTTCGCAGTAATATTATCAGCTTAACCTCTGGCAACGTCTCTCGGATCCTTTGAGGAGCACGTGGATGAAACATGTAATACGTAGTTCCCTCGCCGGTAAGAAACCTTCTTGTCCGTAATTGGGTCCAATGCTTGTAAATAACCGTGGGAAAATGAGTCTTGTACCATCCCAGACCCTTGGCGAATTTCAAATCGAAGAACAGCACCTCGCTTCGCACCGACGGTGCCACACAAGGATGATCACAGAGATGCCTATACAAAGTCGTCGTGCCGCACCTGTTGCCGCCGATAAACAAAAAATTCGGCATGACTCGCATTGGTGCTGTCAGTGATCTGACAACCTTCATGACGCGTGTCTTAGGATTGATGTAGGGTTTCATCGTCACGTATTCCCCAAGTCTAATGAGTCGATGTCGTTAGGTCCGAGCCTTCTTCGCCTCGTAAGCTAGGAACAACGTGCGAGTAGCATTGCGAATTTAAATGACGGCTGTTGATATGGCTCACGAACTCCGCGGGCGATATTTGCTCCCTAGTTCCGTCACGACCCTCAAGAGCGCGCCGACCGTCTGTGCCTGAAGGAAGCTCGCGATTAGCCCGTAAACTGCGACACCGACAAACACCACCAAAGCGAGATCCACAGTTGGGCCAACCCTCACCCCGAGCATACCCTTCGTAAGGTACACAATGATTCCCATGATAGTGCAGCTGCCTAAAGTCTTTGCGAACGCTACCAGCGTCCTTGCACCCTCTTGCCTCTTGATCTCTTTCGGAAGAAAGCAGAAAAGCAGCACCGCGTTTGCAATTAATGAAAGCGACTCAGCCAAAGCTATACCCGCGTGAGCAAAATACCGTATTAGGATCCAAGAAAGTACAATTTTGATCGCGATTCGAAGCAACGCTATCTTGGTCGGTGTCCAGGTATCTTTAAGGCCGAAAAACGTCCGCCGCAATACTCTCATGATTGCCACGGCGGGAAATCCAATTGCATAGCATAATAGTGCCTGACTGGTTAACTGGACCGCAGCCTCATCAAAGGCCCCACGTTGGTAGAATGCTTTAACAATGGCTTCTGCGGTGAGCATGGTGCCAATAGCGGCTGGAAGGGTAAAAAACAAGACCCCCCGCAAGTAGTAGAACAGTTCCTTCGATAGGGTAGCAAAATCCTGTTCGGCACTAAGCTTCGCGAAGTGAGGAAAGACGGCCTGAAGTAAAGGGTTGATGAGAAAATCGACCAAGACCGATATCGGTCGATGAGCAAACGCTAGCGCCGAAAGGCTACCAGCAGACAAAAGCGATGCAAACATTCGGTCGGTAATCCGCGCGAGTTCATTGCCTCCGGTAGAGATAAGTAGGGGAAAGCTGAGCTTTCCCATTTGGAGCATCTCCGGGTGGCGCAGGTTCACTTCGAAAGAGTAGAGCTTTCGTTTGTGCCACAGAAGAGGGAGCTGAAAAAGAAACTCGCAACCGGCGCCTATCACTACCGCGATCGCCAAACCATGAATTCCGTACATGCTTCCGGCAGTGAGAAGTGCGAGAAGAACTATAAGATTGTTTACCGTACCGACGATGCCGGGGCGGAAAAATTTCTCGTAAGAATAGGACATCTGTGCCAGGAGAGTTCCCATTCCGATGAACGCCACGATGGGCATCGTGATTCGAGCTAAGGAAGTGGCCAAAGATTGGCCTTCTTCATTAAAACCAAGGGCCACAATGTTTACGATGTAGGGGGCTAATATCTCTCCGGCAAGAACGATGAAAATAAGGGCGATAGAAAAGTTATTGAGCATAATACTGGCGTGTCGCCAAGAGGTCTCTTCGCCGCACCGCGCCAAATTATAGCGGAACAAAGGAATCAACGTTTCCCGCACCGGCAACCTGACCCACAGCAAGATAAGGCCGACGACACTGATCGCAACTACATAACTGTCCATCGTTGCCGAGATCCCGAACGCCGCCGCGATCAGTACCTGCTTCAAAAGCCCGGTCACCTGCTCAACGACTTGCAGTGCCATAAGCAGGCCGGTCGCCTGAACAATTCTTCCCCGCGCCGATTTCATCGTTTCTCAACCTTGCCGTGGTGCTGAGCGGGCGTCTGCACGATGACATCAGCAATCTGCTGGCTAAATCTCTCCCAGCTGAACCGCTGGGCCCATTCACTGGCGTTGGCGCCCATCCTCGCGACCTCTTCGCGATGCTCGTAGAAATAGAGCATTCTTTCCTTTAAGGCCTCCACATCTCGCGGCGGGACATAGAAACCGTCCACACGATCGCGCGCCACGGCTCCGCAGTTCGGGGTGACAATGACGGGGCGCCCGGTCGCCATAGCCTCGATTGTCACCTTGGCCATCCCTTCCGCAACCGATGGCAAGACAAACACCGCCGCTTTCCGATAATAATCTCCAGGGTCACTAACCGGCCCCTTGAACTCAACGTTGCCTAGCAGTCCCTTGTATCTGCGGATTATCTCATCGGCTTCTGCGCCGATCTTTCCACAAATCACTAACGTGGCATTTTCCAGCTTAAGCTCAGCCCACGCCGGCAATAAATATTGTAGTCCTTTCACGATTCCAGTGGTTCCGTTCACATGTCCAACAAAAAGGCATGTAAAATGTTTCATTTCGGAAGGCCGTGTTCGCGGAAAGCGCTGTAGCGAGACCCCAAGGGGAGCCACTGATACCCTTTCCTGCGGGAAACCGTAGGTGATATACGTCTCCTTGGAAAATTCCGAGACGGCAAGGAGGTAGTCTGTTAATGCGAGGCTGGCCGTCCATCGTGCCACCATCCGCGAGCGATCGTTATCCTCCTCGCCGACTTTTAAGCCGAAAGCCTCGCGTTCGGTCCGGATCTGCTCCAGAAGATACCTGGGATCAGGAGTAGCGCCGTACAGGAAGACCGTATACCCCAGGGCTTTAGCTCTCCGTGCTGTGTGGATCATCCCCGGGGTCAGGATCAGGATGCCGCCTGGTCGCTTCAGTCTTGATGCCGCATAGCGGTCGAAGATCATCTCGCCAAACCATCTCGATGGGAACGCCTGCCAGGCCTTTTCCTTGATCTGCATCAATCCGGAAATAAGGCGCGACTCTCCCGGAAGCGTGTCGACAAGATCGAGGTCAAACTCGTAACGGCAACGCTTTTTGGATACGGCAATCACCTTTTGCAGATAGCCCCGCTTCCAGGCCTCTTTAACGAGATAGTAAGTCTCGACCCCCTTCAGGCCTGTTGCGCCGAAATGACTGTAGGCCGCGACGGTCAGCTTAGCCGCCCCATTTAATATCCCTCTGCTCATGGCTGCCACATCCCGATGCGCCTTTTCTTGCAAAACCTTAAGCTGCGCGTAAATTGTTTTGCAGGTTGGACGCTACAATTCCCTTTAAAAAAAAATTCTTATCCTGTGCGATCGAGTGGCTGCGGCTACCCTTCGTTTCACCGTCATTATTTTGGAGTTTACGCGCCAGGGCGACAAACATGCCACCCCGTTCGGGGGCGATGAGCCGACCAACACGGTCAGCCTGGCGGAGAGCAGCGGCACACCACTGCTCTCCGAACAAGGCCAAAACCCAGTCAAAGGCCTTGCTTTGAACCAGTCCTGAAAAATAGAGCAAGTCGTATACTTCGACATCCTGGAAACCAACAGACTCAAGGCGCCGCCTCAAGTCGTCTGGCGACATTTCTACGCTGCGCCTTCCGTTGGATGACGAGCGCAGGGCGAGCATGGCGTGTACTCCGTTAGAGGCCGCTCTGTACCATACATTCTTGTTGACGAGGCTGATCAACACATGACCCTGTGGGCGTAGAGCGGCCGCCATGTTAGCCAGAGTACGGTCGGGATCCACACACCGATCAAGCGCCCTGAAGGACAGCGCCATGTCCACAACTTGATCCCTTAACACGCGGAGCTCTCCACTGGCCCGAACGAGCCCGACCGACGGAAGAGGATGGACGCGGGAAGCAAGCGGCAACGAGGGCTCTATCCCAATGTACAATCTGGCGAGCGGGAAGAGCTGTGCATGATAGGTGCTATTGGAGCGGGTCGGATTACCACAGCCCACATCGAGCATATCAAGCGGCCTACCGAGCCGATCGGCCTCTCGCTTGATTAGTTGAAGTTCCAACGACCGGCAGAACCGGTTGTACAAACCGCGTAGGGAGCCGTGACGGCGGCGCAGATGATAGTCATAATCGAGCTCGATCCCCGTGGCGGTATCGCCTTCCCGAGCAATAAAGTCGGGCACCCTTCCCGCGGCAGGATAGGTGGTGCTGCAGCCACTGCAGCGGAACACTCCGTCGCCGTCGGGGTGAATAGGCCCGGAACAAATAAGGCACTGGATAAGATCTAACCATTCCACGGTATGAGCCTTCTGTCGAAAAAAGGCGGTTAAAGACAGGCGAGTGGCGAGCCGTTAGCTGTGGCGCGCCGTTAGAAGTATCCGAGTTTCTGTAGCGACCGTCTTACCGATTCGTTTTCGTCTGGTTCTTTGCCTGTAGCCGTGAAGTTTTCCATGGAGCAGCCCCAGTTGGCGAGGGTATCCCGGAGCTCTACGGCGACCTTTGGCTGCTTGCCGGACAGATTGCAGATCTCCCCGGGATCGGTCGCTAAATCGTAAAACTCCTCGGTCCCGTCTGACCCTACGATCAGCTTGAACTGCTCCGTTCGGATGCAGCGAAGCCCTTTGTCGAACCGCGAGAAATCGTCGCCAGGGAACCGGGACTGCAGCCGCTTCAGCATGTAGTGGGGCCGCCCGAATTCAGCGAAGACATGGTCATGGTATTCCCGTCCATCAAAAGGAATCAGGCTGGTCCCCTGGGTATCGCTCCCTTCCTCTTCGAGTTGCAACAGTTCTACGAGAGTCGGCACCACATCAGTGAGGGACACCAACCCAGGGACACGCCGTCCGCGCGGAAGACCTGCCGGCCAGCTCATGATTAGTGGAACGTGAATGAGGCTCTCGTAGAGGCAGAACATGTGATAGCCCAGATGGTGCTCTCCAAAGTTTTCCCCATGATCGGCCGTGACGATGATCAGCGTATTCTCATACGCGCCGGCCTCTTTAAGAGTCTGAATCAGTTCCCCGAGCCTGAAGTCCATGTACGCGATGGCGCCCACATACCATGATTTCAGGATGGAAAATTCCTCGTCCGTCATTTCGAACCGTCGCGCCATGTAGGGGTATCCCCCCTCGCGGGAATAGAACTTCACCTTTCGCATGTCGATCCCTGGCCCCGATCTACTCTGAAACCTGCGCTTGAACGCGCGGGGGGGTTGGTACGAGTTGTGAGCCGTTTTGTAATTCAGGAAGATGAAAAAGGGGTCGGTGCCACGCCAGTTCGCTCTTAACCACCGCTGGATCACTCGATTGGTGTAATATGTCCGCTTGTCTCGTCCAAACAGGAGGTTGCGCAGCAAGCAGTCCATCCAGTCATATTCCGGATAGAGATAAGGGATCCGCCACAGCTCGATGTATTTTTGAAACCCCTTATGGAACCCCCGGGCACTGCTCAGGTGGGCATCGGGCAGGACCCCGAAAGTCCGGTATCCGTTCTCGGACAAAATCTCCGCCAGGGTGCGATTCTCCTCGCTCAAATAGAGATTTTCGTTCACGTCGACCCCATGCCGTGACGGGTAGTTGCCGGTGAACAGGGACGCATGGGATGGCGGGGTCCAGGGTGCAGTGGCAAAGGCCCTCTCGAAGAGGATCCCGTCTTCCGCCAAGCGGTCGAGGTTAGGAGTATTTTCGCGCGGATACCCGTAGGCGGACAGGTAATCAAAACGTGTGGCATCCATGACAATAAGCAAGATGTTCGGGCGCTGCGTCATATGTTCTTCCTTAGCGAATTCCGTTGTTGGCCAGCGGCGACCTCGAGGAACACCTTGGCATAGGCGGAAGCCATCTGATCCCAATTAAATCGCTGCCGGATCCATTCTTGGGCCTCTCTACCCATATCAAGCCGTAACTGCGGACTGTCCATGAGTTGCAGGATTCTTTCTGCCATCGCGCTGGCTTCATAGGGAACAACAAAGCCGGTTTTTCCGTCACGAACGATCTCCGGGCACCCGCTCGTGTCCGTTGTGACGACCGGCAGACCCGCCGATTGGGCTTCCAATAGCGCTCTGGGAAGGCTGTCGTTGGAATTGTTGGGAGTGGCATAGACAAAAATATCCCCGCTCGCCAACAGGTCCGGGATATCGCTATGGTTATACATAAGTGTGACGGAGTCCCTCCACGGCTTCGACTCCAAATAACTTTCCGCCTCCTTTTGATATAGAGGGTTGGAGGTCTTGGCGGAGATGACCAATTTGGCGTCCTTTCTCTTAGCTCTCACATGATCGAAGGCATCCATAACGATTTGAAGACCCTTCGATTTATTCTTGAAATTAAGCGCCGTCACGCAGAGAAGAATCAAGTCACCTTTATCCACGCCCGGAAGAGGTCGACGCCGGCCCGATGCGTACCGGTCAAACTCAATACCGTTGTAAATCGTCAGCAATCGCTCTTTATATTTGGGATAGTGGATGCTGAGCGTGCGTTCGAGGAAGTGGCTGTTACAGACGATTCTGCTCGCTCCGGCGAAAGTACAGTGCAACAGGAAAGGATAGAACTGGTGGGAAAAAAAGCTTGAGAACGGTTTTCTAGACGACCTGTCGTAGAAAGTCTCCCACCTAAGCCCGGTAGCATTGAAAACATACGGTTTTCGGCGCAGGCGCTTGTTTAGATACAACCAAGTGGAAGGAACGAATCCGAGAGAGGTAAAGTATATGTCGTTATTTGTCCGCAGCAAAAGATGCGCTAGGGCCGCTATCGGCCCGCCCCGCACCTTGACATAAGAATCATCCTTATATCCAACCGTGTTGTAATGAATGATATTGAAGCCCTTTTCACGGAGTTTCCGCGCCATGTGAAAGCTACGATCCGGCCTGGCTAAAAATATTCCTACAGATGGCTTTTGGCCGGCCATGGATCGCGCCTGGATCTCGGATAATTCATTGTAGATACGGCAATACCCATCCACGACGCTGTCCATGGAAAATCTCTGCTCTATTTTATCCTTTGCCTTTCGCCCCATGTTGTTTCGCAGTTCTGCATCTCGTAGAAGTTTCACCAGGATTTCGGTAAAGGACCTATCATCACCGATCTTCACAATGTATCCGTCAATTCGATTATCTACCACTTCCCGATTTCCACCCAGCTCGTCGTCTGCCACGATTACCGGCAACCCCTGAGACATTGCTTCTAAAAGGGCATTTGAAACACCTTCAAGCCTTGACGGAAGCACAAACACATCAGTTATGGCTAAAAATTTAAAGACATCTTCTTGCCTCCCTAGCAAGGCTACAGAGTCTGTTAAGTCAAAAGAGCGAACTTGATCTTCCAGAGCGGGTCGCTCTGGCCCGTCTCCGATGATTAAGAGACGCCCCAGCGGTTCCTGCTGACTCACGTCCCGCCAAACTCGAAGCAGCCAGTCTACGCCTTTTACCTGGATGAGCCTTCCGACAAAAGTCGCCACTTTGGTTTCCGATCCCCAACCCAAGGCCGATTTGACTCTCTCGCGGTCATGCGATTGTGAAAAATGATTAAGTTCGATTCCATTGGGGATCCTGGCAAGCTTCTTTGAAGGAATACCCAGGCGTCGAAGATCCTCCTCAATCCTCTTGGTTATCGCAACGAACTTATCAACGGTATGTTTCAAGCACTGCACCTTGAAACGGCCAAGAAAAGTAGTCCGGAAACCCTTCACATCGATCTCGTCTCCGCGAGTTAGTTTGTATAGAACAGGTTTCCGAAGCACGAACCCGATTAGACCGGCCACCAGGCCGGAAGATGAGCGGTTGGCGTGGATGATTTGAAACCGCTCTCTGTTCCGCACCATCCAGAAAAATGCTGAAATCAGATAAGACCACGCAGCCAGGTGGCCTGACGGGAACGCGAAAACCCGGTAGATTGGTATCTCCTGATGGAGCTCGTAACGCGAGAGGGTCCCATGGCGCTGGGTGACGACATGGACTTGGAAGCCGTTCTTCCTTAGCTCTCTAGCAAGCCGCAAGGCCTGGTTCTGGTACCCGCCGGTGAGAGGATAGAATTTCCGCATCAGCATGACGATTCCACGATCACCGCCGCCGGTACTGGCTGCTGAACTAAGACCCTGAGAACGTTCTGAAGATATAAGTTGCATTGGGTTACAGATATCCGCGCTGCTTCAAACGCTCTTCCATATAACGTTCTTTTCCGCTTCAAGAAGGCGGAATGGCGAAGCGCTGACGAATCGAAGCCACAGCTCCGCGATATCACTTCCGAAACCTACTATGTCACGCATGTTATTATATATCGGGGGAGAAGATGTCTGTTAAATACGCCACGCTTGGATGTGGTAAATTTCTTCGGCAATGCTTTGATTGTTCGCGCCAAAACTACTTCCACGCGCATCTCCTACTGCTGTCTGTAAAGGATATATTTCCACATACTCGGATCGAAGGACCGGGTCAGGGAAAAGCGCAGCAGACCGAACATTGGCTTGATGTCATCCTTGGAAGAGAACACGTCGTAATGGGTTCTCTCGTCAAAAAAGTTAAAGAACTCCGGAATCAGCTTGAGCCGATTGGGGGCGAACAGAAAGTGTAGGAAATCACCGGGAAGCCAGCGGCACCGGACGCCGACGCGATAATCACGCACGGGTTCGACCGCGCCTTCGGCCGCGAGTTTGTAGAGCAGATAGGGGAAATCCACTCCCGCATGGATCGCCAACTCAAGAGATCCCCAAAATTTCGGATTGACTTCCATGAGTTTAGGCTGTTGGTCGCGGGGGTCGGTTTTAAACTCCACCATGGCGACGCCGTACCACTTCAGGGCCTTCAGCATCCGGACTCCCAAAGCGGCAAGCTCGGGATCGCACACGCTTTCGCGCAACGTGCTGGGTCCCCCGGACACCGGATATTCCCGGAGACGCTTATGAACAAAAACGGCCAGCGGCTCGGAGTTCCGGTCGAAGAGAGCAGAGACCCCACACGCCGCGCCACCCGGGGGAATAAACTCCTGGACGAGGGGCTTGGGATATTGCCGGTCGATTCTGAGATAGCTCGCCTTGAACTCTCCTCTTCGCTTGACATAGGTAACCCCGCTCGACCCGGATCCCTCCCGCGGCTTAATAACCACGGGGTAATCCAAATTCTTTTCCAGCGCGTCGAGGGAATCGGGGCCGTCTACAGCGTAAGTTCGCGGGCACGGGATGCCCTGTTCGGCGGCGACTCGCATGGTCTGGGCTTTGTCGCGGGCCCTCATATACGTTTGAAAGTCCGGGATCGGGACGACCGTGTGCTTCGACAGCTCCTCGAGGTGTTGGGAGATCGGAGTAAGGGTCTGTTCGTTGGTGGGGATAACCGCTGTATAGCGGTGCCGAAGAACTTCTTCGAGGAGCCATTCGATGAACAGCTCCGGCGTGCGAGTAGGGGATGGATAGACGACAGCCTGGTCACAGTAGCGGGAGTAAAAGGCAACGGCGTTTCTTGTTTCCTCGCCCGCCGTCACACGAATCCCGCGGCGGCCCAGGGACCTGACGACCGCAAGCGATTTTCTCCGTTGAGCGTCGGTAACAAAAACGTGAGCCATTACTTTCAAGAGCTCATGATTCAACCGGGCTAAACTTCCGTAACGCCTTGCGCGCGAAGCGATTCATAGTAACCCGGAGCAGATACGGCGTGCGCTCGGCGTGCAGCCGCGCCTTGCGCAGGCTCTCCAGAAACTCGCTCGCGCTGTTAAACTCGGCCATCTCGACATAGGTCCTGCCGATCTCAAACGGCGTATGAGCATCGCTTCCGGCTCCTTGGACGAGTCCTCCAGAACGGGCGGCCGCCAGAGCCAACGCGTTGGCGCGCGGGTTAAGAGTTCTGCCGTTGAAGACCTCCAGGACATCCACTTGCGGCAGGATCTCTTCCACGTAGGTCCTGGAAAAGTTTTCACTGCGGTCATCGGCGAATGGATGGGGAAGGTAGACAATTCCACCCTGTGACCTGATTTCGGCGATGGTCTCGGCGGGAGAAAGCTTGGGAGGGATCCGCGAGCGGAGGTAGAAACCGATGATGTCGCCCTGAGTCGTCCGGACCTCCTCTCCGACGATAACTTTGAAGGGGGCAAGAGCCTGGAGAGCGAGAGCGCCCTCGATTTCGTTGTGGTCGGTGATGGCGACGCAGGTGATCCCTGATTTCTGGCACTTATCCACGATGGCCCGTAAAGAGGAGGAGGCGTCGTAGGAGTACCTAGTGTGAAGGTGGAGATCAGCCCGCAACATGATCTAGGAGCCCGTGCAGAGAGGTGAACCTGAAGTCCTTACAGAGAGCGGCAAGTCGATCTTGGGTCTTGTCCAGGTTCGCGTAATGACGGAAATGGTTGAGCGGCGAGGTCTTGATGTCGGGATGCCCGGGGTCCAACTCCCAGGGGTGTAGATAGACGACGGCCGGATCTCCGTTCGAATTGGCCTGACGGATTCCCCAGCGTGTCCACCAGTACGGGAAGACTCGGAAATACGCGCCGCCGCCGATCGGGATATTCTTTCCCAAGACCTGAACCGTGGTCATAGGAAATTCCCAGAATCCCTCAGCGATTTGGTAAGGATGCCGCGGCGCGTCTGGAATACCGTAGATATCGTGTAGGATCGGGAAAATACTCGAATCGTAAGCGAGCCCAAAAGATTGCAAGATCTCGATCGCCCACAGAGAGCGCTTGGTCACTGAAAACGAGGGAGCCCGAAAGCCTAATACCTTTCGGCCGGTAATCCCTTCGATGATTTCCAACGATCGCCGCAGGTCGGCGGCAAACTCCTCTGGGGTTTGCTGATAAATCAATTGATGGTTGTAACCATGGCTGCCGATCTCATGGCCGGCCGCTTGGATTTCCTTGACGACGCCGGGCGTATGCTCGGCAACCCAACCCAAAATGAAGAATGTGGCTTGGATGTTGTGCCGGGCTAAGAGGTCAAGGATCTTCAGTGTACTATTATGGACGCGAGGCTCGTAGCCATCCCAATCCTCACGACGGATAACCGCTTGAAAAGCCTCAACGTGGTAATAATCCTCCACATCAAACGTTAGGGCGTTGACTACTTGATCGAAGCAGGTCACGTCTAGCTTTTCTGGAGAATTCGATGACTTCCGATCGGGACTAAGCTTGAAGGATGTCTCATCACCGCGAAGCTTTCCTCCTGACGCCGGCCTAGATGCGTCATAGCGATGGCGAAACCGAGGATCAAATACAAAAAGTCGCTGAGCCAAAAATCCGTGGAGACTGAACAGATGAGAAATAGGGCCAGATTGACTTTTGTTGCCTTGACCAACCACAGCAACTCCGGCTCGCCAACTCTCTCCAGTCGTTTCAGCATCCGATAGGTCACGTAGAAAAGGAGCAGATATGAGGCGAACACCCCTACTCCTCCTGATGTAAAGGCCCATAGGAAAGAATTATGAGTCGCCCCGCCCACGCCGAAGTAGGCGCGAGCTACCCAAGGATAGTTACCGAAACCGGCGCCAAAGATGGGATCGGTCGCAATCATCTGCAGAGCGCCTAAGAGAACTCGCACCCGATTTTGCAGTGATTCCTGCCCGGGAGCATCCGTCCCAGGATCGAAACTGGTGGCGCGCTCGACGGCAGCTTCCGGCACAACAGCCAATATCAAGAGCCCAATGAAACCCATAAGCAAAAGGCAAAGAATTCGTTTTGACGCCGACCACCCCTTCTGGTCCTTTACGATCAACGCTGCCAGAGTCGCCATCTGCAATAGACCGCCGCGTGAGCCGGCTGCCAGCGCAGCCATAGGTAGGCAAAACAGGAGCGGTACAGTCAGAGTCTTCCACTTTTCCGTCTGCCCGTAACAGCGATAGAACCAGACCAGAGAGGTTGCAAAGAGAGAGATGAAGGCAAGGCGGTTCGAATTCTGAGCCAGGCTGAAGTTGGCTGCGGCACGATGAGCCCCTCCGCTTTCCACAAAGAGAAACAATGCGGTAATGGCGGCGGCTGATATCAGCACGACGCTCAGCTTGGCGGTGAGTTCAATCGTTTGCCGGGTGTTTATAAAGTAGAGGAAAAAGACCAGCCAGGCGAAATGAGTGATAAACTCTAGCGTCTGCTTTACCGTGCGATCTTTTTCCGGAAGCAAGGTTACTGGATATTTCAATTCGCTCCACAATGTGGATACGATCAAAAGAAGCCCGATGATTAGCAAAATTTGGATCTGCGGCACCCGCAGCAACCAAATTCCACGATCGCGTAGGATCGACCAGGCGAAAGGTATCAGTAGAACGGCGCCCACCAGGTAAGTGGTGCCGAATAAAGGGTCGAACTCTATAAACATCAGTGTCAGTATAATGAGCACCCCCCAGTGGGGCCATCGTATTAACAATAGAGCGCAGCTCCCGGCCAAGAGTGACGCTAAGAAAAGCACCCCAGGACCCCCCGAAACCATGGGGACCAAGAGGGAAATAACCAAGAGAAGCGTCACCGCTTGGATGGCGAGCAACGCTCTTGGATGAGCTGGCAGGAAATGGCGGTTCACAGCCGGACTGGGGAGAGCCGCAGCTCCTCAACTTTCTGCTGGGCTATTTCGAGTTTACAAAAATCTTCTTAGGAAAGGCGGCGTATAATCTTTTTGGCGATTTAGCACGACTCCGAGAATTCGACCCCCTGCCTGTTCTAAAGTCAATTTGGCCCTTTGAGCTTCTTCAACAGAGGTCTTTTCGGATTGGGCCACCAGAATAATGCTGTCGACCTTGGGGGCAAGCGCAACAGCATCTGGAAACTCAACTATAGGCGCGGCGTCGAAGAGAATGAAATCAAATTTCTCCTTAAGCTGCGCAAGCAATTGGTCGATAAGCGCGCTCTCGAAAACTTCCGCGGGGCTGATGGCAATCCGCCCGCTGGTTAAAACAAAAAGATTCGCGCGATTGGTCGGTTGAATGTGGGCCTCAAGCGGCACCGCATCGGACGCAATTTCGGTGAACCCGCCGTTGTTTTTTACGTGAAAGACCATGTTGAGCGAGGGAGTACGAAAATTGCTATCGATAATCAGCACGCGCCGGTTTTTTACTTTTGCCAGTGTGTGAGCAAGCAGGGCTGCGGTAGTCGTGCTGCCCGTGCCGGAATGGGCCGACACGACCATAACGGTCTGGAGACGTTCACCTCGGGACATCGGGTTCGTTAACCAGAGGCCGATCCTCTCGTATTCCACTCCGGACCCGTCAGCATCCCAGTGTATCTCAGGATGCTTATGTCCATCGCCCGAAGAGTCGGTCGTCGAAGAGTTAAATACTTCGGTTTTGTCGGACTCGGCCTTCTTTAACGCGTTATACGTTCTACTCATGGCTATTCCCTTCCCTCCGTTCGGTCAATCGGTTATAGCCATGCGACCGCGCAGGTCCGGAATGGCCGCAAGCACTGGAAGCCCCAGATAAAATTCAACGTCTTGTCGCGTGCGTAGGACGTTATTGACACACTCAAAACCGAAGGCGGCGGCGGTTCCCAACGCGACACCTATCAATGCAGCTAAAATCACCATCATGATCCGTTTTTCTAAGTCGGTGGCGGACGTAGCGCGAGCCGGCCCAATGAGCGCAACGTTGGCCAGCTGTTCCTTACCAAGCCCGGTCGCGATCCGGCCTTCCTCCAACTTCTTCCCGTATAGCATGAAAGCATCCTTATGTAGGTCTACCAAACGGGAGAGTTCGTCGATCTTGACTTTCTTCTCGCGCAGCGCCGCAAGCGTTTCTAATGCTCCATTGACTTGCCTCACAAGAACTCCCTTTTGGGACATCAGAGAACTCAAAAGCGCATCAGCGTCGGCGAGCTGTTGTTGTAGATTGGCCCTAAGCGGATTTAAAGACGTTGTTTCCCGCCCGATGATATTTTCCTCGGCCGCCGCTAACTCTTTTTTGATAAGAGCAACTTGTTCTTTTTTCTGGCTGACACTGCGGTGCTTCTCCGTAAAGCGCTGGAGGAGATCCTGCAAAGCAACTTCAGCCGTAATGAGTTGGTCTTTCAACTTAGTCACCAAAGGATTCATGACTTGATCTTGGTCCATCACCAAGCGTTCAGGCTGTCCCTCAAGTTGATTCCGCAAGATAACAACCTTGGCTCTTGTCGCTTCAACTTGGGCCTCCGTCTGCTGGAGCGTTCTCCTTCTATCCTCTAGTATATTGAGGTGGCTAGTGATCTGTTGGGCGATCGAAACAGTTTCGTTCCGGCCCTGCCACTCGTTCAATTGATCTTCTGCGGCTCGCAGTTCGGTTTCGACTCTCTGCTTTTCTTGTTCGTAGAACTTAAGCAATTTGATGGAACCGCTTTGAATGGCGGCTTGCGCGTCTATGTATTCATCGATGATGAGGCGCAAAGTGCTCTCTGCCTCCTCGCTCGTCTCGGCGAAGTAGTTTACTTGCAGGACAGTGGAATCAGGTAGCGGCACGGGGAACGTATTGCCGGCAAGAGAATTTGTCTTAGCTTCGAGTTTATCGGCCGGGACACTTTTGCCGGGTCCGCCCAAAAGCTTCATTGCGACCGCTTGTAACACTTGCCGGCTTTCCATCAGCTGAACTTCCGAGTTCATGATCTGCGAGACTTGGTTCTTATCGGCCCTTGTCGCAAGGCCGGAAATCTGAAGCGGCTGCCGATCGACCTTAATCAGGATCTCCGCGGTTGCCGATCGGACCGGCGGTTTCAGGTACATGGCAATCCCGGCGGCCACGGCGAAGACAATAAAAGCGCTAAAAATTAAACGCTTCCATTTAAAGACCACAAAGAACAGAAATTCTTTCGTGGCGGCAAAACTCTCCCTGTTCTCGGAGCGGGCAGGATAGGCTGAATTAAATGAACCTGTGGGCATTATGTCTTGAGCCATACTAGTCTCCGCCTAAAAGGGTCTGGAAGTCAACTACTACAGGCGCTCAACGGGATCTTTCGTAAGCACTCCATCGCTCCCGCCGATCAACAGATTTCTGAGTCTACTGTCGGCTTCTTTAAAAGCATGCCTCGCGAGTTATCCATAACGGAGCCCTGTTCCCGCACAATGAACTGCACGCTATCCTTACCTTTTCCAACGGCTGACCCGACTTTTCGCCTGTCCAGGTCGACCCGCTAAAAAGGATTGTGAACGCAAAGAGAAGCGAGATTGGGTCACATCCCGACAACAAGCGCCGCATGTCTGGTGCCCGATTTATACGTTCCCCCCTACTTGACCGGTGACGGTTGGCCCAGTCGAACCTGAGCCGCCTTTAAGCTGGCCCGCATCCGCTCAAGGGACCGGGTAAGCTCTCCGAACTCATGCCGCGATTCCACGCGCACCGGCGTGTCAAGATCGCCAATGCTAATCCGGTCGGCAATTTCGGTTAGGCGTCGAAATGGACGGATCAAGCGTCTTGTCAGCAAAACAGCGACGATTAAAGCCGCGATTAAAACCAACGCGATAGCGCCGAGCAGCAGAACAAGATCCTGGTAAACCTCTTGGCTGACGTCATCCGCCCAAATGCCTAAGTGCGCGGTCCCCAGCTGCCCCTCCAGGATTGGCCCGCGAGCTTCATAGACGCTCTTCCCGTTCAAGGTTACAACTCTGCTTCCGGCCTGTCTTCGCTGATCAAGCGTCAGACTTTGCTGCAGTCCTACCGGAAATTGCAGCAGGCTTTCGGCTATGACTTTTCCCTCACCGTCTTCAATGAAGACATACGCAACCCCGCTCAAACGCGCGTACTTCGCCACAAGTGTTTTGAGCTGCAGCATATCCCGACTGGCAAGATACCCGCTCACGCCATCAGCCAGAGCCGCCGTCACGAGCGCTGTTCGTCGATTGTGTTCTTCGAGTAAAATGCTCTCGCCGAGCCGATATACGATCCCGCCAACGATAAGACCAAACGCGGCAATCAAGATCGTAAAGCAGCGCGCGATTTTTCCGACTAGCCCAATATCTCGCGCAGCGTCACTCATAGAAACCTCGTCCTTAACCTCTATTTCGCCGTCAGCGTGTCCGTAAGTTGAACCATTTTTGTTTTAAAACGGGTCTTCATCAGATCGTCGAGAACTTCCGAGCTCACGGATTCCACGAGTCGCTCGACAGACTGTCTCGAGAGCGCCGATGACGTATCCATCGCCGCGAGATGCTCTCGAATCACCAACGGCGCCATAGGACCCATGGCTTCGGTAAGGGCCCGAGTCAGCGCCTCCACAAACGAGGGCTTGAGCACGTCCCCTGTCGGCTTTGCCGGCGGCACCTGTGTAGTAGGCGGAGCGGATTCACCATTGACGGATACAGGCAAATTACTAGGGCTGGTTAGACCGACGGTCTTTTCAAACGCCACCGGAACGCCATTGCCATTTTTTGCGCGCCCGTCACGCAAAGCTTTGACAGCCGACGCCTTTGGCGCGGCCTGTTGCGGCTGGAAATCCAAGCGCAAATCGGCGGCGACTTCCCTGATGATATCGCCGGCGATTTTTCGTCGAGAGTCCGCATACCCGATGAGCAGGGCATTGTCGCAGATGATGTTGACCATTCGCGGGATGCCTTTGGAATAAAAGGCTATTTCTCGAACTGCATCCTGTGAAAACACATCGCGTCGCTTAGACCCGACAACCGCGAGCCGATGGTCGATAAACGCCGCCACCTCGCCTTCGCCAAGGCAGTCAAGCCGCGATTGAACCGAGATACGCTGTTTGAGCTGGCGTAGCTCGGCTCGGTCAAGCTTGACTTCCAGCTCGGGTTGGCCGGCCAGAATAATCTGTAGCAATTTCTCTCTCGGCGTTTCGAGGTTGGACAGCAGGCGCAGGTTTTCAAAGACGTCTGATTGGAAATTTTGCGCTTCGTCAACGAGCAGCACTGCCGTCGATCCGGTTCTTAGTTGTGTAAGCAGAAATTCGTTGAGCGCTTGAATTTTTCCGAGCTGCTTTTGGCCATTGACCTTCAAGCTGAGTTCTTCGCACACGTAAGTCAAAAGATCGTCAAAAGTCAGCGTGGTATTGTAAAAGAACACGAACGGTACCGTGGCCTCCAATTCCTGCATCAGCCTCTGCAGGATAGTCGTCTTTCCGGTGCCGACTTCCCCGGTGAGCAACATGAAACCTTTGCGTTCGCGGATACCGTAAAGAAGATTGGCGTACGCTTCGTCGTATCGCTGATTGGTATAGAAAAAATGCGGGTTAGGCGTGACATTGAAAGGCTTCTCGCTAAAACCAAAAAAGGACGTATACATGGGGTAGACGCGCGACGAGGTTGAATCGCTCGATCGTTTTTACTTCACGCTCCGAAGAATACCTGTGGCGCTATTGGCGCTCGGAAACAGAAATGGAAAAAGCTCTGTAATGTGCTGCCTCACCCATAAGTTCGCTTCTGCAATGCCGGTTTTGGGAACATAGACGACATCATGCGGAGCCAGAAAGATCGGTTCCTTGCTGCCGTCTGTAATTGCTTCTTGCAGGTTCAACTTGCGGCTGACATAGTCTTGGCCGGAGTCTCCCATGCGAACCAGAATGATGCTATCGGTACGGGCCGAATCGAGTAGACCGCCTGCCGCGATGATCGCCTGAAGCGGAGTCAACCCTTTTCGATAACGAACCACTCCGGGCTTGCCGACATCCCCTCCGATATACACGTTTCTTTCGGCAAACCGACTGATACCCACGACCACCTCGGGTTGACGCAGCTGCTCTGATGTTTTCTTTACGAGCAACTCCTCAAGCTTCTCCGTCGTCATCCCGGCGACCATGATTTGTCCCACCAGGCTTGCTGTGATCTTGCCGTCCGGTTGTACGACCGCTTCCTGGTTCATCTCGGGATGGAAAGTGTAGCGGATTTGAAGCGCGTCGTCGGGCACGATCATATACTTCTCGTGCGGATAGTTTCCGGCCGCTTGTATTCCCGCGATGTCTTCGGGCGCTAACGGCTGCACGTTGATCGGAGCGCCACAACCGGAAGCGGCAAATAACGGCAACGCGGTAAGAGCTAGGCTGACCAAAATTTGACGCACACCTGTCCACGGCGATGGATGAATTTCATGTGTCATAGCTCCGCCCATTAAGGCAACTGCCTTAAGTTTCGGAAACGTGACTGAGCGTGAAACCTCTCAGTCCCGAATTTGAGAGACGCGCTCGATGCTAACTGTTGGTCGGTACGCAACTTCCCCGCTTTGGAGAGACTGCAGGGGCACTTCTACTTTCATTGGGCGACTAAGCAGCTCCATCAGTATCTTGACCCGCCCGCGCGTATTTGGAGGTTCCTGTATGATGCCGACAAGGCCATCGAATGCCCCCCCGCTTATGCGAACCTCTTGTCCCACTTTCAGATTGGAGCGCGCCGTGATCACTCCCTGTGGATTTGCCTTCTCCATGAGATACGCGACAATATCTTGCTCAAGCGGCAACGGAACGTCGTTGAAACTGACGAAGCGTTTAACGCCGGGTGTCCATGTCACACAATCATATTCTTCAGGAAGTCGGACTCGAACAAAAAGATAATTAGGGAAAAGGGGAATTAGCTGCTTACGGACTCGTAACGACGGCGGCAAAAATAGCCGCGGGAAAAAAACCTCCACCCCTTTTGCTTGCAGATGAAACTGCGCTGGTTCTTCCTTATGCGGTTTACTGTAGAGGACGTACCACGCCCTCATGTCGTTCAAGGATTCCATATTCGTTAATGAAAAGAGATGAGCTTGGCGGGAGCAAGGTAAATGCCAAGACAGAAACGAACAAACCCCTAAAAAACTAGCGGGAATTTCAAGCTAGAAAATTACTGGAAGCAACGGCTCATGAGAAATCAGACAGGCGTGTCACCTGACGATGCGCAAAACGAGATAGATGCCGAGGACGTTTGAAGAATTGACAATTAAATTCTTCGGAAAGTTTTGTCCGATCGGAAACACTTTACAGTGTACACTTTTCAAGAATCGAGTCCGCCTCCAGAATTCTTTCTCACAAGAGATTAACCTTTGCGTTTAATGTTTGGTTTCGATAACGGTACTCATCCTTTAGCGAAACTGTGAGAGTTACAATTGCAGGCCTTGTGGGAAGTGGCAGTTCTTCAGAAAAAGCGCTCGCCGCCGACCGATCGAGGCCGATCCCTAATGATCAGCGAACTACTTTAAGTTTATTGTTGCTACAGAAGAAAAGAATGGTCGGGGCGACCGGATTTGAACCGGTGACCACACGCACCCCAAGCGTGTGCGCTACCAGGCTGCGCTACGCCCCGACGCTGCGAGGAAGTACGCGGAATGTAACACTTCGAGAGCGCCAAATCAAAGCAGGCTGCTGAAAAACTATTATTGCGGGCTGTTCAAAAAGACCTCAGAGGCGAGGCGCGCGAGGATTCGATCCTTCGACCGGCTCAGGACGGGCTGAGCGGAGGCGTACGTGCATGGTACCTTGGAGCGAGGCGAACGAGCGCACCCTTCGACAATGCTCAGGGCGATCGGCCTATGAGTCTTTTTCACAGCCCGCTAGCCTAGGAGAGAAGTTTGCGCAGGGATTCCAGATCTTTTTTAAGCTTGACCAGAGCGGTTTTGTATTTTTGCTCCGAGAGCGGCAGCTTGAGCTGATTTTTGTCTTCCTTCTTGGTTTCTTTCAATTTACGGCGCGCGCCTTCGATCGTGAACCCCTCGCTGTAAAGCAACCGCTTGATGTCGAGTAAAAGCTCGACGTCGCGTTTCTTGTATAGCCGGTGCTTGGACGGCGCCTTGGCGGGTCTGAGCAGGTCGAACTCGGTCTCCCAATAACGCAAGACGTACGGCTCCACGCCGACGATCTCGCTCACTTCACCGATCTTAAAATAAATCTTTTCCGGCAATCGGGGAGGCATGCACCGTGCCTATTCGGACGCTGAGGATGATGTCGGCGACGATGCGGCGCTAGCCGAGGACATGCTGTTGAGGCTCTTCTTCATGATCTGGCTTGCTTTGAAGGTTAGAACTTTGCGTCCGACGATGATGATCTCATCGCCGGTTTGCGGATTACGCCCTTTGCGCGGCCGCTTCGTATTGACGACAAAGTTCCCGAAGCCGGAGATTTTGACTTTTTCGCCGCGTTCTAAACAGCCTTTGATGATATCGAACGTGGCCTCGACGACATCAGTGGCGTCTTTTTTTGAAAACCCGACTTTCTCGTAAATTCGCGTGATGATTTCAGCTTTAGTCATATTACACCTCTTACCGTGGGCCGGCAGTCCGTGACAGTCAGCGACGCACCTCGGCTCCAAAGACATTACCGAGCTGATCTACCAATGCCCGGTGCAGCTCATTGATTTCCGCATCGGTCAACGTTCTGTCCTCGGCGCGATAGGAAACCTTATAGGCCAGGCTTTTCTTACCTTCGGGAACCGGCGCGCCCAGGTACTGGTCGAAAACTTCAACATGTTCGATCAAAGCTTCGCCCAAATTTTCGATCCAACTAATCACCCGTTGAGAGGCAAAGTCACGATCAACGACTAAAGCAACGTCCCGCTCGACGGCCGGAAAACGTGGAAGTGAGCGTACCGCTATTCGCCGCGGAGCATACTCAAGCAGTTTCTCTAAGTCAAGTTCGAAGACAAAAAACGCCGGCAATTCAAGTCGATCCGCGATACCCGGGTGCAGCTGTCCGAGGTATCCCAGCGGCGCTTCACCGCACAGCAAGCTAGCCGAATTGCCGGGATGCAGGAATCCGACTTCGAGCGCAATCCAGGTCACCCGCTCGCGCAGATGGAACAACTCCAGCACCGCTTCGACCACTCCTTTGCATTGCAAAAAATCCAGAGATGATCCGTCACCGAGACGCAAACCATGGCGCGCGCGCGGCCCATGCAGGAGTCCGGCGACGCACTGTCGTTCGATCGCTTCCCCATCGGTCCCCAAACGAAATACTTGGCCGAGATGATAGGCGTGAAAACTGCTCGCCTTGTGGGCCAGATTGAGCCGCAGGTTGTCGATTAGACCGGGAAGCAAGCTATGCCGCATTTCGGCGTTTTCTTTCGCCAGCGGGTTGACCACCGAAACCGCGGTCGGAACACCCTGCCAGATACCCGGAAAACAGCGATTCAGCGATTCCGCCGTGAACGGTAAGTTGACCACCTCGCTCAAGCCTTCGCCAGCGAGAAGGTGGCGGAGTTTTCTCTCCCACCCCAAGCGCGGATCGTTTCTTCCACCCGAGCTTCGGAGCAGCGGCAGCGTGGTCGGAATGCGATCGTAGCCGTGTAGGCGGGCAAGCTCCTCGATGACATCGGCCTCGCGCGTAATATCCGGCCGGCTCGCCGGCGGCACGACGGTAAGGCTACGGCTGCGCGGATGATATCGCGTCTTTAAGCCGAGGGCGCCGAGCAATTTTGCCGCTTGCACCCGGTCTAGTTTCACGCCGAGAAGCTTTTCGATGCGCGATTCACGCAGCAGAATAGTCGGCGGTTTGGCTCTGCCGGGGTAGCGATCGGCAACCCCGAGCTCCGCTCGGCCGCCCGCGATCTCGCCGAGCAAATAAACCGCCCGGTTCAAAGCCACGATCGTCCCCTCGGGATCGACGCCGCGCTCGAAGCGATGCGACGCCTCGCTATGGAGCCCGAGCCTTTTGACCGTGCGGCGGATCGACGCGGGGGCGAAGTTGGCGCTCTCAAACAGAAGCGCGCGCGTCGACGCCGTCACTTCCGAGTCCATGCCGCCCATGATACCGGCCAGCGCCACCGGCTCAGCACCGTCACAGATCAGCAGATCCTCGCCGCTCAGTTCTCGTTCCACAGCGTCGAGTGTCGTAAATTTGGTAACCGCTCCGGCGGGCCGGACGACGATCCGTTTTTGCTTCAGACGGTCGAGGTCAAAGGCGTGGAGCGGCTGGCCGGTTTCCAGCATCACGTAGTTGGTGATATCGACCACGTTGTTTATAGGGCGAATACCGCAGCTCTCGAGCCGGTGTTGCAGCCAAAACGGCGAAGGCGCGATCTTGACCTCGTCGACGATGCGCGCCGAGTATCGCGGGACGAGTTGGGAATCTTCAATCGCGATGGCGATGCGCTTGCTAAGGCCGGTTTCTTTCCCGGGTGCGCTGAGCGGCGGGCTTTTCAATTCGCCGCCGGTGAGCGCCGCAACTTCACGGGCGATGCCGGCGATGCCGAGACAATCGCCGCGGTTGGGCGTGACGCCGATCTCGACGAGCCAGTCCTCTTGGCCACTGCCCGCCTCGCGTAGCGGTGTGAGCGATTCCACTTCCAGGCCCGCCATCGTCAGCGTGGCGGCTAGTTCCTGCGGCGTCGACTTAATATCGACGAATTCTTTGAGCCAGTTAAGAGTAACTTTCATGGGAAGATTGGAGTATTGGAGTGATGGAGTATTGGAGTGTTGATCTCAGGCAACCCGTCACTCCACCGCTCCACATCTGAAGGCACTCGGAGTCGGAAATTCCTCCCGCCAAGGCGCAAAGGCGCCAAGGTTATCGGGGAAAGAGCAAAACCCTCACAAATGTATTTCACCCTTAATCTCCGAACTTTGCGCCTTGGCGTCCCTTCGGTTCCACTCAGGACATGCTTTGCGGGAGATATTCCGAGCTTCGGTTGCGGCTTTGCCACAGTGGCTGACGAGTCCGGGAGTCCTGGCATAAAACCCATTACTCCAGCACTCCAATACTCCATCACTCCATTCTCTTGCGTCTACCAAATTGCTGAAAACCCCGATTACAGGGCTGTTCAAAAAGACCTCAGAGGCCAGGCGCACGAAAAATCGATCCTTCGGCTTCGCTCAGGACGGGCTGAGCGGAGGCGTACGAGCCAGTACGTCGTAGCGAGGCGATCGAGCGCACCCTTCGACAATGCTCAGGGCGATCGGCCTATGAGTCTTTTTCAGCAGCCTGTTAGCGAAATTGCTTCAAGAACCTCAAGTCGTTTTGAAAAAACAGGCGAATATCGTCGATGCCATATTTCAGCATGGCGATACGCTCCACGCCCATGCCGAAGGCGAAGCCGGAGACCTGCTCGGGATCGTAGCCGACGAATCCAAAGACCGCCGGATCGATCATGCCGGCGCCGAGAATCTCCAGCCAGCCGGTGGCCTTGCACACCCGGCAGGTTTGGCCCGATCGGTTCGATCCGCTACCGCCGCAGATCACGCATTGAATATCGATCTCCGCGCTCGGTTCCGTGAACGGAAAAAAGCTCGGGCGAAATCGGACGCCGAGCTCGGCGCCGAATATTTGCCGCAAAAAATGCGTTAGCACGCCTTTGAGATCGGAAAAAGCAATCGCCTGGTCGACCATAAACCCTTCGACCTGATGGAACATCGGCGAGTGGGTCGCGTCATCGTCGTGACGGTACACCGCCCCCGGCACGATCACTTGCAAGGGTGGTTTGCGGCTCTCCATGGTGCGGATCTGTACCGGCGAAGTGTGGGTCCTCAGCAGCTTGCCGCTGGCAACGAAGAAGGTATCCTGCATGTCGCGCGCCGGATGGTCCTGGGGAATATTGAGCGCTTCAAAATTGTGATAGTCGTCCTCGATGTCGGGACCGCGCGCGATCTCGAAACCCATCCCGCAGAAGATATCGACGATCTCGTCGATCACCAGCGTTAGCGGATGAACGCTCCCCCTCGTCCAGCGGGTGCCGGGGAGAGTGATATCAACTCGCTCGTTTTTGAGCGCCTGCGCTTTGGCTTGTTGCCGGACCGCGCTCAGTCGCTCGTCCAAATGCGC
The DNA here is from genome assembly GCA_050735675.1 of Binatia bacterium. Lineage (GTDB taxonomy): Bacteria > Desulfobacterota > Binatia > UBA9968 > UBA9968 > DP-20. The sequence goes on along the minus strand of JBOHVN010000244.1, from coordinate 4,539 downwards.
CTCGACGGAACGGCGCAATCGGTTCAATTCCTCGCCTCGGCGCGGCCGCTCTTCGGCCGGCAGATCTTTCATGCCGCGCAGCAAAAGCGTGACTTTGCCGCTGCGACCCAGGGTCTCGACACGGATCTGCTCGAGGTCCTTCTCCGACTCGGATCGCTGAATACGATCCAGAACCTCTCCTTGGAGAGCTTCCAGAGAATCGTTCATATGTCTGAAACGCTCAGGGGAGACCTAAGCGTTGAGGTGAGATTTTGCAGTCTGGGCTAACTGGCCGAAACCCGCCATGTCTGCCACGGCAATCTCCGCGAGGACCTTTCGATCCAACTCCACTCCGGCTTGTTTAAGTCCCTTGATCAGCTGGTTGTACGACAGGCCATTGATTTTTGCCGCCGCGCCGATCCGGGTAATCCATAAACCGCGAAACGTTCTTTTTTTGATTCGCCGATCGCGATAAGCGAAGACCAGAGCGCGCTCGACCGTCTCGCGCGCCGATCGATACAGTCGCCCTCGCCCGCCAACGTAACCTTTGGCGAGCTTCATGATCTTCTTGCGTCGCTGCCTCGATTTGCTTCCACCTTTAGCTCTAGGCACTTGACAACTCCTTCTTGATTGGCAAGGGGGTTGGAGTATAGGAGTATTGGAGTAGCGGGTTTCAGTCCATTACTCCAGCACTCCACCACTCCAGTACCCCTTTCTTATTTGTACGGTATCAAGTGACGAATGTTGCGCGCCTCGACCGCGGCCACCGTCGTCGCCTTGCGCAGCTGTCTCTTTCGCTTCTTCCCCTTGCTGGACAGAATATGGCGTTTGAACCCTTTGTTGCGCTTGATCTTGCCTGTGCCGGTTACGCGAAACCGTTTCGCGGCGGCTCTATTGGTTTTTATCTTGGGCACTTTTTGCTCCTGTAAAAATTTATTCCAATCAATGTCACTCGCCTCATGCCTTCGGCGTCAGCAACATCGCCAAGTTGCGCCCTTCCAAGCGCGGCTCGATGTCGACCTTGGCGATGTCCTGCAATCGCACGACCACGCCTTTGAGCATCTGCCGGCCCAGCTCAGGATGCGTGATTTCTCTGCCGCGGAAGAAAACCGACACTTTAACCCTCTGTCCTTTCTCGATGAATTGGCGAATGTTGCGGACCTTATGTTCTACGTCGTGAGCATCGGTGCGCGACCCCATTTTAACTTCTTTGATTTCGACGACCGAGGATTTTTTCCCGCTATGGGATTTCTTTTTCTGCTCGTATCTGAACTTGCCGTAATCCATCATACGGCAGACCGGTGGTTGAGCTTCCGGCGCGACTTCGACTAAATCCAGCTCCTGCGCTTCCACTTGCTTGAGCGCTTCATGCAGCGGCATCACGCCGAGCTGTTCGCCCTTCGGTCCGATCACCCGCACTTCACGGGCGCGAATTTGATGATTGATTCTCGCTTCTCTGGCGATGGGGCACCTCCGCTTCTCGTTTGATCCCTATTTGTATGCTTCTCCCATTTCTTGTGCAACCTCGGCCCGGAGCCGTTCGATAAAATCGCCAAGCGGCAGCGGCGCCAGGCTTTCGCCGCCGCGCCGCCGCGGCGCGACCGTCTGGGCCGCAACCTCTTTGTCGCCGATCACGATGGCGTAGGGAACTTTTGCCAGTTGAGCTTCACGAATTTTATAGCCGAGCTTTTCGTTTCGCCCATCCAACTCGACGCGCCAGCCCTGGTCACGCAGCCGGTCGCGGACGTTTGCCGCATATTCCTTCTGGTCGTCGGTCACGGTTAAAATTTCTAATTGGACCGGCGCGAGCCAAAGTGGAAAGGCGCCGGCGCAATGCTCCAGGAGAATAGCAATAAAGCGCTCAATCGATCCCAAAATCGCCCGGTGCAGCATGACCGGGATGGCCTCGGTTCCTTCTGGCGTGACGTATCTTAGACCGAACCGCTCGGGCATCGCGCAATCGATTTGCACGGTGGCTAGAGTCCACGAGCGTTCCAGGACATCGCGGAAATCGAAGCCGATCTTGGGTCCGTAAAACGCACCCTCGCCCGGCAGCGTTTCCACCATGAATCCCGACCGTTCGAGACAGCGGCGCAGCGCCGCTTCGGCCGCGTCCCAGAGCTCGACGCGACCGAGATACTTTTCCGGTCTCGTTTGCAGAGTCACCTCGATGCGATCGAAGCCGAAGACTTTATAGACCTCCTTGGTCATCGCGACGAATTGCTCGAGCTCGCCATCCAATTGTTCGGGTGTACAGTAAATATGGGCGTCGTCCTGGGCAAACGAACGCACGCGCGTCAAGCCGGAGAGAACACCGGACGGCTCGAAGCGGTGCAGCCTGCTAAAGTCGGCATAACGAATCGGCAGATCGCGATAGGAATATTTCCGCGCGGCGAAAAGATAGCAATGCCCCGGACAGTTCATCGGCTTAACGCCGTATTCGCCGTCATGCACGTTCATCAGAAACATGTCCTCGCGGAAAACCTCATAATGCCCCGAGGTCTTCCACAAATCGGTCTTGTAGATCAGCGGCGTCACGACCTCGCTGTAACCATATCGGCCGTAGAGTCCGCGAATGTACTCGACCAGCAGGTTGTAAATGATCGTGCCCTTGGGATGAAAGAACGGCGACCCGGGCGCGATCGGATGAAGCGAAAACAAATCCAAAGCCGGACCGAGGCGTCGATGATCGCGCTGTTTGGCTTCTTCGATGCGCTTTAGGTACGCGTCTAAGTCCTTGCGATTGGCCCACGCCGTGCCGTAAATCCGCTGCAGCTGCTCATTGCGCGAGTCGCCGCGCCAATACGCGCCGGCGATGCTGGTCAGTTTAAACGCCTTGATCGCAGCCGTGCTCGGCACATGGGGGCCGCGGCAAAGATCGACCCAATCTCCCTGGCGATAGAGCGAGACGCGCTCCTCCGGAATACCTTCGATGATCTGAACTTTGTAATCCTCGCCCATCTTGCGGAACAGCTCGATCGCTTCGCTGCGCGGCATTTCTTCGCGCACGACTTTCAAGTCGGCTTTAGCCAGCTCCTGCATGCGCTTTTCGATGAGTTCCAAATCTTCCGGGGAAAACGTTCGTTCGCTCTTGAAGTCGTAATAAAAGCCGTCCTCGATGGTCGGGCCAATGGTCACCTGCGTGCCTGGGAACAAGCTCTGCACCGCTTGCGCCATCAGATGCGCCGCGGAGTGGCGCAAGACATCGAGACCGTCGCGACTCTCCGGCAAAACAAACTCAAGCGCGCAATCCTTGTCCAAAGGTGCGGCCAAATCTACCGGGCGGCCGTCAACCTTGGCGGCGATGGCGATCTTCCTGACGCCGGCCGACGCCGCGATTTCATCGATCCCGGTGCCAGGACGGACATCGACGGACTTGCCGTCAGGTAAAGTGACGTGAACGCTGTCCATTTGAAAATAATTAGAAAATGGTAGGCACGGGCAGGATTGAACTGCCGGCCTCTTCCGTGTCAAGGAAGCGCTCTCCCACTGAGCTACGTGCCTGCGTGAACGAACGGTGACTTGCAGGCTGCTGAAAAAGCCTCATAGGCCGATCGCCCTGAGCATTGTCGAAGGGTGCGCTCAATCGCCTCACTCCAAGGTACTGTATGAGTACGCCTCCGCTCAGCCCGTCCTGAGCCGGTCGAAGGATCGAATTTTCGCGCGCCTCGCCTCTGAGATCTTTTTGAGCAGCCTGCACGGAGTTTTTCAGCAATCCGCTATGGTGTCCTGGTATCAAAGTTCGTGGCATCACTCAATTGTCATTCCGGGCAAGCTGGCGATAGCTAGCGCGACCCGGAATCCAGGAATTTCAAGGAATTCTGGATTCTCGCTTTTCGCGGGAATGACCGGAGGCGCTCAAACGTGTTCAATGAACTTCGAATCCACCACACTAGCACGCTGCTGAAAAAGCCTCATAGGCTTCGTTGCGCGATGGCCCCGTTCGAATTCGTGTTCGTGCTCGTGCGCATTTCACGGTCACGTTCACAGACAGGATCACGGTCCTGGCGCGCCTCGTCGCTGAGTCTTTCTGAGCAGCCTGCATTCGATCGAGCGAAACTTTGCATGAATCCCGTAAAAAAAGGCCCCACTCGGGGGCTTGCTGGGTGCCTGACTGGAATCCCCGCCGGCTCCCGGTAGCTTCTGATTTCGAGATTGCAAGAGATTGATTTTACTACCAATTTCCAGCCCGAGTGTCAACCAGGCGGGGTGATCGACGAGGCCCGCGATTGCAACCAAACCAGACCGCGGTAGAGATATTGAAAGCCGGACACAATCGTCGCAATCGCGCTGGCACCGATAAAGATTTGCAGTACCCATTCACTGAGCACTCGCGGGTCATGGAGCGTGAGCAACGCCACCCCTAACGTCAGCAGTTGTAACGTCGTGCTCCACTTGCCGATAAGACTCGGCCGTACTTGGAGCCGTTCCTCGACCAAAAAGTAAATGATCGCATAGCCCGTCACGATCAGAACATCGCGAACAACGACGACGACGGCGAGCCATACAGGAATGCCGCCGATCGAACCCAACATAACGTACGACGTGATTACCAGCAGC